>JACPMG010000003.1 GCA_016186095.1 Candidatus Sungiibacteriota bacterium | reverse complement strand
GAACAGCCAGTTGAAAGATGGATATCATTTGAAACAGCAAAAACAAAACCTGAAAAACTGAGTAAAACTTATTACGAAAAGCCAAAATTCAAACTTTATTTAGCAAACTGTTTGGATATTCTAGCCGAACTTCCCGAAAATTCTGTTGATATGGTCTTTGCTGATCCCCCATACAATCTTTCAAACGGAGGCATTACGGTCCATGCCGGAAGAATGGTTAGTGTCAACAAAGGAGACTGGGATAAGAGCCGAGGTTTTAAGGACGATTATGATTTTCATTACAAATGGCTTGAAGCCTGCCGAAGAGTTTTGAAACCGCATGGCACACTTTGGGTAAGCGGTACATATCATTCAATTTATCAATGCGGTCATGCTTTACAGGCGCTTGGATACCATATCTTAAACGATATTGCCTGGTTTAAGCCAAACGCATCGCCGAATTTAAGTTGTCGATATTTTACTGCAAGCCACGAAACTTTAATTTGGGCAAGAAAAGAAAAAAAAACAAAACACACATTCAATTATGATCTAATGAAAAACGGCCATTGGACGGAGGATAATTTAAAAAAGCCGGGGCTCCAAATGCGCTCGGTTTGGTCAATGGGCACTCCCAGACCGATAGAAAAGAGGTTTGGGAAACATCCTACACAAAAACCAGAAGATTTGTTAAAAAGAATAGTACTCGCAAGCACAAATAAAGGAGATTTAGTTATTGATCCCTTTACAGGAAGCTCCACAACCGGTATCGCAGCATATCTCCATGGTAGGAAGTTTATTGGCATTGACACCGAGCCTAAATTTTTAGACCTATCAATCAAACGATTTGAAGAACTGGACCGCAACCTTAAAAGAAAATATTTAACCGCATAAAATATAACTTATGAAAACGAAAGGCACAGGAGGTGGAAATACTATAACGGGGCTTAACTTTGAAAAGGAACGCGATATTTTAGATATTCTCAAAAAGGCAAAAGGTTATACCGTAAAGAACAATATCATTTATTTTCAAAATAAAGAAGTCGCCCGAAGTTATCGTAAACAAGGTTTATACAAATTACTCGTAGAAAGAAAGATTGGCTGGAAGAAATTAGTATCCAAGCGTCTTTTCCCGGACGAAGCACTTTATGTGCTCATCAACAACACCCTTTTTATCATTGAGATGAAATTCCAAAAAGTTGCCGGATCAGTTGATGAAAAATTGCAAACCTGCGATTTTAAGAAAAAACAGTATCGAAAACTAATGGCTCCTTTAAATATAGACGTAGAATATATTTATATTCTCAACGATTGGTTCAAAAATCCTGCGTATAAGGATACTCTTGATTACGTCATTTCGGTTGGATGCCAATATTACTTTAACTATCTACCATTACAAAAAATCGGCCTACCTGTACCGAAGTGATTTTTAACGCATCTACTTATCTAAAACCAGGCATCGCGGCCTGAAGCACCTCAGTATAATGTCTTCTACCATCAATATAGTCTCTCAGCATAATCAATAGATCGCGAAACATATATGCTCCGGGGTTTATTTTTTCATTCTTACAGAAGAGCTCAATAACAGTCGCAACGTAATCTAATGAAAGCGTGTATGGCTGTTCCAATTGTACATAGCGTGTAGAAATTTCCTCAACAGTCTCGAGTTGATAATTATTTCGTTCTTCAACCGATCCAAAAGGGGTCGTGCGTTCATAGTAATCAATATAATATTGCACAATTTCTCTTACTTCACTCTTAAATTCCGGAATTTTTAATAACAAATCTACGACCCAAAATGTATGGGTAGGCGGTCGCATTACTTTATCCGCACCAGGGATAAGGATTTTTATTACAAAATCAATATCAGATCTTTCTCCTCGTTCACCCTGAAATAGTCCAACCAGAGTTCCGTCTTTAGTTTTAATTGTTTTGAATGCAAAAGAGCGCGGCCTCAACTGAATAAGGTCTACGCCATTATAATATTTTGAATTGTAGATATATTCCGCTCGTGTCACAGTTTATAAGCATTTCTCCCCCATTAAACCCCCGCGCCGAATTTATTGCAAAATTCTATAAATTTAGGCGGGTAAACGTTTCCGCCCAATACGCCATCCCCTCCTTCGCTTTTTTCAATACGCCACTCGGCTGGCGTATTGAATTTAAAGCTACGGAAGGGCACAGCGGATGGCGTATTGGATTTTTGGCCCTTCGACACGGCTCAGGGTAAATAAATCTTTGCAGGCGTGAGCCGTGCGGCGACCATAATAATGTAGTGTCCGCTACTTGTTGCCGGTTCGTTTAAAAATGGCGCGGAATATTTTGGGCGCTATTTTTAGGCCGACCAAAATAGTCGTGGCGGCAAAAATAATCCAGAAAACCGGCCAGAATAATTTCCCAAAATATCCCGTCTCTTCTGATTTCAAAATATTTCCGTCCTCCCCCGTTTTTTCCTCGCGGCTCGCCGCCTGCTCCTCGCCCTTGCTTTCGCCCTTTTCGTTTTCAAATAACCCCGAAAAAATAGAACCGCCGCCGATAGTTATTTTCCCGTAGCTTTGGCCGTTCACAAAAATATCATATTCACCCTTTTCTTTTACGGACGCGGAAAAGTTCACCGTTTTCTGATCCGTAAAAGAAAGATCGGCGGTTTTTCCATCATTAAATTCACCTATTTTTACATTGACCGGCATTGATCCCGCCCTACCGCCTATATTATCAATAGAAACTACCACAGAAAAATTATCGCCGGCCTTAGCCGCGGCCGGAGCCGTTACTCCGGTCACTTCCATAAGGGAGGGACTAGATGACGAATAATCTATTATCCCCCGCCACACGCCCGCTTGAGCCGTTCCCATATAAATTATTTTAGCCGAATTGTCTATTTGTATTCTGTCGGCTTCTTTTAATTTTGGGGTCGCGAGTTTCGTCCAGGTTTTGCCTTTGTCCCTGCTGACATACAGCGGATCTTCGGTGCCGACCACCACCATATTAGGATCTTCCGGATTGACGGCAATCGCCCGTATGTCATGCCCCTGACCGGGGCCACTTGCAGTCTGCGACCAATTTTTTCCTCCATTGCGCGAAATCAGTAAACCCTTGGAAGAATCGGCGACGTTGCCATGGCTGTCTATCGCTCCCTGATGAGTGCCCAAATAAATTATATCTGGGTCTTGCGGATCAAAAGCCATAAAATGGACATGAATATTTTTAAGATCATCCGAAAGCCACTGCCATGACCGACCCGAATCGCGGGATACAAAAACGCCGTTAAGCGTCGTGTACCATATTTCATCCGCATTACTGGGTCTAACCGCGAGCTTCATGCTGGTATGGGTGGCGTAATAAAAACATCCCGTATCAAACTTTTGTCCCGCTTTATATTTATTGAATTCCCCTTCGCATCTTTCCCGGGGCGTGTTGCCTTCCGGCTTTAGATTTAAATTCCAATAAAATCCTTCTTTGGGGATGCCGTTGTTAGCGTTCCGCCACGTTTTGCCGCCGTCTTCACTCCTATAAATACCCTCCGAAGCGGTACCAACCAGCATTAAATTCGGATTTTGCGGATGGATAAATATGTCGTAGACTTCCAGCTGGTTGTCGCCACTGCCGTAAGGATGGGCCAGTCCCCGCATTTTACTCCAGCTTGATCCGCTGTCGTCTGACGCATACAATCCCGTATCGCGCCACGGAGAACCAAAATACCTGCCGGTCGCTCTGTCCGTAGCTCCGGTCACGCCAAAATAAAGAGTGGCCGAACTAGCGGGATTAAATTCTATCGCCGCTATACTGCCACCCTCAAGATTTGAGCCAAAAAATCTTTTCCAAATTTTACCGCCGTCTAAGGTGGTGTGCAAAGCTCCATCTCCGGTTCCGGCTAAAACTTTATTTCTGTTAGCCGGATGAATCCGAAGAGCGTAAACGGAGCTGTTTTTTATTCCGTCCGACGACCAGCGCCAGCTTGAGCCGCCGTCCGACGATTTCATAAATGGCTTGTAATATTCAAGAGCATAGACATGGTTGTCGTCCACTATTTCCAGCTCGTGGGTGTAGCGGATTGGTTCAGACGAGCTAAGGCCCACTGTTTTCCAGGATACGCCGCCGTCTTTTGAGACATAAAACGGCTCGTTGTCCGCTCCGGATACGACAATATGATTCGCGTTTTTGGGATTAACCGCCGCGTGAGTTAAAATTCTTTTATCCAAAACGGTTTTCCAGGATACGCCGCCGTCTTCGGATTTGTATATTCTGCGCCATTCCTCATTGGAGTCGGGCGCGTGGTGGACGCTGGCATAAATTGTCTTGCCCCAAACATCAACATCTTGCACCAGATCGTTTTTAAAGTCGCTCTCAATTTTTTTAAAATTTTCTCCGCCATCTCTTGAAACTAGCAACCCTCCGCCCTTTTTGGGGAGCCCGACTAACGCGCTTAAATACCAGCTTCCGGCGCCGACATATATTTCTTGGGTATTTTGAGGATTGAAAACAATCCTGCTGACAGGCGCGTTCGTGCCAAGCCGACCGCTGATACTCTGCCAGCTTAAGCCGCCATCGGCTGTTTTGTACAAATCGCCGTGGGTTGTGCCAGCATAGACAATGTTGCTGTTGTCCGGATTAACAGCCAGGGCGGAGACGGTCGGGTTATCGCCTCGTGGATCAATAGCGATGAGTTTTTGCCAAGACCCCGCACCGTCAAAACTTTTATAGATAGTATGGTTTACGACAAGATAAATTATGTCGGCATTTTTGGGGTCAACCGCTATCGCCCGAACGGCTTCGTCTACAGGCAAAGAAAATTCGCGCCAAGTATTGCCGCCGTCCGTTGACTTGTATCTATCAACATAAATAATATCGGGCTTTGCCGGAGAAAACCCTAAACCGTGCTTTATGGCTCCGGCCGAAGGGCCGTTGGTTTGAACGATAAAAAGGCCGCCGCTTGAAGCTGCCGCAAAAATAGCAAGGAAAGACAGACACAAAATGACGACATGTAATAAAAGAAAAGCGCGAGCAACAGTCATGATTACATTAAACCACCGATTCTCCGGCGGTTCAAGAAAAAAAGATTATGGTCGCCGCACTTTCGCTTTGGCCCGCGAGCCACTCGTCCCTGGACGACTTTTGTTTCGATTCAAACCTCCCCGGGCAGGATTCTTCGCCGGAGGCGAATCAGCCTTTGGCTGAGAACCTAACCGGATAAATTATCGTCTAGCCATTTTCTTCCTTGTCCCGATTTTAGAAATTTTTCGCGCTTCATTGCTTCACCCCTTGACTCAAATTTTTCCCGATATACAATCTCCCATGGCTTGCGTCCGCTGGTATATCGGCAACGGCCCTTATTATGTTCGCTCAATCTTTTTTCTATATTATCAGTACTACCGGCATAACGCGTTCCATATGAAATACTTTGCAACACATATATGAAAAACATCTGTATAAAAAATAGTAAAACCATTTTCTCCCCAGCCAGGATTCGAACCTGGGACCTTCTCGTTAACAGCGAGCCGCTCTACCGCTGAGCTACTGGGGAGAAAATGGTTTTACAATGAAATTAAAATTGTTATGGATTCTTCGCCGGAGGCGAATCAGCCTTTGGCTGAGAACCTGGGACCTTCTCGTTTCCGCCAGAGGCGGATCATCCTCCGATTGGAACAGCGAGCCGCCCTGCCTACCGGCAGGCAGGTCTACCACTGAGCTACGCCGGAGGTTTCAACTGGTTTCTATTGTAATCGCCCGCTGAAAGCAAAGCAGTTTGCTTTCAGCCCACTTCGCTACGCTGAAATGTATTCAGAATTTACCACAAATTTCAATATTGTTCAAATTTTTTCGCCGTCTCGTGGAGTCTGATTCTTTCGAGCGCCTTGGCTTCAATTTGTCTGATACGCTCTCTGGTCACTCCAAACTCCTTGCCCACTTCTTCCAGAGTATGGGTTATACCATCATCCAGCCCAAAACGCATGGAAAGAATTTTCTGCTCGCGCGGTGTTAACTCCCGTATTATATGATTCAGCTGATCGCGCAGCAGCCGCCGCGCGGCAACCTGCGAAGGGCTAAGCGTTTTTTCGTCCACGATAAATTCGCCGAGCACCGAATCTTCATCATCATCCCCCACCGGTGCTTCAAGCGACACCGTATCCTGTTCTATTTTTTCCAGATGATGCACTTTTTCAACTTCCAAATTCATCTCGGCAGCAATTTCTTCCGATAAAGGCTCCCGGCCCAGTTCTTGCACCAGTCGGCGCTTGACTTGCTGATATTTGGAAATTGTTTCCACCATATGCACCGGTATACGGATAGTCCGCGCCTGATCCGCCAAGGCGCGCGTGATGGCCTGCCTAATCCACCAGGTGGCGTAGGTAGAAAATTTATACCCCCGGCGGTAATCGAATTTTTCTACTGCCTTAAAAAGTCCCAAATTACCCTCCTGGATCAAATCAAGAAGCGTTAAATGCGCAGAGCGTCCGACATAGCGCTTGGCAATGGACACCACCAGGCGCAAATTTGCCTGTGTCAGTTTCTTTCGCGCCTCCTCATCTCCCTTTTCAATCCGCTTGGCAAGCTCTTTCTCCTCGTCCCCGGTAAGGAGCGCTATACGCCCGATTTCACGCAAATACATCTGCACGGAATCCTGCGACATTTGCTCAAAGTCAAGCGCCGCCTCGCGTTTTTTTCTTTTCAAGGAGACTTTTTCTTCTTTTTCTCCTTCTTCAATAAATTCTTTCGACTCAAGTATTTGAATATTTTCGCGCTCCAGCCGCGCGTACAAATCCTCCAAAAGCATAATATCCTCCTCAATCGTCGGAAAATAATAAAGAATTTCAGAATAAGTGACAAACCCCCGCTCGCGGCCTTTCTTCATAAGCAGCTGAATTTTTTTCTCCGCCTCCTCGGCCGATTCTTTCCTGGACGGCGGTTTCTCGCCCAACCCCTTCTTAACATCCGCTGTCTGGCGCCTGACCGGTTTTTTCTTTTTTATGATTTTTTTCTTACTTTTGGGCATAATCATGCGATAGCAGTTTTAATTTATCAGAAAGCGCGCGGAAATCCTGCAAGAGAGAGGTCACCAAAACGCGGTCTCCCTCTTTCTCTTTCTTCTCTATTTCCCCGCCGATCTTCAGAAGCCGTTCCTTGATGCACTCTTTTTCCAGCTCCCGTTTACAGGAAAGAAACTCCTCCTCCAAATCATGCGTCATCTGCACCAGCACCTCGCCTTTGAAACGAAGAAGATCAAAATCATTTTTCAATTCCGGCGCCGCGACAGTCACTTTTCCCCCCAGCAGTGTCTCAAAAATTCGCTGGTTTATGTCTGAAGTGAAAGCAACGTAGTGATGGGCGAACTCTTTTTTGCGTAAATCCTCCTTCACAAAACATAAAAGCGCCAGCATCCGCTCCTCCAGCAGATCGCGCCTGGTCGGAACCCGCCCGGCCTCCACCGGCTCGCTGGTCTTGGGTGTCGCGGCTCCGGCATTTTTACGCTTGAGCTCCGCCCATACTGAATCTTCGCGCACCGAGAGGCGGCGCGCAAGCTCGCTTACCCAATGGGATTTTTCAATCTCATTCCCCAGCTCCGCAATCAAAGGAAGGAGCGTGGCCGAAATGGCTTTTTTGCCGTCAGCACCGGATGGATTATGCCCCCGGAACGATTTTTCAAAATAAAATTCCACCACGGGTTTGGCCGCCTCCACCGCACCAAGCCATGATTTTGGATTTTCTAAAACCGCATCGGCAGGATCCTTGCCCGAAGGTATCACGGCAATCTTTCGTTCAAACTCAAACTCCGTGGCTAGCGCCAAAGAGCGCTTAGTCGCCGTATCTCCGGCAGCATCAGTATCAAAAGAGCTTACGATTGTATCGCAGAGCCGGCGCAGGACCTTCAACTGCTGAGGGGTAAGAGCCGTGCCCGATACCGCAATCGTATTTTTCACTCCGGCCTGATGCGACATTACGCAATCCATCTGGCCTTCCACCACCACCACTTTATTTTTGCCGCGGATCTCCTGCTTGGCTTTGTCAAAACCATAGAGCACGTGAGATTTATCATAAATTAGGGTATTCGGAGTATTAACATACTTTGCCCCGACGTCCCGATTTTTATCGGGAGTCGGGGTCCCGACCGCGGAGCGCGTCGGGACTTCTTCAAATACTCTCCCGCTAAAACCAACTACGCGGCCGTTGCCGTCGGCAATCGGAAACATGATCCTGCCTCGGAAACGATCATACCATGAATTTCCGTCTTCTGATTTTATAGCCAGGCCGGACTTTTCAATTTCTTCTTTGCGAAAACCTTTGGCGCTAAGCGCCTTCATTAAAAAATCCCAGCTTTGCGGGGCAAAACCGATACGAAATTCTTTCGCGGTCTCACCAACCACTCCCCTGTTTTTAAGATACGTCTTGACAGCAGGAGTCAGCGCCAAATTCCTTTCAAAAATTTTGGTCGCCTCCTCGCAAAGATCATACAGGCGGTTACGCTCGGAACGAATAGCGGGGTCTTCTCTTTTCAAGACCACTCCGGCACGTTGGGCAAGCATGCGCAAGGCCTCGGGAAACTCATGCCCCTCAATTTCCATGACAAACTTAAAATGGTCGCCGCCTTTCCCGCATCCAAAACAATGCCACATCTGCCGGGTGGGCGAGACAAAAAAGGACGGGGTTTTTTCCGTATGAAAAGGACAGTTGGCCTTGTAGTTGATCCCTGCTTTCTGGAGACGAACGTAAGATTGGATCAGCTCCACCAAGTCAAGGCGGGATTTAATATCATCAATCGGAGAACTCATTTTTTAAAAAGTAATTTATGGAGCCTAGTTTTATTCCGTTTATTAAGACGGGCGCGGAGCATCTCCGCCGCCACTTCGGACTCGCGAAATCTGGGATTTTCGGAAAGCAGGAGGAATTTATCAAAAGATGCAAGTTTGTTTTTGATTTTCTCGCCTCCATCAAGCTGGGGCCTGGCAACTTTTCTACAATTACGAGCGACAAAGATATATATGGTAAAAATTACCGTCATGGAGGGCTTGACGGTCTTCCATAGCGCCCAGTCATCCGAAACATAACCCGTCTCCTCCAAAAGCTCACGTTTTGCTTCCTCAAGTATACTGCCCCCTTCGTCCGCGCGTCCGCCGGGGAAAGTAAGCATGGCCTTGGGCCAACTTGGCTGAAGCTGTTCCTGAATTATAATTCTTTTGCCGACCACGGCAATAACCTGCACGCTATCGGAACGTATAACTCTCTCAAACGTCTCTACCCTTCCATTATATATCTTCTGCTTCCACTGCCATATATCAAAAAGTACGCCCTTGAAGACGCGTTTGGCAGAAGGCGGAAATTTTTTTGAATTTTTCGGCATAAAAGCGGTGTAAGTCGGTCTAGAACTTTGCTTATGCAAGCATTATAAGGCTTTTCTGGGCTCTTTTTTAGGGCGCGATTTGATGGGGGTAGGTCGGGCTATTGTTTTTGCAGAATATCGGCTTTCATTCCCACCGATATCGCTGCGGCTACCAATACCGGTCCTGGGCCAAGATTTTTAAAAATAGGTTGCGGATTGAAATATACTACACCAAGTATGCGCCCCATAAACATCTGACCGTATGGTAAAGACCGAATCGGAAGCATAACGCCGCCATCCGCGCTATTTTTATCGTCATCGAAATTCATTTTGCCATAATGGCTCATTAGTAAGCAGTAGTTTTTACCTAAAAAATTTTTAAACGACGGGGTTCTGTTTTTCCCAATTTCAAAAATCACATCTCTTTGCAATTCGGGATTACTCTGAATTAAATTATACGAATCCGCATGCAATCTCTGTAATTTTGAATCAGAATTTTTATCAACCGTCTTCATTCTCTCTAGATCGTTTAAGATACTTTCAAGCTCTATCGCTTTTTCTGGATAATATTTTTTGATTTGTTCCACTTGAGTTCTATAATCGGATAACGCATCTCCCATAATGGCTATTGGATTTTCAATTTTTACTATTTTTGGGATAAACCCTTCTCTTGCGGCCGATAGCATAAAATCATTTGGGGTTGTAGTCTCAAATTTTTTCATTAATTCCATTACAGAAGTTAAGGGTAATTCCGGCATAGATTCCTCTTCTATTTCGGTTGTATATTCAACAACCTTGAAATTTATTTTTATACCTTCGCGGAGTGATTTTATACTAGTCTTATATAGACTATAACGTACATATTTAAGTAAGTCCGGATCTTCCCAGACCGGGAACCAGTTGATGCTCATGACGGGATTCTGAAAATCGCCCACAGTTTTTCCTTTCTTGAATTTATTAAATATTTTTTTAAACATATTTATTATTCTTCCGAAACGCCCGGTCTCTCGAACGGGCGCTCAATCTACCGGAAGGGGCGAGATTCGAACTCGCGGTACCATTTCTGGTACACGGTCTTTCCAGGACCGCCAGTTAAACCGCTCCTGCACCCTTCCAACTGGATAATGATAATCTACTTTGTAAATAACTCAAGTGCGCATTCCATCTATTGCCTTGAGCCCATAAGCGCCGCTATCCGTTCAGCAACCGGAGGATGGGTGGAAAAAATTTTTACAAGCCACGGGGTCCTTTTTGCGCCATTTGAGTCCGCGCCAAAAGGATTTTCCAGAAAAAGATGCGCGGTGGCGTTGGTCGCGGTCTTCATCGGACGGCCATAAGAGGAAATCTTTTTAAGCGCAGAAGCCAAGCCCTCCGGATAGCGCGTAAGAAGCGCGCCGGAGGCATCTGCCAAAAACTCCCGCCGGCGGGATATGGCCAGATGAATCAGCGAGGCAATAAGCGGCGCCAAAATAGATAAAACGATCCCAGCAACAAGGATAATAGTATGCGCTCCTCCCCTGTCGCGATCCCGATTGCCCATTCCCCCATACCATATAGATCGCATAAACATATCGGAAAGAATGGCTACAAACCCTACCAGCACCACGGCAACCGTGGACACCAGCATATCGCGGTTGCCGATATGCGATAGCTCATGCGCCAACACTCCTTCAAGTTCCGAGCGATCGAGCTTCTCAAGCAAACCCGAAGTTACGCAAACTACCGCGTTCTTGGGATTACGTCCGGTAGCAAAAGCGTTGGGCGCCGAGTCTTCAATTAAATAAAATTTGGGCATGGGAAGCCCGGCGGCTATGGTTAGATTTTCCAGCACGCGGTAAAGCTCAGGTTGGGATTTAAATTCCACCGGTTTGGCGCGATGAAGAGCTAACACGATTTTATGAGAGAACCAATAACTCAAAACATTCATAAGAATACTGAAAGCCACCGCTATATAAAGAATAGAAGGATCACCATAGATCCGGCTAAACACCCAACCGATTCCGATCACCACGCCAAAAAATATGGCCATGAGAAGCCACGTTTTTCTGACATTCGCCGATTTTTGACTGTAAAGCGTCATTCCTGCAAAGAAATTCTATAAGATTTATCTCTCTCATAAGTGAGAAGAAAATAGCGGCCGTGGCCGTCGGAAAATTTGGCCGGCCCAAAATTGTAGGCCTTGTCAAAAAGCGCTGCCGCCTCTTCTTCGCCAAGGCCCCGCAAATATTCTAAGCCCGCCCTAACTTCGGGCGAATAATATAAAGCGTTCCCGCCGATATAAATGTATGATTCAGACATAGCTTAATAACCGCATTAATACTAATAGTATACACCCAAAACAGGGTAAAATCAACGCCCCCTCATTAATATTTTTACGCTAATATCCCAAAAATCAGACCCAGAAGCACTATCGCAGCAAAAATAACCATAAAGAGGAGGTATACTAAGGCGACTACAACGCGGGAAAATTTCCCGACTTCCGCCGAGATAGCCGCGGGAGAGGTACTGCTGACGCTTTCCAGAAAACTTTTTTTTACTTCTGTCGGACGCGAAAAGTCGGGCCTGGTCAACGCGGCTTCTAGGTGGTCCCAGGTCGCCGCAATTTGTCCCGACAAATAGCCGAGGCGATCCCAGGTAACACGCCCGGGGGCTCGCGGGGATTCGATAATTCCGCCTTCCCCTTTATAACCCTGGACGACCGAAGAGGATGGAACAGAAGTAATAGAAGAAGACTCTGTTCCTATAAGCGCGAAGGAGCTAAACAGCTTGGTGTCTACTGTAATGGTATTTGCTGAAGTATTGATAACGTATCCGTCCAGCACTGTCCACGAAGATCCATCCCAGCGATATGGCGCTAAGGTACTCTCATCTATTTTGCCTATGTCATCATCGGTATATGAAAATTTAAGAGAGATGGGTTTGTCAAAGGATGTTACGTGACTGTGATCGTCGGCCTTAAACCAGGAAAAGTCGTAGAAAGTGTCAGCCCCCAATTTTCCGTTCGGCAAAGGCTTGCCATCTATGGCGGCCTCTTTGGTAAGGGCGGTGAAAACCGGCTGCAGCATATCGCCGTTCGTAAGCACATGTACGGGTACGGTGATATCTACTTTAATGCCGTCCTTAGCGACAAATGAAGTAGATGAAGCAACATCGGTAGGAAAATCGGCGGTAAGCAGATTGTAAAAATTTGCGCTCGGAGTGACCGATACCTCTGATGAAGTGGCGATTATGTTTCCAAAGATATCTTCTACCCCGACTATAAAATAATAGGTAGTCCCGTTGGTTAAACCGTTGGCCAGGGATGAAGTAGCTGAGACAGTTGTATTGCCTACCGAAATATAGGTATATGGCCCGCCGCTGATTGCTGACTTGCCCAGAGTATATCCTCCAACCGTCCAGCCCAAAAATCCCGTTTCCCTGGTCCAATGCAAAGCCACCCTGCCATTGCCGGCCTGCGCTCTGATTTTGGGGGTCTTTATAAACGGAAAATAAAGGAATCCGCTTGAGATATTGAAAGATGCCGCTGTGGAGGTACCTATCACCGCCTCTCCCATTACTCCTATAAGCCGAAAGTTTGTTGACGCCATTTCGGTACTCGAGGCGATAGATAGTACCGGATCAAGAATCTTAAAATTGGTGCTGGTGAACTCTGCCGCCAGAGCCTGCCTAGAAAAAAGCAAAAACAAAATATAAAACAGGATTGAATAAATCATCTCTAGGCAAAATTATTAAACTGGAGATTCCATCTATCTCCTCGATGACTCAATCCCCTTGACTATCTGGGAATCCGCTTTCATATTTTCCCAAAAAATTATTTGTTCCTTGGGGATGAATATGACATCTTCCGGCCCATGAAGCTCTCCGCCAAGCTTTACTAAATTCAGATTAGACGCCGTTTGTTGTTCTGGCTGTAAAGCTTGGGAAGTCTGCAAGTAATACACATCCTGAATAGTGACATAACCACGATTATAATTTTGCAGATGGCCGAAATAACCCTGGCCATTGGTGAGAAACACGGCTTGCCATTTTGAACCGGACACAAGGGGAAACTCTCCCAAGGGCACGAAGCCAAAACTCCCCAGTACTGCCCAAATTATAAATAAAACAACCAATACTCCGGCGGCTGCCCATATCTGATGACCATATGTATAAGCGCTGGGTCCTGAAGAAATATTAGATACTGGTTTTACAGAAAAACTGCCATTTTTGTTTTCTGGGCCGGAATAAACTTCTTCTATTTCAGTTATCTGTGGAATAATATAATCTTTTTCCATAATATTTTCGGAATTACATCGACCTTTAAGGGCTCGGCGCCGGCACCGCAGCAGATGCTTCTTCTGCGGCCCTGTAGGAATAAATAATCATCCAGCTAAAAATAGTGTCCTGCGATACGGGGATAGCGGTGCTTACTATAAATCCTTCTCCTGCCCTTACTTCGGATACTGCCAGAGGGTGATCTATAACCGTCAAAGGAGTGATAAATATCTTCGAGGTTGAAGCCACCTTATTATTGTGTACTAAAATGGAAGTCGCGCCAACCGGCAGGACATCCTCGCCCACAATTTGATTTACTCCCTCCGGCAAAGAAATGGTCCCCCCGGGAAGCACAGAGAGCGCCTTGGCAAATAAATTTTTTATAACTGCCGTTTGGGTAACGATTTTCCCCGCGGTAAGTTTTATAAGCTCCGCTCCCGTTTCAAATGCCTCATCGGCCAAATCGTCAACAGCCGAAACTGCCGTTACCATACCCTCTTTAAACTGCCGGATCATATTCCCGATTCCAAGATCAAAGCCCGGCCGGAGATCTACCAATATAATACCCGCGCATTCGGCTCCGGCCAAATCAATTTCCCCGGACACAACAACAGATGATACTGTCTCGGCTAAGGAATCATCACAGGTCCCGATACCGGCAGCCGGATTAAATCCCTCCAGCGCTCTGCCCAAAACATAACCGGGCCGTGAAGCGCGCATGCCGATACCGGGAATGACGGAAGAAGTGATACGATCGCCACGCCGGATGGGCCCGTTGATCAAAGAGGCCGCCACCGGGACCCTCCCCAACAACCCCACCTCAACGGTATTTTCTGCAGACATTCCCATCACCATATAAGGAGACGTGCTTATAGCCCCGGCCATATCAGGATCATACGGCTCTTGCGCCAATTTCACTTTCCCCGCGCCTCCATCCTCATTGACTACAATTTTTCCCTCGCTAAACTGCCATGGATCGCCGACCAGATACGCCTCGGCGATATCAGCGCCTCGGATGAGATCCAGCTGCTGAAAGATTTTTGCCGGCTCTCCTGACGTTTTCTCGCCGCTGGGCGGATCGTCGATCCACAACCGGATAGATGCGATATCAAGCGCCGCCGAGCTGGAGCCGCCGGTCGTGATTGCCGCCGAAACTGCCAAGGCCATATTTACCGCAGGGATATTGGTAGAAATCTGAGCAACCACATCTCCGTCTATCAAAAAATAAACTGTCGCGGGCGTTACTTCTATACGAAGTTTTTGAAACGCGGTGGTGGAAGTCGCCACGCCCGTATCCTGACGAGTTTCATTGTTACCGCTACGCACAACAGCAATCCAATTATTCGTGGAAGAAGCTGCAAAGAATATCCCGTTGGACGGCAGCGTCGCCGTATCCCCTCCTCCCGCTATGTCCGTAAAACCTATCATGTAAAGCTTGGTGGTTGTGGCACGAAAGTTCGATATGCGCAACATGACTTCGGTCGTAGGACTGCTAGTCGCTGCCACAAAAGTATACCAAGTCCGAATCGCTGATCCTTCGCCGGCCGAAGGAGTGGCCGCCCCGCCTTTTATTGTCGTGAATCCTGGATTCCCGTCGGCGGTATTGTTTAGCTGTCCATCGCTATCTTCATCAAAAGCCAACGGGCCGCAGACATGAGCGGTGTCGGCTACGATATTCAAACCTATCATATCCGCGCCAAAGAAATCACAGGATAAATAACGCCAAGTGGAATAAATTCTGCCCGCCACCGTCAATTGATCGCGTATTCCTCCACTTCCGGATGCCGTGTTGACACCAATGCCTATGCGGGCATGATCAAGCGCACCGGTGGAAGTAGAAGTCACCGAAAGTATGGCCGTCGCGCCGCTTGAGGTGGCGATCACCACTATAGGATCAACCGTACTTTGCACGGACAACGCTCCCCAGGGAGTCGTGGAACCAACGCCGAAAAGAGAACTGGCGGCATTGACCGCAAGAAAATTTGCCGAGTCCAATGCTGTTCCTCCCGAGTAATACGCCAATCGATTTATTGATCCCGAGTTAATTGTCCCCGCCCCAACACAGGCTCCATTTATAGCAAAACAGCCGCCCCGGAGATTAACGCCGTTGGCATTAAAAGTTGAGGTCGCATTTCCGGAGACATTAAGGAATCCCCCGATGATCGCATTGGAGACAGTCTCCAGCACGCCATCTGTCGTCGTCGCCCTTCCGACTCCGAGGCCGCCGATGATGTATGTTGAGGTGGCGACTCCAAATCCCGCTCCGGGAGTGGAAGAAGCGATGCCGACGGCGCCATAGCCGCTTACCGTGAATAAATCCGCGCCCGCCGCATTTTGTATTTTAAAAAGGTCTGCTACTTGGCCGGGGGAGGCGCGGATAGAAAGCGGAATAACCGAAGTGGTCGTCGCCTCAATGGTAAGCAACGAGGTGCTGATGGGCGAGGTGGTGCCGAGACGCGATTGAGTGCTTGTGGCAATTACGGTGTCCGCGACAAGCGCGAAGGCGGCTGCGTTAACTCTTTGGCGAGGAGAAAGAGTTTCAAAAGTCACGTTATCGGAAGAAACCCGCACCTCAAGCCATATGGCATTCTTAGAAATAAAATCAAAGTCCAATGTGTCCGGGCACTCCAAAACATCGCCGATGTTTGCGTTAAATACCCCCTGTTTGACATTGAGCGAATGCGTACAAGGCGTTCCCTCCGGCCACAACTTTGTGCCCCCCGAAGTAGCGCTGTGAAGCGAGAATTTGAAATAAAAAGTGGTACCGTTACTGCCGAGAAGGTCGCCATTGGCATTGGTAAGCCGTCCTTGATAGCTTATGATCCGCACTCCGGCCGCTCCCAACGCCGGTAGAGGCGCGAAAAACCACAATATAAACACAGCCGCAAAAAACGCGATTGCCACCGCTCCGATTCCTAGGCCAAAGATGGACAAAAACCTAATATTCATCCTCGCCTACAGTATACCTCAACGCTGTAATTCTGAGGACTCTTTGATAGAAAACTTCTAACTAAAAAGGGCATATACATGCCCTTTTTAGTTAAATTCGCGGATTCAATTAGAACCTGACTCCTACCGGCTGCCTTGCCGCTTCCTCTTCTAGATCAAAAAATTCTTTCCCGGTGAAGCCAAAGGCTCTCGCAACCAGATTAGTCGGAAAAGATTGAACGGCGGTATTGTAATCGCGGACATTCCCGTTGTAGAACCGACGCGCGGACTGGATTTTATTTTCGGTATCGGCAAGTTCCCTCTGCAGATCCAGAAAATTGGCATTGGCTTTCAAATCCGGATAATTCTCCGCCACCGCGAAAAGAGTTTTTAGGGTATCGGTAAGCATATTTTCAGCCTGGGCATGCTCCTGCGGCGTATGCGCTCCCATGGCTTGGGTCCGCGCCCGAGTAACATTTTCCAAAACACCCCGTTCATGCAGAACGTAGCCTTTTACGGCCTCCACCACATTCGGTATAAGATCGTATCTGCGTTTCATCTGAACTTCAATGTCAGACCACGCTTCCCCGACTTGATTTCGTTTCCTTATTAAACTGTTATAAATAAATGCCAGCGCCAAAAGCAAAAAACCTATGGCCGCCAAAATAACATAAAGTGTGTTCATATGCTCTATATTATAATCCGACCAGCCCCCATAAATCCAGAGGCCTATGTGGATAAGCCGAATTTGGATAAAAACGCACGGCATGGTATATTAAAGTCAAATGAGCATCTCATTTAAAGAGTTTTGCAAAGAATTATGGGCTGATTATGCCAAACGATTTTGGATCTTTTGGACAATTCTTTACGTAGCGACGGTATCGGTTGAGTTATCGAGGCAAGTTCTACTGGAAAGCCTTGATTCGCTCAAATACCTTGACTATTCCCAGGCGATTTTTGGCAGTGCCCTCCAGCAGGAATTCTTATCCTCCCCCGCGCTTTTCCTGCCGCTTGGCGCCATAATTTTATTGCATCTTTGGGGTTTTGCGTCGCTTTATCTTTCTTTCGGGGGAACATCACTTCGCCAGTCATTTGTCGCCGGGTTAAAAAAACTCCCCGTCTATCTGGGGTATATCATCGTCGCGAGCGTCCTGACTTTTGCCGGTTTCCTCGTTTTCACCGCTCCCCTGCTGATGCTGGCCAGTTCTTACTTCCCGGGCCTTATCGCTGACAATCTTTTTTTAATTCCGCTTGCCTTAATCTTTGGCCTACCCGGAATATATCTTTTGGTGGCGTTTGCCAACGGCCCATTTATTCTTCTCCTTGAAGGAAAGAGCATTCTGAAATCCCTGCGGGAGAGCGTACGGCGTATCCATCCGCACTGGTTTCTGATCGCGGGTTATCTGCTTATTTCCTTCGCCGTTGCCGGAGCCGCCTATTATATTCTCATGCGGCTTGTTTTCACTATAAAACTAAACCTTTTAACCGATCTTTCCCTACGCGGTGAATCAATGCTGCGTATATTTCTTTACTCAATACCCTGGGTCATGGTGGCAAGTTTTTACGACTTAGCCGTATATCACCTATACCGCCTGCTCGCTTGGAAAGACTTGAGGGCATTAGGAAAAGAAGAAATAACAGAGCGCGTCGTAAACGATAGTCGAGGCCTGAATTTTTTCAACATGTCGCCTGCCTTTCTTAAAATAACTTCCGTCTTTATTTTAATCGCGTTTGTTTCTAGTTTCGCCTTTTTCCCGATTCCCGTTCAGGCGGGAGGCGGGGCCGTTTTTGGCACGGTTTTCAGCATCATCGCAACGGCTGCTTTCTGCGCGGTAACCTATGGGGTGGGATGCATTACTGCAGCCGCCGGAGCGTTAGGGGGAGCGTTAATGGTATCCTGGACGGCAGTAGCAATCGTCAGCTTAGCTATCGTGGGGATCCCACTCTTAGCAAATCAAGCAGGAACAGCGCTCTTCAGTCTTACTTGCGATGGAAATTATGACTATATTTTTGGCACCTGCACTAAAGAAAAAACCGAAAGCCAGGAAATCCGTACTTCCCGCGACGTAAAATTCGTAAAAATCACTTATGCCGGAGTTCCTACGCCGGAAGAATTCCTCCAAAACCCCTCATCACTGGTCAAAACCACGATCCGCTGGAAAGGAGACGCTCCGCAGGGAGTGGCGGAAAGTGTTGAGATAAAAGATAAAACAACCGGACAAAAATATCCGGTCATCTCCGGCACGGCAGGAATCGCCTGTACCCGGGGAGAGTATGAAGCTACGTATAGCCTGCCCTATGAAAAAGAATTCATCGGAGAAATCAATTATGCAACCTGTATCCAGATCGCCGGAGGACGCCGAAGGCGGGAATACCGGCCCGTCTGCTCCGGTTGCGGCAGTCCGGGCAATTTGGTGAAAACAGAATTCACCACCCCATCCCTTCCTCTCCCGAAAGTGGATATAAAAGCCGACGGCAAAGACGGCGGACTGGTATTTAGAACTGGAACGCCGATAAAACTTTCCTGGGCCTCGGAATACGCGCTCTCCTGTACTGCTGAAGGCAGCTGGAACGGAAACAAAATAACTTCGGGGGAAGAAACCGTCATACCGCAAACAGGCAATGAGGTGTATAGTATAGTATGTAAACGCGGAGATAAGACAAGCCGAGATTCCGTGTCTTCGGCTCCGGCGGCCAGAGAAATTCGCATATTCGGCACATCCGAGAGCAGCGGCGGAAGCATCGGCAATCTCCACATATCTTCGTTCAACATCACCAATCCGCTTAATCCGGGCGACACGATAACTATCTCCTGGAGCGCGCAAAACGCCCAATCCTGCGAAGTGGATAACGGCATCGGCAACATACCGACTTCGGGAAGCGTCAATATTATTTTTCTGAAAACCGTGACTTTTACGCTTACCTGCACCGATGAAAATCACAATTCCGTTTCCGCCCAGAAAACAGTAGAGGTCAGAAGACCTCCGGGCTTCAAAGAAATAAAACCGGAATAAATTAACTTACTTCCCATGAGCCAAGCCATTATTATCGCCGTCTCTATCCTCGGACCACCGCTGGTCGGAGTAGCACTCCGGAAGATTTGGTTTTATGCCAGCGGCCAAGGCCCGGAAAAACCCAAGCAAGAATACAAGCGTCCTTCCCTCAAAGTTTTTGAACCTGGCTATAAGAAAAAAGACCCCTATGCGGAGGAATAACTTTTGGTTCAACAATTTTTACTTTCCTAAACAATGGATTGCTATTATTCTGGCGATTCTCTTAAGCGTTCTCCCGCTTGCCGGAAATCATGTTAATATCGTTTCGGCACAGAGCCAGCCGGGTTTTAGCGAAACATCTCCTGGCGCGACATCGCCTTCCGGATCTGAACAAGACGGAGGCCAGGCTGGGGCGCAAAACGGAGGAAGTGCTGACGGCCGGTCAACGGGCGTTGGAGCGGCGGCTGTGAACGGCGTCTCCACTGCAGCTCAAAATTCGGTTGCCAATGCCGGGGCGCACGCAGTCGGTCTGGGCGGTGTTGTGGGAACACCTGCTCCGGACACATCTACCAACACCGGAAAAGCACAAATGGGTATAAGTGTCGTGGGGACCGCTCTTGGCATTGCGGCTACCGCAATAGGAATGGCTACGGTAGTTGGAGCAGTAATCGCTGTTGTGGCATTTGCCGTTTCTGCTGTTGTTGGCGCGCTTTCAGAGCCGGCCCCGCCTCCTGCTCCGCCGCCAGCGCCGCCGGTAGAGGATATCAGCGCTGTTCCCGGAACGGCCGGGCCGAGCGATGGCGGAGGGAAATAAAATATAACAAAATATGGAACCAAAGCAGCCCCCCTTCCGGGGGCTGCAAATATTTTTCTATACTACTTCTTTCCCGACTAGCGAATTTCTGCTCCAAGAAATGACCAAAAGGGCCACGGCCGCTCCCAGAAGTCCGACATCGCGAAAAGTAACCAAATCCACGCCGACAAAAACTATAATCGCGGCAAGCGATAGTGAAGACAGAATTGAAGCTATGCGCGTACCCCAGATTCCTCCGAACCAGGCAAGAAACAGCAAGCCGACAAAAAATTCGCCAACGCCCTGCACACGCAAAAATAATTCTACGGGCATGATGTTGGCGATAAGACCGTCAAACCATCCGGGAACAAACCCGACCCAATAGATCGGCTCGGAAAATAAGCTGAAACCGGAATAAATATACATAAGCCCTAAACCCAAACGCAGCGGCCATTCCGGTTTAATTTTTTGGAGAAAACTCATAACTCCATGATATCATACTTCATAGATACCAAAAAGATATGACAAATGTTATAATGGTATAAGAGGGATAAAATACCGCATAGATAAATAGTTTTCCGCAATCCCGTACCTAGAAAAAAGGGCCGTTTGAAAACCCGTCAAGCACTTTTCCATCCTCTCTTTCGCCAAAAAGAGAGGATTTTGTCAACAAGATGTGGAAAAGTTCTCGGTAAGCCGTGCAAAAACCAAGGGAAGTCTGGCTTCCCAAGTCATGCTTCGATCCGTTTGCAGGGGATCGACGTATGGCCTGGTGGACACACTTACTCTTTTTCGGGAGAAATATACCCGGAGAAGAAAATCAAAGCACGGCTCAAAAGGAGGAAAATATCTTCGCGGTTTTGCGTCGTGCCGTAAAAGAGTATCTCTACAAGAATTTCTTAACACTTCTCTACTATCTCTTAAGTACCTTTACCTATCTTTATCTCGGTCTTTCCATCATTACCTTCTTCCTGTCGAAACAAGTTCCAAAATCCTTTCCTTATATCATAGACACTTTATCGGAACCCTACCTCGGGGCGCTGGGAGTATACGTGGTAGTCAAAGAACTGGAGCGCCGCCGCGGCAAAGAACCGCCCAAACATTGGGGAGAATTGTTTACCGCAACTTGGCTTATATTTTTCGCGGTAGCCACCATCCTCACTTACCTCTCCGACGATTATAACTTAAGCGGGACGTACAAAAATGTCGTAACCAATGCCTTGGCCGCGATCATCATACGCATCGGAACTCTTATTCGCTGATAACAAAACTCCGGCTTAGAACCGGAGTTTTGTTATCCGTCAATTATATTTTCTTGCCGAATCCATCGCCGTTGTACTGGGGAAGGCAGATAGAACACGCCTCACATAGAGTCCTGCCGTTGCGAAAAACGGTTAGGGCCTTGCCCAAGGAAAGAATGGAAAGGAAATAACGAAAATCGGCGGCTCGCCGGACAAACCAACCTACCGCTCCGTAAATCGTAACCCGGCCAAGAATCGCCACGGCCCAGCCAGGGCCTGCCGGGACAACATAATAAGGTTTCCGCTCCTGCTGCCGAATAAGCGGCCTACTTCCCAGCATACGAATTATATTTTGCGCGACTAATTTACCGTCAGAGATCGCGGTTTGCGCCAGGCCCGAATATTTAGTTGAAGCGCCGTCCCCCATCACAAAAATGTTTTTCAAACCCTTGGCCTGCAAATATTCGTCAACAATCACGCGGCCTTTCTGGTCATATTCAAAAATCTTTGCTTCTTGATAAAATGAGTTGGGCTTAACGCCCGCGGTCCAGATTACCGTCTTGGTTTTCACACTCATCCCCTGCACCTGAATGCCTTCGATGTCTTCTTTTACCATGGGACGATTTACATATATATTTATACCCAAATGCCTTAGACGATCCGCCACCCTGGCCGATACGACTTCAGCAAACATAGGCAAAATCCTCGGCGCGGCCTCAACCAAGTCAATAGTTATGAGAGCCGGATCGACTTTATGTTGACTGGCAAGTTTTTTGGTATAGACGGCAAGCTCCCCCGCAAGCTCAACCCCGCTGGCACCCGCTCCCACCACTACCAAATGCAATAAACAGATTTTTTCATCAGGCTTCCCCACGGGGTTCACGCAATCCTCAAAAAGCCGGTGCAGGTGCCGCTTTAATTTCAGCGCCTCGGGAATAGATTTAAACCCTAAAGAAAATTGCTCAAGTCCCGGTATACCGAAATAAGATGCCTCCGAGCCCAAAGCCAAAATAAGGTAATCAAACTGGTAACGGCTTCCGGAAGACCCTTTGGCTATTTTTTGGCCGACGTCAACGCCTACAATTTTATCAATGGAAAATTCAATATTTCTGCCGCGCACTATCTCTCTGACAGGAATGCAAACCTCCAGAGGCGAGCGGCCGGTAACCACCCTGTAAAGCGCGGGGGTGTATTCAAAGTGAGGCTTATCCGAGACCAGTATTATCTTGAGATTCTCCGGTTTTTGTTTTTCCAAAACCAAAGCGGCGGACAGACCGCCAAAACCCGCGCCAACAATCAAAACTTTTTTTATGTCCGGGGTCATATCACTTTGATCAAACTTCCGACGGTAATACCCAAGGCGATAGCAACGCCACCGATTATTAACATCCTCAAGCCGCTACGGACTACGCTAATATCAGAAATCCTTGCCCCAATAACTCCCAACCCAAAAAGCGCTGCCAACGACAAGACAACCGATACCCAAAAAGCCATAGCTACAGGAAAAACCAAATAAGGGAAAAGCGGGATGAAACCTGATACAAAGTAGGAAAAAAACATCACGATCCCGCCGAGAAACGGATGCTTAAAAGAGGCCTCGCCCTGACGCATATACTCTACGGCCGAGCGCTCGGAAAGAAAACTGCCGGCGGCCATGGAGAACGCTTCCACAAACACGAGAACAGTTCCGGTAATGAATATTGCCCTGGGATCCATCCCGGCTATCGCAATACCTGAAAGCAATCCCACCGTAGATACCAAGCTGTCCTCCACGCCAAATACAAAATTCCGAAAATACGCGGCCGAAATGTATCTTGACTCAAAGTTCATGCGCTGTTATTTAAACCTGTGTCGCCAGGCCGCCCCGACTGCGGCCGGTACAAAACATAAGTTGCCGAAATTGTATTACTGGGCAAGCCAGCCGCCATCCACATAAAATGTGGCGCCGGTCACATAGCTCGCTTCTTCCGAAGCCAAAAAGATAACCATGGCCGATACCTCCTCCGGTCTACCGATTCTTTTCAACGGAATCCGCTGAAGCATTGCATCCATTGCTGCTTTCGGCATCTGCGCCGCTTGGACCATCGGCGTATCAATCGCTCCGGGAGCTATGGCATTAACGTTAATCCCCAAAGACGCCCATTCAACTGCCAATGTTTCTGTCAACCCAATGATGCCGCCTTTGGCCGCGGTGTAGTGCGCTCCGCCGGCAATGCCCACGCCGGCTCCACCCGAAGCTACAGAGGCGATATTGATAATCCGCCCCCATTTATTTTTTGCCATCTCTTTGGCGGCTCTTTGCGCGCACAAAAATACGCCTTTTAAATCAATATCAATCATTTTATCCCAATCCCCTTCGGTAATCTCCAGTGCGGGCTTAGAAAAATAGATGCCGGCGTTATTTACCAGAATATCCAGACGGCCGAACTGTTTTACCGCCTCATCGAACACCAGGTTCACTTCAATCTGACTGGACACGTCCATTTTGAAACACACCGCTTCGCCGCCTTTAGATTTTATCTCCTCAATAACCGGAAGACACTCATGAGCATCAATGTCGGTCACTATAATCTTGGCGCCTTGAGCCGCTAAGGCAAGCGCATGAGTTCTACCCATGCCACGCCGCCCGCCAGTCACCAAAGCAACTTTGTTTTTGAGTTCAAACATATTATCTCCACCATTCTTTTAAGGTCCGGGGCCAGCCGATCAGAAGAAGCAGTGCCAAGGGCGCTCCCCAATTGGCCCAACGCTCCACAAAATCCCAGACTGGCATGCCTACTATCGGGCGCAAGAGCGCGGTCCAAAAACCCCAAAGCACCATCCAAAGCAGCGCTACGCGGATCGGCTTAACAAGCACCAGAATCGCCAGCGCTATATCCGCAAGTCCGATAACAAACAAAATTTGAGTTGCCGTATCGGGACTCGCAACCCCAAATTTGGCAAACCATCCGACCCAATCCTTTTTGGCCTGCAGAGCAAAAACTCCATGGCCGATAAACTCTCCGGCGACTGCGACTCGCAATACCCACTCAATAAGTTTTATGTTATTCATAACGTTTATTTCGTCTATTACGGCGGGACCGGCTGACTAGACCGACCCATAAATTAAATTCATGTCTCAACTTTTATTTTACCGTTAAAGATGCGATCCGGCCATGCCGCACTATAATGCTTTATTTCGGAGAAGCACCGCGTTTATTGCGACAATGATAGTGGAAAGAGACATAAAGAGTGCGGCCAGGGCCGGCTGAAGCAGAATTCCTTCTGATACCAATACGCCTGCGGCAAGCGGCAGAGCAACAACATTATATCCCGTAGCCCAGAAAAGATTTTGAATCATTTTGGTATAGGTGAGACGCGATAATTTGATGATTTTCACAATATCGCGCGGATCATTGCGGACAAGAATAATGCCTGCTGATTCAATCGCGACATTTGTGCCCGCGCCTATAGCGATACCAAGGTCTGCTTGGGTGAGCGCCGGAGCGTCATTAATGCCATCACCCACCATGGCGACTTTATTTCTCCCGACGCGACTTTCAGTCGGTCGGGACTCCGACCTCTCTTCCGTGAGCGTCGGAGCTTTTCCTTCTTGTAATCGTTTTACGATTTCCGATTTCTGGTGCGGCAGGACTCTCGCGAAATATTCATCAATGCCCAGTTCCCCGGCAACCCACGAGGCCACGCCTTCCGAATCACCAGTGACCATCGCAATTTTTACGCCCATTGCCTTCAAACCCTGAATTGCTTCGCGCGACTCCTCTCTTATAAGATCGGCGAGAGCGAAAATACCCAATAGTTCTTTCTCCGCAATTACATAAATAATAGTTTTTCCTTTTTTACTTTCTTCCTCCGTCTCGCTTCTAAGCGGCCCGGGCAGCATAACTTGAAGATCGTCCAAAATCGCCTGCCCGCCGACAAATATAACCACGCCGTTTATACTCCCCCTTACCCCTTTGCCGGGAAGACGCGCGAAATCCTTGACTTCTGCCATTTTAACGCCGCCCTCTTCCGCTTTTTTCACAATGGCCTTGGAAATGAAATGTTCGGAATGCATGTCAACTGACGCGGCCACCCGAAATAGCTCTTCCTCATCTACTTTTACCGGCCATATATTTGTCACGCCGTATTCACCGCGGGTCAGAGTTCCGGTTTTATCAAAAAGAACGATATTGGTGCTTCGCGCCGCTTCCAGCGCCAACCTCTGCTTGACGAGAAATCCGTGACGAGCCGCAAGTGTGGTTGAAATAGAAGCCACGAGCGGAACCGCAAGACCCAGGGCGTGCGGACAGGCGATGACGAGGACCGCCACAAGCCGCGCCACGGCAAAACCGATTTCAGCACCGACCAGGAGCCAAGCTATTAAAGTGATGAGTCCTCCGGCCACGGCAACGATAGTCAAGTAAAAAGCCGCCCGGTCTGAAAGAATTTGAAGCCGCGACTTGGAGGCCTGCGCCTCGGCCACCAAGCGCATTACGCCGGCAAGAAATGTTTTTTCGCCGATGCTGCTGACGCGAATCCTAAGCGCCCCGTCACCATTTATGGTGCCTGCGATAACCGCGCTATTGGTCATTTTGGCGACCGGCGCGGATTCGCCCGTGACCATAGCTTCATTCACTTCCGCTTTACCTTCCATAACAACTCCATCGGCAGGAATTTTAGCTCCCGGTCGCACAAACACCACGTCTTTTTCCCTAAGCTCAGAAAGAGCGACCGTTTCTATTCTGCCGTTACGGATTACCTCAGCGGTATCCGGAAGAAGTTTGGAAAGTTCTTTGAGCGCTCCTTGGCTGGCTGAAACCGCCCGCATCTCAAGCCAATGGCCAAGAAGCATAATGGTAATCAAAGTCGTAAGCTCCCAAAATAAAGCCTCCGCGCCCGCAAATACCGCGTACACGCTCCAGAGGTAAGCTGCCAAAATCGCAATACCGATAAGCGTCATCATGCCGGGAAGCCTGGCCTTGAGCTCCCGGTATGCTCCTGCCAGAAATACCCAGCCGCCGTAAAAAAACACCACCGAGCCAAACACGAGCGGCAAATACGCCGATCCGGGAAAGTCCGGCGGCGACCATCCATAGATTTTTTGAAGAACATCCGCGTAAAGCACTACCGGGATGGTGAGGATTGAACTCACCCAAAATTTTTTCAAAAACATTTTCGTGCTGTGGCCAGCATGCTTATCATGTGCGTCAGTGGATGCCTTATGTTCATGATGCGCGTCGATTGCATCTGTAGGCACCAAACTCATCCCGCATTCATGACACATGCCCGGCTTATCCTGTCTTATTTCAGGATGCATCGGGCAGGTATAAAATTGGGCGTTGTGTTTATGGTTCATACGATAGGTTTTAATAATTGAGTTTTCGCCAGCCAATATGCTCATACGCGCTCGACCACAAAAATCCTATCCCGAAAGCAAACATAAGTTCTTCCAGGGGAATTCCTAAAATAAGAACTCCTGATATTGCCGAGAGATTCCAGACTTGTTGGACATATCCGGGATACATAAACACGAGAGTCAGAAAGTAAACAAAATATAGTACCAAAAATATAAATGCGCTTGCTAACATCTTCTTTTTAAGATCGGGACGGCAATACCAAGTAAACAATCCGCCGCCGATTAGCGCGATGAATACAGAATAAATAGGGTTAAAGTCCGTAAATACCAGTAACAGGATACCGATCATCGGCGCTGAAAGAATGGCCAGCAGGTGATATTTGTGACGCGGCCGGTGTTTTTCTTCCGCGCTGATTTTTACATGCTTAACCCGAAAGATTCTCTCATAGATGACTACCGCAAGACCGCCAACGCCAAAAATGAAAAGCAGGCTCTCCAAATCAAAGCCGGTCTTTAGCGCCAAATCAAAAAGCGACGGCGGACTCCAGTATTCCGGCACGAATAAGGGCTCTGTAAGCCCGAACAGAGAAGTCCACAGGCTTACCACCAGCATCTCCTTTCTACTTTCTTTACTTTCTAAAGAAAGATAGACCGCGGCCCAAACAACCAAAAGCATAAGACTCCAGATGAGCCAAGCGTAATGCATAAATATATTTAAAAACCTAAACCCCTTATTAAACGGTTTTCATAAACCGATTGTGCAGCCAGGCAAAGACATAGGCGCCGACGTAAGCGTAAACCAATATCTGGACCAACCCAACAACAAACCCGGTCGCCGTAATGGCAACATCACCGGCAAATTTGTCCACATTAACCAAATGCACCAGCCAGCCGAAGAGTTTAAGCGCGAAATCCGGCCAAAGCCAGACAAAAACGGCGCAAACTACATAAACAACGCCCATGGTTGCCGCTGCCGCCAGCGAAAATTTGTTTTTATTAAGCTCCATAGTTTTATCTAATTTAAGATTAATAATTTTCGACCTTTGTTTAAATTCTTCCCTAAAACTACTGGTTTCTATTGTCTATTTTAAACAGGCGGTGAAGTCCGCACCAGCCGAGTAAACTTTCGGCAAGCGCAACCCAACCGACAAAGACAATAAGCCAGTTTGCCCATGCGGCACCAAATTGAGGCGCCCACGGGCCGAGCCACCAAAACGCGAGCGCGAATCGTAAAATCCTGTACAATTTTCCTAAATTTTGATTCACAATAATTTTTTAAGGATCTATAATCTTCGACCTTTAATAATCCTAAACTCCGCAGCTTCCGCCGCCTCTTCTTTCGGGTACGGTGACTTGATCAAGAATCTTGCGATACCCGGAGCCGCTGGAATAGTTTGCTCCCAAAATTTCTTTGGGATTTACTTCTTCCCAGCTGACTCCCTGGGACGACAAATACTGGGCGATGGTCAAATAGGTATCCGGGAACCAGTAAGCGTTAACCTGCAAAGCGGCTTTATACATTTCTTCTTCATTTACACCCTGCGAGGCCATAAGTTCGAGTAGGCCGAGCATGGCCATGCCGTGATTGCAGTCGGGAAAATAGGTCGGATTGTTACAGCAGGGACGATAAATATTTTTACTCACGCGTTCAACCAGCTCCTGCTCCTCCGGCGTCAATGCTATCAAAGGATGACGACTATAATGCTCCATGGCGTCCCCTTTGGATAAAGTCCATCCGCCGGTTGAAGCAAAATTTCCCGCCTTCGCCAAGGCTTCGGCGGGCGAGCCCGCGCCGCCATACCTCACCATAGGTCCTGCATCTAGAATATCATTTTTCGTACCCAATCCCAAGGCCCAAAAAATATTTAACCAGATCCCGGAATTATGCGGAGTAATCTTTATCTGACCATTATCGGCCTGCTCAAGAAATTTTCTTTCTTCCGCGCTCAAACCTCCGCGCTCCGCATAAAGAGTTCCAAATCTCTCTTTATCGATCAGGCCTACGCTGACCATTTTGACGCCAAGATCTCCCCAACGGATAGGCAAGACTACTCCTTGAGAGGGTAGAACTTTTTTCCCGACGTCCTCCGAAGTCGGGACTCCGATCTCCGACGCACTCTGCAGCCGGAGCGTCGGAGCTTCCTTTAATCTCGCGGTATATACCCAGGCACCGGCAATAACGACGGCAGCAATCAGGATGCTTGCCGGAAGTATATGATCTTTTATATTTTTCTCTTCCATATTTAGTTTTTGATTAAATTTTTAATCCTTGATTCCGAGGGGACAGCCGCTTTCCTGTGAAAGTTTTTCAGTCCCCTGCTCGCCCTCAAGTTTTTTCCCGTCAGGAAAAATCCAGGTCGGATAACCGGAAATGCCGGCGGCCAGACACCGCTTCGGATCCTGCGGACACTCCACATAAGGCACCAGACGGAACGAGTTGCCGAATGATCGCTTCTCGTTCTGGCAATGCGGGCACCAATCCGCGCCGTACATGATTATTCCTTTTTCACGGATACATTGCGCGAACCCGTCAAGCATACTGGCCGACTCGCCCTTGCTTGCGGAAAAGACGACATAGCCGACAGATACAAGTGCCGCTCCGATGATAACAATAATTATGAGGGTGCTCTTTTTCATAATCTTTAAGATTATTTCCAACTTCAACAGCAATCCTCCATTTTGCCTACGAGTTCCTCGACTTTTTTACTTTTTACTGCGCGGGCTCGCGGCCATGCCAAAAATTTAAGAGTGAAGATCGTCAGAAGCACGACCGCTATAATAAATCCCGCCCGCCAAAATAAAATCAAACTATAGACCGCCGCAAACCCCGTGGAAATAAAGATTGTCTTCCAAAGAAGCCGTGAGCGAAAAGGGCGCAGAAATTTTTCCGCCTGATATGCCATCCCAACGACCGATCCACCCATAGCTATCGCGGCTGCCAGCTTCCAGCCCTCGGCCTCCAGCCAGCCCGTATAAATCCCGAATAAAATCCAAAGCCAGGTGCCTGCCACGCCCGCGCAAATAGGGCATACCGCCCAAGGCAGAAATTTATTCACTACCCATGCCGATATCGTGATAACAATTATGGATGTTACAACTATAAAGATAGTCATAATCTATAGAAGAAATATGATGACTCCCAGAATGACCATGGCAATTCCGCCCCAAAGCCGCATGTTTCCTGTTTCTTTTTTCCGCCATTCCTGCACTTTCCCAAGAAGTGTTTCTTCGCTCGCGATAAGAAGCATTACGACCAGCGGCAGGATGAATACGGCGTTGTAAAGAAGCAGATATCCAAGACCCTTAAGATATGTCGCCTGATCATGCAGAAGCCCCAAAACCATCAGGTACGGCCCGCCGGTACAGGGAAACTCACAAAGCCCTACGAGCGCGCCCAGAAGAAAAGCCGTGGGCATAGAGCTTTTTTCCATAAGTTCGGCCATTTTGCGATGAGCCGCTTGCGGGATTCTTAATTTAATCGGAAACGCTGGAAAAAATTCATTTATCAGATTTATCGCCCCGAGCGCTATAAGAAGCGATGCGCCGACTTTGGCCATAAAATGCGGCGTGTCAAAAAGATGCAAGGTCTGCAGTATGCCAAGACCGATAAGAATGTAGATGACGAATATACCGAGGATATAGGACCCGCCGATTCTTAGGATGCTCGAGCGCATCTTGCCGATGGAAAGAAGGAAAGCGATGGTAAGAAGCAGAACTGAAAAGGCGCAGGGGTTGATGCTGTCTATAAGGGAAGACACCACCACAAGCGGCAGAAGCCACTTTCCGCCATTTGATAGATTCCAAAGAGCGGTCGTGCCGATGTTCCCGTATTGGAAGAAGAATACCGCCGCAAAAAGCAGGACGCCCAGAGAAACTAAAATTATAAGTTTCTTGTTCATTAAATTAAGGCGTCACCATAGCGGAGAATTGGAGCTCCAATCGTTCACGCCCATTATTTTCTATGGTCACTACCCTTTGTATCTCCCCCACTCCTGCCGGGCCGTGTGCCGCCGGATCAAATACGATCTCCACTTCCGCTTCCTCGCCAGGATTTACGGTTTCATTAATTTTTGGAATAAACCCGTGTCCGGGCATGCCGTAAGGTCCGAACTTTTTATCGCCTGCGGCAAGATATGCCGTGGTGCACATACAGGAGGTATACATCTTGCCTATAGTCACCGCCTCCGAACCTACATTTTTTATTCTGAAAGCGTGTCTTACATTACCGGCCGCCATGGAAATTGAACCAAAGTCAAAATCCGTTTCTTCCGCCCTAAGAACCCCGTTGGAATTCAATGCCAAACCGGCGGCCTGATTATTTGAAGAGGGGCGCCCGAACCACACTAGCCCTCCGATAATGACTATGATCGCGAGAATTCCTATAATAATATTCTTGTCCATATGTTTTATTATAACAAAATAAAAACCCGCCTTGGGTTTAGATAAGACGCTTGAGAACAAAATCAGCCGACGAACGATTTTGCCTCGGCGTCTAAAAAATAGCCGGACTATTCTCGTGAAGCGCTAGCCAAGAAAGACTCTCTACCCGTGCTGACGCCGAGATTCTCGGCAAAGTTTCCCAAAAACCGCGGGTGATAATATGTAAATCTGGAGTCATGGAAAATAAAGCCGCAGAGAAAACCAGCGTAAAAACGGCAAGAACTAAAAAGGCCGCAATCACTCCTGCGTCTATCGTAGCCGTGGAAAAACTCTGCAAAGCGCCAAAATGAAAATCTATGACCGCCAGCGGGTTCTCACTGGGACAAATACTCAGATTGATAATTTCCGCCAGGCAACAATGCGCGCCAGCCCCCGCCTCGCACGATATTCCGGCAAATCCGAATATGCCCATACCCAGCAAAACCGACAAGATGATTAAAGCCAACGTCAATCTCATAGTTTAAGTATATCAGACCGCCTTCGGGTAGGCAACCCCGTTAGAAGCGGCTTCACCGTATCATACAGGAATGGCGAAGCAAAGTCTTTATCCACAGATGAAAGTGGAAAACTCCCCTACTCTATTATATATTAACTATAGTCTAACCTTTAATCAAAATTATATGATGAAAAAATCCTTTTTGTTATCTCTTTTTGTGCCAGTGGTGCTGGTCTCACTTTTGGTAATAGCGCCTGACCATGCCCAGGCTGGATGGTTTGGGGAGAAATCATTGGCCGCGACATTCGGCTCATTTTTTTCCAAATTTAAGTCCTTTTTCACGCGTACGGGGACTTTACCGGAAAAACCTTCCGGTCCGATCCAAGCCAACTGCACTCCCCCGGTTCCGACCAAACCCGCGGGCATAGACTTAATCTCGCCCTACGGGGTGCTCAACGTTACTCCGGAAATTTCCACTGCCGGTCCCGATAACATAGTTACCATATCCTTAAACTCGAACCTTGACGACGTAAATTTCGTAAGAATCTACGTCCCTTTCCCTGCCGATCTCAACGAAGATATTATCGACTGGTATCCCAAAGAAGTTGGCCGAACCAATTATTTAACCGGAGACGGGGCGTTTACTTGGAGTCCATCCTCCCCTAATTATTGGATCAAAGTACGGATGCGGGATGCAACCATCCAGCAACGGGCTAAAAATACCACTAATACCGATGGCTGGAGGAAAATTTGGCACTCCTTCCTTAAAACCCTTTACCGTCGCTCCCAACGGCTATTTTGAAATTCAGACCAAATCCCTGGGCCAGCCGGGGACGATTACTCTTGACGTGAAAAATGCCAAAATCCTCAATGGCGCCAAGCAAGCGGTCAAAGCCGATGAGACGATTACCTGGAAGATACAGCCGCTTGGAACGGATCCGGTACAACTACTGGAGTTGAGTTTGAAAAATTCCTGCGGCGAGGACTACTTAGTTGATCCTGTCAAATCCGCAAAACTACCCGACTCTTCTAAATTTACCTTCCCGGTCGTATACGACACAGTCGTCCCGAAAAAATCCGAGCCGCAGCCGAGTCAGACTCGGCCGCAGCCAAAAACTCCAACGCTAACTACGCCAACTCCCAAACCGACTTCATCGCCTGAAACAAAAACCCAGAAAATCTTCGCAAAAAATCTTATCGTTACTCAAAATCGAACTCTTGAAGGATTAAAAGAGGGGGACAAAGTAACCTTTACGGCCAAACTCGTTATGTCCGATGGATCCACGCAGATTATCAAAGAAAATGTTAAGTGGACTCTGATCGGACAAGTTGGAAGTATTACTCCGACCGGAGTATTTATTGCCAAACTTGACGAGGCCATTGCAGAATACGGCGAAGGGTCAGGAATAGTTACCGCAACGTACGTTGACGCAAGCGGAACTTCATTCTTGGGCAAAACTCCGACTTTCCGTATTGAGGCCTTCATACCCGATGGCGAAGGAGAGGGTTAAAAATATGCGGAGATAATTGAAAAACTGCCTGATCTTAGGCGGTTTTTCAATTCATCAACATCTGTAGGGCTAATTATTTGCGGCACGAGAAATAATCCCCTTATTCCATGACAAGACAAATTCCGGATGAAATTTAGCGTCCGATTCAATCATTTCTTTAATTATTGTGAGTTTGAGAAATTGAACTTTAGCGATTTCTGCCGGATCCAGATTAAACGGCCCGTTGTGATGCGCTTTGTATATAAAAAGATCTACTTCTCTTGAAACAGATGGTTTCCAGGCCGGATACTTATAATGCTCTTCAGCTATAAATTCTACTGTTGCGTCAACTCCAAGTTCTTCCCGCAGTTCCCTTTTTGCAGAATCTTTAGGATCTTCTCCAACATCAATTCCGCCTCCTGCGGAAAAATCCCAATGAGATGGAAATGAATCGTCATTGGCAGCGCGCAACTGCAAAGCCAACTCCCCCTTATCATTAAATACTAACACTGCCGAACTCTTTTTATATTCCACCATAGTAATAAGTCACTCATTCTCTACCGGCCGAAGTTTTTAACATTCTCACATTCTTGAGAATGTTAGAATGTTATTGGAAGCGCGAACCTACGATCAATAGCGAAGATAGAAGTTTTTCACCACCGTCGGCGGCGGCGGTTCATGCCCGGATAGCGCACCGGGCGAGGCGCGTTAAACTCGGCGCGCTCGCCCGCCTCTTGCGAAAACCCTGCCGGAGGCAAAGATACGGGAACGGCTTTGCGCATCAGGCGCTCAATGGCCCTGACTTCATTGCGCTGTGAGGGCTCGGCAAAAGAAATAGCGTGTCCGGTCATTCCCGCGCGTCCGGTCCGGCCAATGCGATGCACGTAATCCTCTGCCTGCGATGGCAGATCATAATTTATGACCGTTTCAATCCCCTTCACGTCAATTCCGCGCGAGGCAATATCAGTGGCCACTAAAACCCGGAAGCGTCCGGAACGAAATCCTTCCAAGGCCTCTCGTCGCTGGGCAAGCGAGCGGTTGGAATGAATTTCTGCAGCGCTCTCCCCCAAAGCGCGCAGAGCTTTGGTAACGCGCTTCGCGCCAAATTTAGTCCTCGTGAAAACCAGGGTTGATCCGCGATGCTCTTTTAGCAACGCCATAAGCAGCCGGGGTTTGGAGGCCTTCTCCACAATGAAAATTTCGTGCGTTACGGTTTCCGGAGCCGTTCCGGAGGGCGCCACTTCCACATGCACGGGTAGCTTCATATGCTCACCGGCGATTTTCATAATCTCCGGAGGAATGGTCGCGGAAAAAAGCATGGTTTGCCTGTCTTTGGGAACGGCCTGAAGTATCTTTCTGATCTGCGGCTGAAAACCCATGTCCAACATCCGGTCGGCCTCATCAAGCACCAAAATGCTCACCTTATCCAAGCGCAAAGTCTTTTGCTGAAGGTGGTCAATCAGACGCCCGGGAGTGGCAATAATCACGTGAGGAATCCTCGCGATAGCCGCAATTTGCGGTCTCATAGACATCCCGCCGATTAAGACAGCGGTTTTCAAACCCAAGGGCCGGCCGACTTTATGCAGCTCCTGTTCTACCTGCAGTGCTAACTCACGCGTAGGGAGAAGCGCCAAGCCCTGGCCTTTTTTTCGCGCGAGCAACTGAATCATAGGGATGCCGAAAGCAAGAGTTTTTCCGGTGCCGGTCTCGGCAATGCCCACTACGTCCTTTCCTTCAATCGCCAGGGGAATGGCTTGGCGCTGTATGGGGGTTGGTATGGTGTAGCGAAGTTTTTCAAGTATCTCCAGCAGTCCGGGCGCTATGCCCAGACCATTAAAATTATCGTTGTGTTCATTAGTCATATGTTTTTTGTCTTTTCGCTTTCGTGCGCTCCGCTTCGGTCAAGTTTTGCTTCCGCAGACGAACGCTTTGGGGAGTAACTTCAAGATATTCGTCTTCGGCCACAACTTCAAGGCCGCGCTCAATGGTGAGTTTAAACGGCGGCACCAAATCAATCGCCTCATCCGATGCGGCGGCGCGGACATTGGTAAGCTGTTTTCCTTTGGTCGGATTCACCGACATCTCCTCGCCCTTGGAAGTATTGCCTATGACCATGCCTATATATACTTCGGTTCCGGGACTTATATAAAGGGTGCCGCGCTCCTGCAAGCCCCAAAGAGCAAATCCTAGGGCCTTTCCGGCCGCCATAGAAATCATGGAGCCCACCGCGCGTTTATAAATTTCTCCGACCATAGGCCTGAAGCCGAGGACGCGCGAAGAAAAAATGCCCTCCCCTTTCGTATCAATTACAAATTGGTTGCGATATCCCAGAAGCCCTCGCGTGGGCCCTTCAAACGAAAGTCGCACAAGATCGCCCTTCTGAAAGATATTTTTCATAACAAATCCGCGTGGCCCCAAGCGCTCAATTATGACACCCTGAAATTCTGCGGGAGTATCCACAATCACTTCCTCAAAAGGCTCCAGCCGCACCCCGTTTTCCGTGCGAATAATCACTTGCGGCTGCGAAACCTGGACCTCGTATCCGGCCCGCCGCATATTTTCCAGCAAGATAGCTATATGAAGCTCCCCTCTTCCGTATACCCGGAAACTATCCGCTGAAGTAAAGTCAACGCGAAGTCCCACGTTCACCTGCAATTCCCGCTCAAGGTATTCCCTGATCTGGCGCGAGGTGACAAATTTTCCCTCTCGTCCTCCAAGCGGAGAATTATTTACCAGAAACGTAAGCGCAATGGTCGGCTCATCAACCGCAATTGCGGGCAGGGGCAACGCCTCCTTATCGGTAGTAACGGTCACGCCAATATCAATACCCTCAAGTCCCGCAATAAGCGCTATATCTCCCGCTCCTGCCTCCTCGGCCTCTATTCTTTCCAAGCCCCTGAAAGTAAAAACTTTAGTTATTTTCCCGGAAGAAATTTCGCCTGCCTGTGCGGATGCATCGCCGTCTTTCTTCACAAAAACCTGCATGCCCGGCCGCACCACGCCTTCATAAACCCTTCCCACGGCCATGCGTCCCAGAAAATTATCATAGGCGAGATTAAAGGGCTGAAAACGAAGAGGCCGCGACGATAATTCCGGCAAGGATGCCGATGGCACATGCTCCAAAATCGTATCCAGCAGCGGCGTCAAATCCTTTGACTCATCAGCAAGTTTTTTCTTGGCAATGCCCGCCCTGCCGTTCGCATATACGATCGGAAAATTCGCTTGGCTATCGTCAGCCCCCAGCTCCAAAAAAAGCTCCAGCACCTGCTCTGCGCATTGCGCCGGATCGGCTGCGGCTTTATCAATTTTATTGATAATCACGATCGGCTTCAGGCCAAGCTCAAGCGATTTTTTTAAGACAAAGCGGGTTTGCGGCATCGGCCCCTCCTGCGCGTCAACCACCAAAAGTACGGAATCTATGGAGCGGAGCACTCGCTCCACCTCAGATCCAAAATCCGCGTGTCCCGGAGTGTCCACGATATTTATTTTTGTTACGGGACGTCCTGAGCCATTCGACACTGAGCTCATGGCTGAAGTGCTTGTCGAAGGATAAAAAATAGCCGCGTTTTTGGAATAAATCGTAATGCCGCGCTCAAGTTCAAGCGTATTGGAATCCATGGAAACACCTTCTTTGGTAACGCCGGTCTGACGCAGCATGGCATCGGTCAGAGTGGTTTTCCCGTGGTCAACATGGGCGATTATAGCTATATTTCTAATTTCCATCCCACACATAACTTTCACAAAAGAGAAAAAATAGCTTTTATCTCGTACAAGTCTTTTGTGAACGTAAAATTAACTTTCCCACAGCATTACTACTGGCACTTAGCGCAGTGAAAGTTATGTGTGGGATCCATCCCGTTAGAAACAGTAAGAAAAGCCTTCTCGCTCGCGAGCGAGAAGGCTTTTCGATCATAGATCAGCTTTTACGCACGTGATACATTGGTCGCGGCCGGGCCTTTTTCGGTCTCGATGACGTCAAAAGTGACCGTGTCTCCAACCTTCAGCTCACTATACGTCACACCCTGCAACTCCTTGGAATGGAAGAATAGATCCTTGGTTTCGCCTTCGCGAGCAATAAATCCAAACCCCTTTTCCGTAAGTGTCTTGATAGTTCCTGTCATAATTTAAAGCTTACATCATTATTATGTAGAAATCCGACCCCATTTCTTACTCCTAGAAAGCTTATCATAAAATTCAAATAAAGTCAACATGTAATCGGACCCGATCAGAAATTACTTCAAAATCACTTTTGGCCATGGAGATTAACTCATTTTCTTTATTATATCTTTTATCCTGCCCTCCAGATGTTTAAGACCGCTTTCCTTGATCCCCAGTTTTTTGTACCACCGCGCGACTCTCCCATAAACAATCAGCTCGTGAATCGTACACCTCCTCTTCGCCGCAATCTTGTTCATATCCAAGAAAAGTTTTGTGCCGATCTTTCTATTCTGGTAGTCCGGGTCAACAAATAATTCGCCCTCTCCCAAGTGGTCGCCATCATGCCACGGTTTTATAAAAGAGAAAAAAGCGCCGACTATCTTACCTTCAACCAAGGCCGTAAGTCCTAGGAAAGTTTTCTGCCCAAAGTAAAAATCCAGTAAGGCCTTGGCTCTTTTAATGCTCCAGTCCTCGCCGTCTCGAGAACGACCATAAGCCCGCCTATAAATTCTTGCGAGTTGATCTATATCCAGCTTTTTGGCTTTTCTTATCTTCAGTATCATCAAAGTTTGATAAAAAGTTTCTCCATAAAACTAAATCCCCAGATTGCCGTAGGTGCTGATAAATTGGGGAAGGATAAAAATAAGTCCGATCAGGGGGAGGACTATCACCGCCAGGGAAATAATAAGCGTCCAGAAAAAATACTGTCGCATTTGCCGAACTATCTTCGTATTTTCCTCAAGCTTTTTCTCAATCTCCGCGAGTTTTTGTATAATTTCTTGCTCCATAATATTAAAGAGTTATTTCTCTTCCTCTATTGAGACCTGCCGGCAGGCAGGTTTAATAAAAACGGGGGTCTCGGTATGGCCAATTTAATACGTTTTGGAGGTCCTGCGCTCCAGATGAAAAACAAGAACAACTTTTTCAGCAATTTTGATTCTGAAAAAAATCCGATACGAACCAAGGCGGCGACGCCAAGTATTATCTTCGCCCTTCATCTTTTGAATATCACCGAAGTGCGGATTGATAGGCAAGAGCCGGATTACTTCCAAAATAACCTCGGCATCATGCCGAGGCATCTTCTGCAAGATCTTGAAAACATCGGGATCAACCTGTAAATCCCAACTTTTTGACGAGTTCATTATAAGAGAGTGTTTTTTTGCGGCTGAAATTTCTTTCTGCCCGCAACATCGCCCTTTTTTGAGCACGGGTCGGTATAAATTCTTTCATCCGTCTCAATTCCAAAAGTCCCTCGTATTCTTTACGGGGAATCACTACCAAATCGTCCTTTTGAGCTAATTTTTTAGGAATAGTAAGCGTGTCCATGAAGATTATGATAACAAAACTTGTTAAACAATGCAACTGATCTCTCCGGTATCGATTAACTAGAAATCAAGTACCTAAGGGCTTCTGTGGGGGTCGTTCCCCTTCTCCTATTGAGGGGTCCCGGTAGGGACCGCATTGAGAAATCTATTAAAAAATGGTGCGCTTTGCACCATTAGACTATTTGGAATTTTTGGGGGACGCATTTACCCAAAGTGTATATATCAAACATTTCGCCAAAGATACCTTCGTGGGCTTCCCAGTCAGCGCTGGAATACCAGTTCCGCCCATCTCTAGAATACAGTTTAATCGTCATTTCTTCACCAATTCGATAAGCAGCATAATCTTTGGTATCAACCTTCCAACGAATCCGCTGCCCGTCCTTTTCTAAAAGTTCAAGGACGAGATAGAAACCGTCGTTACGTTCACGATCTAAAACCTTGGCGCGGAAATTCTGATTAAAAATCGGGTGAATCTTATCTCGCTTTTTCTTCCGTCTTTCATATCCGTATAGCCAGAAGATCATAAAAACAATAAGAACGAAAGCTAGCAAACCCATAAAAACCTCCACATTCAGGTTAGTGGAACTACTCCATTTGTAGTATATCGATATTAAAAAATCAAGCCTAAATACAAAACATGCGGCCTAGACGCCATACGTTTTGTGGCGCCTGACCTGCCTCGGTAGGGGTCGCAAGGCTGCTGGCCACTCCGGTATCGATTAACCGGAAATCAAGTATCTAAGGACTTCTTTGTGGATCTTTCTCTACTATATAGTGAGATAATTAAGAACGTTAAAACCTATCCAGTCCGATAAAATCTGCAGAAAGAAATAACCTAAAACCCCTAAAACAGATAGATAAAATGCTGCTGCCCAAAATTCGTACTCTGGTTTATATCTTCGTTGACGCGACCAATGTAGAAGACTCATTTGAAATACTACACCGACCACCAAGAAAATCCAAAGGCCGATCATGAATCCATCTAAGGGCAACCTATGTGGCATAAAAAATATTATCCATGTAACATAGAGTACTAATACCGGAAGAACGAGAATACAAAAAAAGCGGAAATACTTTCCCAACGTTGCTGAGTACTTGGTGAGAAATCTATTAAACATATTATGGGGTTTAACTTAGATAACTTATTTTACAATATTTAACTTAAATGGGAATCTTTGGTATCTCACGTTCTCTCCCTTAATAAAAACGTCTACATCTATACTCTTTGCTTTGAGGAAAGTTATCTCTAAATTTCCTTGAGCGTTATTATTGTGGGCCTGGATTTCCCCCTCCTTAAATCTGACTATTTGTTCTTCTTCTGTAGTTGTTATCTCCAGATTTGATGTTTTTTCGATAACTACATCTTTCGGAAGTACAAAACCGACTTCTACGGTTTTAGCCATTCTATCACTACTATTATGAATATAGATTGGGATCTGATATTTCTTGTCCACAGAAAAATCAAATTTCTCGTCTTTTTTTAAAGATCGGCTGTTGAACTCAACCTTAACTTCACCTTCTTTTAAATAAGGATCTTCTCCTGGCTTTTTGGCTAAAATTGAGAGAAAACCAATAATTTTTTCTTCGTTACTGGTCTTTTTCTGGTTAACAATTTCCGCAACCTCAAATAACACAGAAATACTTGTGAACAAGGCCGTAACACCGGCCGCAAAAGAAACTATGCTAGCGCCTAATGCGATAGTTGTTGCTAGTAAATCCTTTACGACTAAGGTAACTAGGACTCCTATAAAAGCCACTATAAATGGAACGGCTGTCCTCAAAAGAAACTGCACAGGCTCTAAATATCTAAGCTTTAGTTCTGCTTCACGCTTCTTACCTTTGAGTGTTTGGAGTGTTTTTTCAAGAGCCCCATAATCCAGTCCGGTCACGGTTTTTTTCTTTATGGCCTCATTGGCAATATTTTCATCGCTTTGCTTTCTTTCATTCTCATATTTCGACGCTAAGGATTTAACTCCTTCGGGGAAAATTGACACTAAAATCGTTAAGATCGGGATTACAAAACCCACTACGGTTAGAATTAAAGTTCCGAATAGTTGTATTGCTTCTATCATATGTGTTTACTATACGTTCCTATGGCTATGACCTTATCTCAAGATTTCTGCCGGGCCAGGACTCCCTCCTTCGCCTTTGGCTTCGGAAGGACAAAACGGACCTAAATTAGTTGCTATCCCGCACAAAACTCCGGGCCTACGATTCGAACGTAGATTAATGGCTTCAAAGGCCACCGTCCTACCATTAGACGAGCCCGGAGTTTTGTGTAGGACAGACGCCGGCAAGCGTGATACTACTTCACTACCCCGCAATAAATTATTTATGCATCCTCCATTCTTTCGAAGAAATGTCTGCTTGACGAAGGATTTCTGAAAGAAGCTGCCGCGAGATATCTCCATCGTGCGGATTTGGAATATGTACCTTTAATCGCCCTTAACCATAAACAAATGACGGCCGCCGGAATAGGGGCCATCAAATCCTAAGTTGCGGAATTTCTGAACCAACTTCCTCCAAGAGATCTCCTGCGGCATAGTTATTTCTTCACGAGCTCGCGCCGATCAAATCTAAATCTAAATCCTGGCACCGATTCGCTATGTTTTACTTTCAAGAGCAACCATTCCTCCAAAACCTCGCGCAGCTCCTGGCGACAATCCTCTAAACTTTTGGCATTGGCCCAAACCCCCTTAAATCCCGGGATTTCGCCAAAGTAACTTCCGTCTTTCAAAATCTTATACCGAGCGGATCTAAATTTTTGCTCTACAAATTTGCTGAACATATCCTTATTGTAGTTAGTGCGATGATATTAGTCAATATTATTTCTGGCCTATTTCACGGCCCAGACGCCAAGAAACAAACGTTACTACCACGGTTATTAGAAAAGCATATCCGAATTTGGCGATGAGCGAACCACGCGCTCCTCCGAAAACCTCATTAAACAAACTCTGCACGGCATCATTCCAAGCAAGCGCGGCCACCAAACCGAGGCCGGCCAGAAAATAGACCAGACTCTTCTCCAAAAACTCCTTAGATAACTTTGATCTTTTCTCCATAGGCGTTTTTCTCCGATCCCGCAATCAGCTCCACCACCGTAAGTTCAAGCGGAAGTTGAGGAATAGGAGTTTTTTTGAAAGATTGCAGATTGTCAAAAATGATATTTACCGCCCGCGAAAGATCACCCGCCTGAAAGAGCGAAAGATGAGCCGTGATACAATCAATCTCATCCGTCAGCATCTCACCCATCACGAATTTTTTAAGTTCAGGATCCGTTTTCAAAAAAAGCGCACTGCGGAAATACTGCATGAGAAGTTTGGAAAAATAAGTTAGGTCGTGGCCGGCATCGTGAAGCTCCTGCACCAGAGTAAGGGCCCCGGAAGCGTCTTTTTTGGCCACCAGTTCAAACATTTTTTTGGCCGACTCCCTGCGGGGAAGCCCGAGGATGCTTTCCACTTCGCGACGCGTAATCTCTTTATCCTCCACGGCCATAACCTGCCCCAAAATACTTTCAGCATCACGCAAAGAACCCTCCGCGGCAAGCGCAATTAAGTGCGCCGCGTCCGGTTCAAGCTCTACTTTTTCCTTTTTTGCGATATGCGTCAGACGATTTACGATTTGCGAAACATTCGGCCTTCGAAAATCAAAGTGCTGGGTGCGCGAAACAATTGTTGCCGGAACTTTCTCAAGCTCGGTGGTGGCCAAGACAAAGACCGCGTGCGAGGGCGGCTCCTCCAGGGTTTTCAGAAGCGCGTTAAAGGCCTCTTTGGTCAGCTGATGCACCTCGTCAATTATGTAGGTCTTGTATTTTCCCTGCGACGGGACAAAACGCACGCCCTCGCGAAGCTCTCGTATCTCGTCAATACCCCTGTTGGACGCGGCATCGATTTCAATTAAATCAAACGCCCTACCCTCATTAAAACTTTTGCAAAGATCGCAGGCATCACAGGGTATAGGAAACCCGCCTTCGCCAAGGCTTCGGCGGGTGCTCAATTTGTCAGCAAACTTTCCTTCAGAAAGTTTGGACAAATTGGCACAATTCATGGCTTTGGCGATAAGTCGCGCCACAGTCGTCTTACCTATACCGCGAGGGCCGGAGAATAAATAAGCATGAGCCGCACGGCCCGTTCTGATGGCGTTGGTAATCGCCGCTATCACATGCTCCTGCCCGACAACTTCTTCAAAGCTTTTGGGACGGTATTTGCGATAGAGAACAAGTTCGCTCATAGCAAGATGAGATTAACATATTTTTCGGAAAATAAAAAGGGCCCTGATGAACTAAAGGCCCTCTGATAATTTTTAATCTATACCCGCTGTTCTGGGATCACTTGATCAACAAACTTCCGGATCTGATAAAGCTTCAGAAGCCCTTGGACGTCTTCACTTATTTGCCTTCGCATCTCCGGTTTCTCTTGCAGCACGCTTATAATATCAAGCTCCGCTAAGGATAACCCGTCTTGCATTTGTTGATCCAGAACGCTGCGCATTTTATCGCGATCCCCTTTTTGAAAATCTCTACTCAATATCCGCTCCAAAAAAGCTTTTTCTAACCCTACCCTCTTTGCTCTCATCCCGTGCCTTTGCAAATCGCTAACCCGTCGTTCGTCCTCGCGAATAAATTCCCATAGATCATCCGCTCCGAATCGCCTGCCAAAAGTTTTTGACCCATCAAGAAGCCCCATTAGCGCGCTTTCGGTATCATCATGCGCGCCGCTAATAGCATCAAGGACCATCTGGCCTTCTGCGGAAAGTTTTATACCCTCCTTGGCGGCCTCCACAATCTTGCGCTTCTTATCCTCAATATCGAGGTGGCCCCGCACCGCGATGAGCGTCAAAAAAGATACGGCGAGGGTGTCATCTCCTTCGGCCAATTCGCGACAAATCTTATTCTCAAGTGTATGCCTATCCAGACGCTCCAGAAACTTTATTAACTGATCGAGCGTCGTATCAAGGCTCATTCCCCTGTCGTCCGGCGGTATCGCATCCTGCAAACCTCTTAGTCCTATGGTTATCAACGCCAGAAGTTCAGGAAGCGTATTTTCAAAAACATTACGCAGTCTCAACTCTCTGTTGACTTCACCAGGTCCGTACTTCTCCGGCTGTCCTGTTTCGCTCATATGTATTCCTTAAAATTAAGACGGGCCTCTACGACTAGAGTAGCACTACCATCGCCAAAAATGAAGCCCATAGTTCGCTCACGCGCAACAAACCCATATGAATTTTAGCGGACCGAGGGGTTCTCTTTCTCGCGATAATGGGAAGAGTCCAGACGCGAGGCGTTCCTGCGAGGAGCGCGAAGCGCCCACAGCAGGACGCCCCGTCTCCGATTTGCTTGGCTCCGAGCGATAGCGAGGAAAATCGCGACGACCCTTAGCGAGGCGGCCGCTGGAGCCGCCGAGACGTGTCGCGAAAAGAGAACACCGAGGACACCCGCTAAACACTCTTACGAAACACCAAAAATTTATACCCGAGAAAATTCCAGACAAATACCAGAAGCGTTGCCAAAATCTTGGCCAAGTTTAGCCAAGCGGTACCGCCTAAAAAAGCCGGGGCAGAAATATACGTGGTCGCGAGCACAATAACTCCGCTATTAAGAAGAAGGCCACCTATGCTCACGGCCATAAATTTGGGAAAATCACGCATCGCGCCCTCACGCCCCTTGAAAACCCAAAATTTATTCCAGAAATAACTGTTTAGGACCGCCACACTGAATCCGGGGATATTGACCCCTCCTACGACGATCCCGGAGATAATCCCCGTAGCGGCGCTGAAAAGATTAAGAATGCCAAAATCAATCGCGCTATTCAAAATCCCCACTTCCGCGAATTTGGCCAATTGCGGCAGAAACGCAAGCCAACGCGAAATAAATCCGGCAATCCAAAGACCAGCTAGAAAAAGCAATGTAACAACCAAAGGCAATGCCATCAAAAGCGGCCAGCTTGAGACACCTAAATTTACCAAAGTGGGTACGGCAAAAACTCCGGTGAGAAACCCGACTAGAGCGGCGATGGCATAATCTTGTCTGCTGGTCATGAAATATGCTAAAAGCTTGGCTTCTGATGTTTTTCCATGATCTCCCGCTCCACTTCTTCTCGCGGCCTGCCGTATTTGGTACGGGAAATCTCTTTTATCATCTCGGCGACTTCTTTCTCGCCCTTGCCCGAAGGATAGGTCTTCATACTGAAAGACGGCGAGGTCTGGCCTTTTATTAAAAGCTTCACGTAGCAGTTGAAGTTATCTATATTCAGCAAATCCTGCTCGGAGAAAACGGGTTTATATTGCTTGGCCATAAATTCGCCGTCATCCGATCCGATCCGGAAAGAAACCATGGAGCCTACGTTTCCAAAAACCGCTTTTTTGATTTCTTCTTTCAACTGTCCGATAAATTGATGGGTGATGATAAGATCAAGCCGGTATTTTCGCGCCTCCGAGAGGATGGTCGCGATAGAATCAGTGGTAACGTTTTGGAACTCATCAATATAAAGATAAAAATCTTTTCTGCGCTCCTCGGGCTGATCGGTACGGGAGAGTGCCGCCATCAGGAGCTTGCCCACGATCACGAGGCCGATAAGGGAAGAATTCAGATCGCCCAGACGCCCCTTGGAAAGATTGACCAGAAGTATTTTTTGATTATCCATTACCTCGCGGAAATTAAAAGCGGATTTCTCCTGCGCGATTATGGGACGCATGATTTCGTTCGCAATAAAATTATCAAACTTGGAGGCAATATAAGGCACCATATCCTTCAGCGATGCTTCTCCTCCGGCTTTTTCCGCAATCTGCGTCCAGAAATTTTTCACCACGATGTTGTTGGAGCGCGAAAGTTTAAGGTCACGAAAAGGCTTATCGGTAAGCACCCGCTCAATTTCGATTAAAGTGTTGCCCGACGTTGGATCATCCATAACCAGAAGCGTGGAGTTGCGGAAATACTGCTCAAACATCGGGCCTCCGGCAATGGACATATTGTAAAGTTTGTCAAAAATGGAGAGAAGTTCGTTTACAATAAAAGTTTTCTGCTCGGGAAAATTAGGATCGTATTCGAGCATGTTCAAGCCCATGGGGCGCGCCACATCTCCGGGGTTGAAATAAACCACGTCCTGCGCTCGATGCCGCGGCACAAACCCCAAAATACGCTCCACCATATCTCCGTGCGGGTCAATAACGCACACCCCTTTGCCGGCCTGTATATCTTGAATAATCATACTCTCCAAGAAAACCGACTTTCCGGTTCCGGTCTGCCCGATGATATATAAATGCCTACGCCGATCCTCTTCCGACAGCTTAATGTCGGTTTTTTCTCCGCGAAATACGTTATACCCCAGAAGCAGGCCGTCTTGCGGAACATTTACCGGCGGGGGCGCTTCGCGCGCTTTCACAATTTTCAGCTTCGGGGTTTCGGTAAGGATATTGGGGAAATGGAAAATAGACGTCAGCTCCTCCGATCCCAAAATAATTTTTCTGTAATCGTCAAATCCGCGGAAAGAAAAATTGAAGATAAAACTTTTTAAAGACCTACCCTCCATGGGTATTATTTTAAAACTGTTTAAATTCTGGTCGGCAAACTGAGCAAAAGCGAGTGTCAATCCCTGCAGGATTGAGCGTGCCCGCGCATCATCTACTGCTGATGCCAGGATGCGTATATTGGCGTCAAAAAGAGGTTTGGATGCCTTATTCTCCAGCGCCCGCACGATTTCCTCCTGCAGGGGCGTTATTTTTTTTAGCTCCTCCGGTCTCTCCTGCGCAGGGCCCCCGGGCGTCATGCCGGTGAAATCCCCTGCTCCGCGCACGGCTCCCAATAATACGCTCTCTTTTGCCTTTTTGCCGCCAAAAAGTATTTTGGCGCGATCTTTTAACTTTCTGCTCCATTTTTTGCGCGCCGGGCGCGCGATAATCTGTAACGCGGCTCCTTCGCCCTCCTTGGCAAGCTTGGTAAACACGTTGGTTAACTCCTTCATGGGATCACCCTCTAATTTCTGATAAGTTTTCAGGGGATAGTATCTATTCTCTTTTAAAACTATGCCCGCACCCACCGCCTGCCCCTCCGGATTGAAAATATTATAGTCGCGCGAAACTTCAACCTGCGCATCGGGAAAAATACCCTGAATAACTTTTTCTACAGCCATACGGAGCCGTCGCGGAACGGCAACATAAAATGAAATTTCCTCGCCGATTGAGGGGATAGTGAGTTCCAAAGAAAAAGTCGGCTTGCCGTAAAGCAATTTTCTCCACCAGTTGTCGCGTATTAAATGCAGGTGACTGTAGAATTGTTCCATCAGGGCGATCTTCTCCCGGATCTGCTGCATAGTCGGCTCCTGCGGAGACGGTGCTACAGGGGAAAACCTTACCAAAAGAAGCTCCAGATTAAGGGAACGGGAAATCAGGCCGCGGCGGGCGTATCCGCGCAATATCAAAACCGCCAGCAGAGCCAGGACTATGACAAAAATCAATAAAAGATATAAATAGAAAAGGTACATTAAAGTTGCTTCAATTTCCTCAACTGCACTAGCTTTTCATAATAATCATCAACCAGATGATCATGCAGTTCATCCAAAAGCCATGGAGTTGCGCGCTCCGCTACTTTTACCGCGTCGTTTATAGTCCGTGTCAGGGCAAATTCAATTAGCTCGCGCACTTGCTCTTCGCGCAGTTCTTTTTTCTTCACCTCGTCGGCCTTCTTCTTGAGGTCATCGGCTAAAACATGAGTAACCGAAGGAGCCAAAACTGCCGGTCCTTCGCCGGGCGCTTGCGGACGGGCTTCTTCCACGTGTTCCCGCAATACCTCGCGAAATACCTCTTTTTCTTCAACGGGTGCTGCGCCGCTTTCCGCAAGCTCTCTTTTTTTCTCCTCTAGTTTTCGCTCCAGCTCCAGAATCTCTTCCTCGGCTGACGCCGCTCCCTTCTCTTTTTGCGAATCTTGGGGCATATCACGTATTGTACTATAATTAAACTGTGAGCAAAAGACAGAAATTCGCCACCCTTATTTTTATCCTAGCCATAGGCGCATTTTTCCGTTTCTACCAAATCACCGAAGTCCCGCCCGGACTTTATCCGGATGAGGCCATGAACGGGAATAACGCGCTTGAAGCCATTGCCACGGGCGACTTCAAGGTGTTTTATCCGGAAAATAACGGCCGCGAAGGGCTATTTATAAATTTGCAGGCGCTCTCGCTTCGGCTTTTTGGAATTGAGCCATGGGCATTGCGAATAGTCAGCGCCATTTTTGGAACTTTAACCATTCTCGGAGTTTACCTTTTAACCAAAGAACTGTTTGGACAATCGCATTGGCTACGAAATACGAAAGAATACGAAATTACGAAAAACAATCTTTCGTACTTTCGTACCAATTCGTATTTCGTAGCGCTGCTCTCCTCTTTCTTTTTGGCCACGAGCTATTGGCACATCAATTTCTCCCGCATAGGGTTTCGGGCAATCATGATCCCGTTTTTGGCAACGTTTGGAATATATTTTTTGCTAAAAGGGCTTCGGCAAGGAAAAATTCTGGATATGGTTTGGGCCGGGATTTTTATCGGTCTTGGCTTTCACACGTACATTGCTTTCAGATTCATACCGTTTGTCCTAGCAGTTCCACTTATTTGGTATTTGTGGAAATGGTGGAAGAACACCGATACCAATATACGAATGAATACCAATTATACGAATAAATACTGTGCGCCGTGCGCGGTACTACTTTTTTTTCTCATAACCTTCGTGGTCGCTCTTCCCCTCGGATTACATTTTGTACAAAATCCGCAGGACTTTCTGGGAAGAGCCGGAGACGTATCTATTTTCTCATCCATATCGCCTCTGAAGGAATTTATAAAATCAAATCTGGCAACATTAGGTATGTTTTTTATACGAGGCGACTGCAACTGGCGGCATAATTTTGCCTGCCAGCCCCAACTCCAATCTGTTGTAGCCATATTCTTCCTCACGGGTTTTATCCTTATGCTCCGTCAGCTATTTTTCCGCGCTACAAGCTACAAGCTACAAACTACAAGCTTACTAGCCTGGCTCCTCTTTATGTCTCTCCCTGCCACTCTAACGCGCGAAGGCCTTCCTCATGCGCTTCGCTCCATCGGCCTAATCCCGCCGGTGATGATTTTATCAGGCTTGGGGGCGTGGTGGATTTACCAAAAGATTATAAATTGGCTGGATCTGCAGAAGTTAAAATGGCCGACGTATATAGGCCAACTTGAGAGGGTAAAAAAAGAGGTGGCGCTTCTGGCGATTTTGCTTCTGACGCTAATCCCTATTCTTACCTACCGGAATTATTTTATCCGTTGGGCCGGAAGCGAGGAGACCTATTTTGCTTTCTCAACCGATTTATGGCATCTTGGCAAATTTCTAGACGGTCTTCCGAATGAGACCAAAAAATATGTGGTGGTAAATCTCCCCGGAGTTGAAGTGCGCGGCATCAGCGTGCCCGCGCAGACCGTAATGTTTGCCACAGATACTTTTCGCGAAACTGGACAAAAGGAGAAAAATATGGAGTACGTATTGCCGCAGAATATTAGTAACCAGTTACTAGTTACCAGTAATCAGCCGACAGTCATCGCTTTTCTTAACGGAGAAGACAAAGCACTAATTAATGAAATTAAACAAAAAAATCCCCAGTTAAGGGTACGCGTGCCCGGAGATTTCGTGATTTTGGAAAATTAACTAGCGGCTGCCCAAAGGCATACCGCATGTCTTGTCTATCTCCTCTACTGTCGGCTCCACTCAACTACGCGCCTTTCAGCGCCTCCGGCCTGAGGATTTTCGTGAATGGAATATCCGGCATGTCTGAAAAACATCAGGGCTACGCTTCTTACAAAATCCGCGCCGCTATTGCGAAGATTACTCTCTAATTCTGCGGGGTCATACCACTTCAAGTCTAACGCCTCTTCCTCACCGGCAAAATCTCTCACCCAAATCACAAGGGCCTGAGCATCCTGGTCATAAACCACGCGACTGATACGTTCGATCTTCCCAGTCCCGTGTTCAGACCCATGCATTCGCACAGCCGCAAGGACAAACTTCTCAGAGGGCGTCCGCTGACCAAAACCCATTTGTTCCTCCTTGTGGTATACTGTAGAAGCTAAAACAACCATATAAACCATACACTATTTTATGAGTAAAGTCAATTTCTTTGCCGGTGCAATCCTGTTCATAATGTTTCTTCTAATGCTCGGATCGGTCTGGAACGACTCGGCCACCATGGATGAGTTGGCGCACATTCCGGCAGGATTCGGATACGTTACTCAACTTGACTATCGGCTAAATCCCGAGCATCCGCCGCTTCTTAAGGCTCTTGCCGCAATTTCCGGATGGATTTTTGCTCGGCCGTATTTTCCCACCGATACTCCCTACTGGAAAGATGATATAAATGGCCAATGGGCGCAGGGTGCTAAATTTTTATACGAATCAGGCAATGACGCGGATAAAATAATCTTCTGGTCGCGCTTGCCGCTGATCCTTCTTACTATATTTTTCGGATGGCTGCTTTTTTCATGGACAAGAAAACGATTCGGCAACTCCGCGGCACTATTGACGCTCTTACTTTTTGCTTTCTCGCCAACAATCCTTACCCACGCGCGTTATGTTACCACCGACCTTGGGGCGGCCTTGGGATTTTTCATAGGTATTGCTTCGTTTATCTCATTCCTTGAAAATCCAACCAGGAAAAATCTTGCGATTGCAGGGATAATTTTCGGTATCGTCCAGCTTCTCAAATTCTCGCTCGTGCTTCTTGTCCCCATATACGCGCTGCTACTTATAATATGGATTCTAAGCCGCCCCAATCTGCATTTGCACGAGCGCCTGCGCGTGGGAATGCGTCTGGTCGGAAAAACGATCGTCGTCGGCCTTAGCGGACTTTTACTTATCTGGGCAGTGTATGCGGTATTTACCTGGAATTATCCACAGGAACGTCAGCTGCGAGATGCGGAGTTTTTATTATCCTCCTACGGCTTGCGTCCGGCGGCAAGCTTTGATTTCGCGCTCATAAAAAACCCGCTGACGCGGCCCCTGGGGCAATATTTACTGGGCGTATTTATGGTCAGCCAACGCTCCGCCGGAGGAAACACATCATTTTTCCTCGGCGAAGTTTCCTCTAGCGGATCTAGGGCTTATTTCCCGCTTCTTTATCTTCTAAAAGAGCCTCTGGCGCTGCATATCCTCACACTCATCGCTTTTTGGTTTGCCATAAAAAAATTCAAGAAGACACTGGCCGAACACTTCGGCACGACGTATGAACGTATCCGCTGCTTCGTGGAAAATCACTTTTGGGAGACGGGCTCGCTTGTTTTCATTTTGTTTTACTGGATATTTTCCATGGCCTCTCCGCTCAATATCGGAGTGCGGCACGTGTTGCCGACTTTTCCTTTTATTTATATCCTCGTCTCGCGATATATAACGCCTTGGTTACGCTCGCATGAATTGGCCGATCCTAAAACTTGGGGCGGATGGTTTAAAAATATATATCAAATTTATATTGCCTCCATACCCAAGTATCTTTTAGTTTTACTTTTAATGTTTTGGCTTATCCTTAATACGGTGACCGTTTTCCCTAATTTTATGCCTTACTATAATGAGTTGGCGGGCGGCGCAAGAGCAGGCTGGAGAATTGCAGTTGATTCCAATTACGACTGGGGGCAGGATTTGAAACGGCTCGCGCAGTATGTGGAGAAAAATAAAATAGAAAAACTGGCCGTGGATTATTTTGGCGGAGGAAATCCCAGATATTACCTGGGCGATAAATACGAGCCGTGGCAGTCCTCGCGCGGTCCAGCATCGGGTTGGTTTGCCATCTCGGCAACTTTCAGGCAAGACGCTTTTGGCAAAACCGCTCCGGGGTTTATACGCAAACCCGAGGACTCATACGAATGGCTCAAGCCATATCCGCCTGCTGGACAGATTGGATACTCTATATTTTTGTATAAACTTCCCTAATACTACGAATAACGAATCATACGAATATACGAATACAGAAAATTGGCTTATTTGAGCCAATTTTTGGATAAATACTTCTAAAAGCTTGACAGATGGCCATGGAATTTGCTATAATGAGCATATCTCTGGCGTCTGTCCTGCCCTGTCATTTTTCAGGAAGCCTTGGCAGGCGGTTGGCATAATGTTGCTAACCTTGTTTGATGGCCGAGGGATGGTACGCCAGCATCCCAAAGCCCTGTTCTTTTCGTCAACAACCTCCGTGGGCGCGCCGAGCAAATCCAAGCGGTCCGCCTGTGACGGCGCGTTCACGGAGCGAGTGTACCCCGCGTCACCCGACCCATGGGTCGAGGTAAGAACGACGCGGGTAACCCCGGCGACAAGGAGAAGGCATGAGGGTGAAGACCTCAGTGGCCGCCTTGCGGGTGTAGTTAACGGCCCTCCAAGGAGCAATCCAAGGAGGGCCGCGCAATTTTCTGAAGAAGATTTATTTCAATTTATAAAACGCCTTATTCCCAAACCGCGCATCAATGTATTCCAAACGCGCGCGCTTCTCTTTGATTTCTTCATCCAAAACAGTT
>JACPMG010000018.1 GCA_016186095.1 Candidatus Sungiibacteriota bacterium | reverse complement strand
GTTGATGACGTAATCAACAGCATAGGATATTCCGCGCGCATGCAGCAGGTGGCCATCTTCGGGTGTGGCCAACTGGTTATTGGCAGCACCGGCAACCACGGCGCATCTAAGACGGGGAATGGTTTCGCCATTTAGAATACTGCCCAGGGCACATGGCGCGAAAACATCGCACTCCTGATCATAGATTTCCTCCACGGATACCTGCCGCGCGCCGCTAAATTCCGTGAGCGCTCGTTCAACCATATGCGGATCGGAATCGGAGAAAACTAACCTTGCTTGGCGTTGGTGCAGAAGTCGCGCCAGGCGAAAGCCTACCTTTCCAACCCCCATAATAGCGACTGTGCGGTCTTTGAACGAGTCATCTCCGTATCTGTGCTTCAGCGCAGCGCGGATACCATGGAGAACTCCTAGCGCGGTCATGATAGAAGGATCACCGCTTCCTCCGGGCACTGCTTCGGAGCGGCCGGCGACAAAAGGAGTTTCTTCTGCTACGCGCTCGATATCGGCTACCGATATATTTACGTCTTCACCGGTGATGAATTTGCCGTCAAGACTGTTCAATTTCCGGCCCAGAGCGCGGAGAAGTTCAGGAGTCTTCATTGTTTTCGGATCGCCGATGAGAACGCATTTTCCACCGCCTTGATTAAGTCCGGCCATGGCGGCTTTGTTTGTCATCCCCTTGGATAGACGCAGTACATCGGTTAGTGCCGCACCAAAATCGGTATAGGGTAGCATTCTGGTGCCGCCAAGCGCGGTTCCCAGGTCATCGTTATGTATAGCTACGATAGCCAGTAACCCCGTATCCTTGTCATAGAAAATGTGTACTGCTTTGTGGCCCGCGAAGCCAGGATGCCGGGTATAGTCAAGTTCCATTTTCTTCCCCTCTAAATCAAAGGACTCCGCTAGCTACAACGCATTGCAACAAATGTGAGTAACGCAAAAACCGAGGGAGTATCCCGAAGGTAAATCAGCGGCAGGAGCAGATACGCCACCATAGAGAGCGCGGCAAAGAAGGTAACTATGATCCAGACAACATTGAGTTTTTTCCGTTGTTTGAACATGCTATAATAGTACGATGGGAGAGCTTTTATATCAATATGCCGCGCTTCGTTAAAAATTCATTGTTGCTGAACATTCTTTTAATAATCTTCACTGCTGTAGTCGGCTACAGCTCGTTTTCAATGGTGCGTTCGGCCATCGGATTATACAAAGAAAATTCGGAGAGCGAAGCAAAGATACGTGAACTTTTGGCCAAAGGGGATGATCTTGACGCTCGTATTTCCGAGTTTAGAACGCCGCTCGGCCTGGAGCGGGAGGCCAAAGAGCGTCTCAACCTCAAACAGCGAGGAGAGGAGGTGGTGGTTGTATTGCCGGGAAGAAACAGCGGAGTTGCTACAACCTCGTCAGGTTTTTGGCAAAAATTATGGGTGTTTTTAGATTTCTAACCTGAATGAAAACCCTCCTTATTATAATGAGTGTTGTGCTGTTCGGCCTTTTTATTCTCGCGTCCGCCGGATTTTATCCGGTGGCGATAGTGGGCACCACACCCATTTTTGCCAAGACTTGGCAGAAAGCGGAAGACGCGGCCAAGAATTTTGAAATTGCGCAGGCGCGCGCGCGCGGCGCGGAACCAGTTGATTTTTCTTTGGCCGAGAATAGGGAGCTGCTATTGGAGGTTAAGCTGGGCACGCTCACTTTTCTTATCGAAGATGCGATTATCCGGCAAAAAGGGGAGGAGGCTGTTGATGGATTGGGCACGTTGAGCCGGGAGCGGGTGATAGAGGCGCTGCGCGAAAGCAGTGATCCGGAGGGTGCGGCGCGGGCAGTTTACGGGCTTAGTTTTAATGATTTTCGCGGTCTTGTGCTTATGCCGCAGGCCCGGAGGGATGTTCTAAAAGAGGCGCTCATTGAGAAGAATCAGGATTTCGACATATGGCTTTTGGAGGCTAAAAAAGAGGCGAGCGTTCGTCTTATGTTTGTGCCGTTTAAGTGGAGTGGAGAAGAAATCCAGTGAATATCGGCATTTCTCTTCCACCATGTCATCTGACGGCGGGCGTACGCAAGTGTTTCTTGCAACAACCTTTCTTTTAACTCTTTTTTGGAAGGTTTGCCGTCAACAAACTCTAGCGTTAGCCGATACTCAAATCCGAATTCTTTAATTCGTTTGCGGCCCACCCCTTGGCGCAGAAGTTTTTTTGCTTCCAGAATTAGGCCCTGCCGCACCATTTTCTCTACACGCGTTTCAATCTTATGAGACCTGGTCTCATAAGATTGAGAGAGGCCGATCCAAAGGATATGGTAAGGGGAGCGCCTGGCTAATTTTGGCACGCGGCCTAGCGCTTTGGCGATCTCTATCGCGCGTATCAGGCGGCGCGGATTTTTCTGTTCAATGGTTTTGGCGCGTCTAGGATCAAGCTTTTGCAGAACTTTTAAAAGTGCGGCAGCATTTTTTTTCTCAAGCTCCCGGCGCAATTTCGGATTAGGTGGTACTTCTGGGATGTTTAAGTCATATGCTACCGCATCAACCCAAAATCCGGTTCCGCCAGCGAGTATCGGAATTTTTCCGCGGCCCGCAATTTCGCTGATCGCTGCCTCGGCGCATTTTTTGAATTCGGCCACCGTAAAAGTTTTTTTGGGAGATACAAAATCAATGCAGTAATGCGGAACTGATTTGTAAATAAAAACTTTATTTTTGTCATTCTGAAGCTTTTGCTGAAGAATCTCGCCGCGCCTATATGCATGAGATCCTTCGCTTCGCTCAGGATGACCGGCACGCCATGTGCCGCTCACTTTTCCGCTTCCTATATCCAGTCCGCGATATACCTGCCGCGAGTCGGCAGAAATGATTTCTCCGTTGAGTTTTTTGGCAAGCTTCACGGCCAGCTCCGATTTCCCCGAGGCGGTGGGGCCGACGATTATTATGAGTTTTTGCCTTTTTTGCAAGGAAATCTAAAGACCGCTCTGTAAATGGAGCGGCCTTCAAAAACTTATTCTTCTACTTCTACGGTTCCGGTCATCGAGGGTTTTAGGTGATTGTGGTATTTCCAAACGCCGCCCCTGTCAAAAGTGAACGAATAGGATCCGCCCGCTCCGATGGCTCGCTTGGAATCAAATTCCGGGTAAAGCTCGTGGGTAGGATGAACAGCCGAGGCCGGCCGGACAGGATTGCCGCTATTGTTGACCCAGGTTACGGTATCGCCTTTTTTAATTTTGACCATTTGGGGAGTAAAGTCATCCGAGGTTACAGTTACGGTAGTATCCGCCGCTGCTGAAGTTTTGGGAGACGGCTTTTGGAGAATTTCTTCTCTCGGGTTTTCGGAGCTTTTCTCTTTGGGTTTTCCGCCTTTTTCTTCTTTTAATTCAAGGCCCTTATTCTCGGTATTTTTAACTTCTCGGACGGCTTTCTCCGAGGCCTCCGGCCCTATCTCATCTTGTAGTCCGGCAAATAACTCCTCATGTATTTTTACCCGCTCGGCCAGTTTTTCCAGAAGCTTGTCCACATTTTTATTTTTCCCTTTTAGTGACTCAAAACGCGCTTTAAGGCGTATCTGGGCGTCAAGATAGTTTTGCAGCGCCTGTTTCAATACGTCCTCCGTCTTGGTTTCAGCGGTCTTGGCCATTTCGGCGAGTTTTTCATCGGCGAATTTGAGTTCAAGCTCTGCCTTCTTTGCCGGATCAAAGGTGAAGAAAAGGCGCAAGCCCCTGCCCATATTTTTTAGAAAGTAAAACGGGCTATCCGGCAAAAGAGCAGGATCGGCTACGCCCAGAATTTCATGGACCGGTTTATCGAAACTGTGTGCAGATGCGTTAATAGTCAGTCCGAAAATAAATATAGGTACGAGAAAAAGGGTATAAACTTTGCTCATAAGATTTAGATTATTTAACCGTTATCTTCTTTTATTATGGCCATAAATTTCTCCAGTGTCATTCCCCCAAGATCGCCCTTCCCTCGCGCGCGCACCGCTACGGTTTTTGCCTCGGCTTCTTTTTTCCCTATCACCAAGATATACGGGATTTTTTGCATTTCCGCCTCGCGGATTTTTTTGCCGATGGTCTCGTTGCGGTCGTCAATCCAGGAACGAACCTCTTTTTCCAAAAGATTCTGATGAATGGAGCGCGCGTAAGGCAGGGCATCATCGGTTACGGAGAGCACCGCAACCTGCACCGGTGAAAGCCAGAAAGGGAGCGCACCGCTGAAGTGTTCAAGTAATATACCGATAAATCGCTCAAATGAGCCAAAAATAGCGCGGTGGATCATGGCCGGACGCTCTGCTTTTCCGTTTTCGGCAGTGTATTCAAGCTTGAATCTATCCGGCATCTGCAGATCAAGTTGGGCAGTGGCGATAGTCCATACCCGTTCCAAAGAGTCCTTGATATCAAAATGAATTTTCGGCGCATAGAAAGCTCCTTCGCCTTTGAGAATTTGATAGGGTAGACCGACTTCTTTCAACGCCTCGGCAAGTACTTTTTCTGCCGCTTTCCATGTCTCCAGATCTCCAAGCGCTTTTTTCGGGCGAGTGGCCAGGCCATAAGTCACTGGAAGTCCAAGCCGTTTATAAAATTCTTGGATCATTTTTAAAATGGTGACAAGTTCGGATTTAATCTGATCTTGTCGACAGAAAATATGGGCATCATCCATAGTTATTTGGCGGACTCGCAGGAGTCCACCGAGCACTCCGGATAGTTCATTGCGGTGCAGCCGCCCGATTTCGGCAAAGCGCAGCGGCAAATCCCTATAACTTCTTTTGGCGTGTGAATAGACGAGCGTTGCTTCGGGACAATTCATGGGCTTCAAAGCATATTCTTCTTTTTCCACTTTGAGACGAAACATATCGTCTTTGAAACCCGGATTTTTCGAAAAGCTTTTTCTTAACCATAATCGGAGTTGAAATTTCCATGTATCCTTGGTCGTCCTGCAGTTTTCGTATATATTTTTCAAGTTCTTTTACAATCACCATTCCTTTAGGATGCCAAAACACCGCCCCGGGCGAGACGTCGTGAAATGAGAAAAGATCAAGCGCTTGGCCCAAAGCGCGGTGATCGTTTGCCGGAAGTTCTTTTTTCTCGTCTTGATTTTTTTCCATGAATAAGTATGCTTTATGTTAGCATGTTTGCGGAGGGCGGATCAATGGCGACAATCAAGCTTCCTGCCCATAGGCTTCAGGATCATGTTCGACAGTATATTACCGCTTATTGTGATGGTCGGGATGTTGACCCTGAAATGTTGAAAGGATATTTGTGCAGAGAGGTTGATATTGATGCAAGTGAGGAAGACGTGGTCGGGGCGCTCTTGGGGCTTGTGAGAAACTGGGGGCCAGATACCTCCATTTGTCGGGGGCTACGGGTTTCTTTTAAAAATGGGGGAATCCTCTTCACTCCTATAGAAGAATAGTAAAAGCATCCGTGGCTTTGCCGCGGTTTTTTGTTATACAACTTCCACCGCTTCCTCGCACAAAATTTTGGGCTGGCCGTCTTTGTCCGATAATCTGCCGCGGATCATAAGTACTTTATCTTCCTGCCAAAGTGTCGGGTTTCGGGCGAGCACCTTGGGAAAAACTAGGACTTCGGTGCGCGCGGTCAGGTCCTCCAATTTTACAAAAAGCATGGGTTCGCCAGATTTGGTGATGATTTTCTGTACGCCGCCGACCATGCCGCCCACCGACACCATTTGATTTCGAAGGTCAAGCGACAAGTTTTTTAGCGGGAGCACTTTGTTGGAAGCAAGTTTTTCCAAATACTCCTGTATGGGGTGCTCGGTAACATAAAGACCCAGAAGTTCTTTTTCCCATTGGAGCCGTTCGCGTTTCCCTGTAGCCTCCGCTTCCCGGAGCCTTAGCGAAGTTATGTGTATTTCCGGAGTCGTGCTGAAAAGCGACGGCTGCCCGCCGGATTTTGCTTTTTGCGACTCGCGATTGTAATCAAGGATGATATCAAGACTCATAAGCAGTTGATTGCGCTCGCCCAGCGTATCAAGCGCCCCGCATTTAATAAGCGATTCCAGCGATTTTTTATTAAAATCTTTATGCTGTACCCGCTCGGCAAAATCGGCGATGGTCCTGAATGCCCCTCCGGATTTTCGTGCCTCAACAATCGCCTTCACGATATTGGAGCCGACATTTTTTACTGAGCCAAGACCGAAACGTATTTTTCCGGAGCTTATCATGGTGAAGTTGGCCAGGCTCTCGTTAATGTCCGGCGCCAGCACTTCAATTCCCATGGTGCGCGCCTCCTCCACAAAAAAAGCGATTTTTTCCACCTCAGAGCCTTCCGCAGCCAGGAGTGCGGTCATAAATTCGGTAGGGTAGTGCGCCTTTAGAAATCCGGTCTGGTACGCAATGAGCGCGTAGCAGGCGGCGTGAGAGCGGTTGAACCCGTAGCGCGCAAAAGGAGGGAAAAGTTCCCAGATGGCCTCGGCAATGCGCGAATCAATCCCATTTTTTCTCATGCCGGAGATAAGTTTTTCACGCTGTTCGGCAAGCAGCGTTTTGATTTTTTTCCCGATGGCCTTGCGCAGGGTATCTGCTTCGGGCAGGGTGTATCCCGCCAAGTCGCGCGCAATTTGCATCATCTGCTCCTGATATACGCCAATGCCGTAGGTATTTTTTAAAATCGGCTCCAGTCTCGGGTGTAGATATTCTATTTTTTCGCGGCCCTGCTTCCTACTAATATAGGAGGGGATAAGTTCCATGGGGCCTGGGCGATAAAGCGCCACCATGGCGATAAGATCTTCCAGTTCCGTGGGCTTGAGCTCTTTTAAATAACGGCGCATGCCGCTTGACTCAAATTGAAAAAGACCGAGGCTGTTACCGCGCTGGAAAAGTTCAAATGTTTTTTTATCATCCAGAGGGATGTGATCAATGTCTATAGTGATATTGTGGAGTTTTCGGATAAGTTTTAGCGCGTTTTCAATAATGGTAAGGTTGCGCAGTCCCAGAAAGTCCATTTTAAGAAGACCCAAACTTTCAATGGCATGCATCTCATACTGGGCCACGACCACCTGCGCGGCCTCCTCCCCTTTATTTTTCTTTTCTCCATGCTTGATGGCGTATTGTAAAGGTACATATTCTTGGAGTGGTCTTGGGGAGATGACCACGCCGCAGGCATGCGTTGAGGCGTGCCGCGCCACGCCTTCAAGCTTCATGGCCGAGTCAATAAGACGCTTGGCTTCCGGATCCCGCTCGTATATTTCTTTGAATTCCTGCACATTGGCAAGAGTCTTTTTGAGCCAGCCGGTTTTTTCTCCCTGCGTGGGGTTAAAAGGTATCAGCTTGGCGATTTGATCGCAGAAACTATAGGGCATACCGAGCGCCCGGCCCGTGTCTCTGATGGCCGCGCGCGCGGCCATGGTGCCGAAAGTAATGATTTGTGCCACATGATCGTGTCCATATTTTTTGGCGACATAGTCTATTACTTCATCGCGTCTGGTATCGGCAAAGTCCAAATCAATATCAGGCATGGAAATTCTTTCCGGATTTAAAAACCTTTCAAAGAGCAAATTGTAGTGCAGCGGGTCTATATTGGTAACTCCAAGTAGATAAGATACAAGTGATCCGGCAGCAGAGCCGCGGCCCGGGCCTACGATTATGCCTTGCATTTTCGCCCAGTTCACGAAATCCTGCACAATCAGAAAATAAGGGGTGAAGCCGGTTTGTTTGATGATGCTAAGTTCATACTCCAGACGTTCCCGCGCCTTGAGCGGTATTTCTTTATGGTAGCGGCGCGCGAGTCCATCCCCACATAATTTTTTAAGGTAAGTGTCCGCGTCATATCCTTGAGGAACTTGGAAGGAGGGAAGTTTATTTTTGCCTAGTTCAAGCGCAAGACCGATGCGGGAGGCGATATCTTGCGTGGCCGCGATCGCTTCCGGATGATTAGGAAAAAGAGCCGACATCTCCTCGGTCGAGCGCATGGAGAGATTGGCTTTTTTCATGGTGAGGCGGTCCTCATCCTCAAAACGCGCGCCGGTCT
>JACPMG010000017.1 GCA_016186095.1 Candidatus Sungiibacteriota bacterium | reverse complement strand
ATCCAGGCTCTCCGCGTGCCCGAAGCCCAAAGGATTGGGCAATAATTGCCTGGGCAGAGGAGAGATCCCTACTTGTCTCTACACTCCACCCAAAGAAGCATCCCCAGAGCTTCGCAAGGAAGCTCATCTCGACCACCTCCTTATCTAGCTAAACAATATCACTAATTTTATTATTTGTCAATGATTAGATCTTAAACTCAATCACATCTTTGTCCTGTACGATGTACTCTCTTCCTTCGGTGCGGATTTTGCCTTGAGATTTGGCTTTATGCCAGTCGCCGATAGCCAGTAAAGTTTCTGCCAAGATTACTTCTGCCCGGATGAATTTTTCCTGAAAATCGCTATGGATCGCTCCGCCTGCTTCGGGTAAAAGAGTTCCTTTTTTTACATTCCAGGCCCGCGTTTCCGGGGGCTTCACTGTGTAAAAGGTAATCAAATCAAGTAATTCGAAAGCTTTTCGAATTAGATTCTGGAGCGGATTTTCATCGAAACCGTAATTTTTTATAATTTCCTTCGCTTCGCTTTCCTCGAGTTCAGCGGTCTCCGCCAAGAGGTTTAGCGGCAGATCGGGATTATTTAGGATTACAAGCAAAGGCTTTGAAGTTAGGAAATTAAATTCTTTTAAGAGATTTGCTTCCTCGGTGTTTAATCTTTCGCGAATGATATGGTTATTTTTTAAGAGCTCCTTCGTCTTTTTAAGTACTTCGAAAATCCGGGCGTTTTCGGTGCGGCCAGATTTCGTTTCGGACTGGTATTTTTCAAAAGCTCTTTCGATCTGCGAAAGATCAGCTTGAATGAGTTCTTCCCGGATAATTTTCTTGTCGCGCTCGGGATCAATTGAGCCTTCCGGATGAGGCACAGTGCTGTCTTCAAAAGCTCGAACAACTTCTAAGATCGCATCCACTTTGCGAATGTGTGAAAGAAATTCATTGCCCAAGCCTTCGCCTTTATGCGCACCTTTAATAAGCCCTGCGATATCGACAAATTCAATCCCTGCGGGTATTACTTTATTCCCTGGTGTAATTTTGCCGAGTGCTTCCAGGGTTTCATCCGGCACTTTCACGATGCCATGATGTGGCTTGATGGTCGTGAAAGGGTACTTCGCAATTTCAACAGCCTCGCCCGTGAGCGCTTTAAAAAGGGAAGATTTTCCTGCGTTTGGCAGACCTACGATACCGATAGAGACCATGGCTTCATAATAAATCCCAAATTTCAAATCACAAGCACCAAACAAATTCCAAATTCTAATGACCGAAACCCAAAACTTGTTTTTAATTTGGTGCTTAGGATTTGTTTGTAATTTGGTGCTTGGTGCTTGATAATTTCGTTATGAACGTATTTCATGCTTACGATGTCCGCGGGATTTATCCGAGCGAGCTAAATGAAGAAACTGCGCAAAAAATTGGTTGGGCAGCAGGGGAATATTTTAAAAAAATTTCTGAAAAGGAAAATCCGGTAATTTTGATTGGCGAAGATAATCGAAGCTCTTCCCCAACTCTTTCGAAAGCTTTAATTTCCGGGCTTTTTCAAACCGGAGCTCAAATTCGCTATGGCGGCGCGGTCACCACGCCGATGTTTTATTTTTTGGTAAATTCTTTGCCAAGCGATGGCGGCGTGATGGTTACTGCTTCCCATAATGCGCCTGAATATAACGGTTTAAAGTTTGTCGCCCAAGGGGCAAAACCAATCTCGGAAGTTCGAGGTTTGGAAGAAATTCAATCATTGCTTTCCCAGGCACCTTCGGGGAAGCGAGAAGCCCTGGAGATCAGCGAAGAGAATTTTCTCCCGCTTTATCTGGATTTTTTAGCAAAACAGTTTTTGGAGTTATTTGAAGAAAGTGAACCTAAGCCAGTCTCAATAGTTTTTGATAATGGTAATGGCATAGTAAGCTTGGTTCTAGAGCCTTTGCTTTCCAGCCTTTCCTGGATCAAAAGCGTAAAGCTTTTTTGGAATCAGGATCCACTATTTTCCGGCCGGGGGCCAAACCCCATTTTGCCAAATGCTTTAGAAAAACTTTCCCAAAGCATAGAGAAAAACCACGCGGCTCTGGGCATAGCTTTTGATTCAGACGGAGACAGAGTTGTTTTTCTTGACGAGAAAGGAAAGGAAATTCCTGGCGATTTTCTTACCGCGTGGCTCGCAAAGAATTTTCTTTCAAAAAATCCCGGTGAGAAATTTGTTATTCCTGTCGGCACTTCGCGCGTTGTGGAAGAAACAATCAAGGAAAATGGCGGCGAGGTAATTTTCTCGCGCCGCGGTAGCGTTTTTTTGAAAGAAAAAATGAGAGAAGCGAATGCGCTTTTTGGCGGCGAGAGATCGGGCCACTATTACTTCCGGGATTTCTTTTTTTCTGAATCGGGAATTTTCACTTTTCTTTTGTTTCTAAAATTCTGGCTGCCTTCTCGCGGTGCTTCGGAAAGTAGGCTTTCCGAAATCTTCTCCGCTTTCGCGAAATACCCCTCAAGCGGAGAGCTTAATCTCGCCGTTGAGGAACCGGAAAAAGCCTTGGAAAAAATCAAAGCCCTTTATAAGGAATCAGCCAAAACCTCAAATGAACTTGATGGATTTTATGCGGACATGGGCGAGTGGTGGTTTTTAGCCAGGCTTTCCCAAACCGAACCGCTTTTTCGGCTTATCGTAGAGGGCAAAGAGCAGGATTTGGTGATGGCTAAGACCAAAGAGCTTCAGGAGTTGATAAAAAACCTCTGATGGTTTAAGATAACTCCAGTTATGAACGGAGAAGATACCAGGAATTTTCACGATTCGCTCGGCAGACTCCTTCCGCTCAAAGAAGTGGTAGGAGAGATACTGCTTTTTATGCAGGCTGTGCCAGACCGGCATTATAAAGTTATCATTGGTACGGATTCTGAAGATCATCAAGGCGTGAGCTTTGTTTCGGCAATTGTCGTGCATAGGGAGCGAAACGGCGGGAGATATTGGTGGAGAAAATTCCATGCGCCTTCGTTTAAAGTTTTACGGGATAGAATTTACCAGGAAGCTGTGATTTCTTTACAGGTTGCAGAAGAGCTCCTGGAACTTTTGCGAAACGAAAATAAAACCGAACTTGATTTAGAAATCCATCTTGATGTTGGCATGGTGGGTGAAACCCGGACCATGATTCAGGAAGTAGTGGGAATGGTTAAAGGTTCTGGTTTTCAAGTGCGCACCAAGCCGGAAAGCTACGGCGCCACAAAAGTTGCGGACAGGCACGTGTAGCGCTGGGTTATCCACACTTGAGCCTAATTATGGCTGGTTTATGGAGTATAATCGTATTTGAACTCGAAACCGGTTTATTTGAACTCGAAACCGGTTTTCCCAGATCAAAATTCTTGTGGATAACCCTCGAAATTCCTGTAAGGAAAGCTATAAGCTTACGTCTCCATGGTATTAAGGGCAGTTCGAGGGTTTCTCTGCCTTCGATCCCGCGCGACATCTCTTTCGGTTGCAATGTTTTGTGTCGCTCGGGATCGGGGGCAACCCCGATTAAGTAATTAATTACTTAATGTTTGGGCAAATAAAATTCGCCTCTCCAATGTTACGTTAAGGTCGATGCTCTCCTGGAGATAAGTCTTTGGGAGAATTTATCTTTGGTCGACGATTTTATCAACGCCCAGATCATTAACTAAGTCGATAATAAATGGGAAAAAACAAAATTTTCCGTAGGACTGCTTCTCTGACTCTCGCTGTAACGACTACACTCTGGCTTCTTGTACCAACAGGAGCGGCCCTCGCTGCTTTGACTGATAGCCAGATTCAATCGATTCTTTCGCTTTTGCAGTCATTTGGAGCGGATTCCACAACGGTTGCTAACGTTGAGGCTTCCCTCCGAGGCACGACTCCAGCTCCTGCTCCATCAGGCGCATGCAGCTTCACTCGAAACCTTTTCCAAGGTGTAAGTGGTGCTGACGTGAAGTGTCTCCAGCAATACCTTAACTCTACAGCGTATAAGGTTGCATCGAGCGGTGTTGGCTCACCTGGTAACGAAACCACCTCTTATGGTCCCTTGACCCTTTCTGCTGTTGCCAAATGGCAAGCAGGAAACGGCGTCTCCCCTGCAGTTGGCTACTTCGGCGCGATCTCTCGTGCAAAATATAGCCAGCTTGTAGGTGGTGCTCCGGGTCCCTCTCCGTCGCCTGGTGTTTCACCAGCTCCGGCAGGCGGACTTTCCGTAAGCGTAGCTCCTGATAATCCTGCTGGCTCAACGCTTGTTGCCGACTCCACGTCTGGTGATGGCGCACAAGCAGTAGCTCCGATTTTGAAGCTCCGCTTTACTGCTGGTTCAGGCGGTACTGTCAAGGTAACCCAACTTCGCATTAAGCGAGAAGGGATTAGCCGTGACGCAGATTTCTCGAATAGCTATCTTTACGATGGCGACAAGAGAATCGCCGAAGCGCCGTCAGTTTCCGGCGGCTACTTTACCTTCACGAATTCGGCAGGACTCTTTGAAGTTTCTGCCAATGCCACGAAGGACGTCAGCTTCCGAGTTGATCTAGCCAATGGCACAAGCTCCGGCTTAACTGCGAAATGGAGTGTAGCTGCTGCTACTGATGTCACCTCAAATGCTGCATCTGTTTCGGGAGTATTCCCGGTTGTCGGGAATGAATTCCGAACTGCGACTGTGAGCGATTTTGGTAAGCTTACGGCTACCTCGAGCGCTCCAACCGCCGATGCAACAGTAGATGCAGGTTCCACGAACTACGAAGTTTGGAAGTTCACTCTTCAGTCAACGGACCAAAAGCTCGGCGTCTCCTACCTCAAATTCACCATGGTCGGCACTGCTGACTATGATGCTATCCAGAACTTGAAACTCTACAGGGATGGCGTGCAGGTTGGAAACACCGTGGCTGTGATGAACAGCGATAAGACGTTAGCCTTTACGTTCTCGCCAGAATTGGAAATTACCACTGGCGTGACTAAGACCTTTAGTCTTCGCGGTGACGTCGTGAAGGGTTCGAACAGGAACTTCTACTTCCAGATTCAGAACTCTGCTGACATCATTGCCAAAGACCTGACCTATAACGTCTTTGTGAAGCCAAACCAGGCTGATGTCTACAGCATCATCAAGCCTCCGACAGATGTCGAAATCACTATCAATGCGGGTAGCCTTTCCATCCAGAAGTCATCGGATTCTCCAACAGGTCCTTTGGCTGATGGCGCTTCGAACGTCGATCTTGCTTACTTCGACTTCAAGGCCGTTGGTGAGGATATCAAACTCTCGCAGGTGACAGTAAAATGGACTCAAACTCTCGAGATCGACAACCTGAAGCTCGCCGTGGATGGCGTGCAGATTGGTACCACTGTTACCAATGCTGCTTCGAACACCAACCACGCGTTCAACCCGGGCGGCTCCTTCATCGTCCCAGCAGGGGTGACGAAGAAGCTTAAAGTCTCGGGTGACCTCACTGACACTACGGTGGCAGATGGCGACAGCATTCAGGTGGTCTTGGTAACCGGCTCTGCGAACGCTTCGCGACAGTCATCCGGCACGACCTTCAATGCGCCGAGCTCGGATGCAAACGCAAACAGCGTCTCGATCACTGCTGGTGGTTTGAGTGTTTCCAAGAACTCTGCAGTGGCCAATATCTCGAGCGTGAAAGGTGCCTCAAGCATCTTGATCGGCTCCTGGCTTATCACTGCACCGTCTGATCAAGGCGTGGATGTAACCTCGGTCTCGATTAATAACGGGACCGGTACACCGGGTCTTGGAACTGCCTTCGATGTCATGACGCTCTGGAACGGCAGCGCACAGCTTGGCCAGACTATTAACTCGCCATCGTCTGCAACCGGCACTGCTCAGACCTTCAACTTGGGTACGTCATTGCGTGTTACTGCAGGTCAGTCAGTACAGATTGACTTGAAAGCGAATATCATTACGAACCCGGATGATGACTGGGCTGGTGCGGCAGATGACTTGGTGAAGATCACGACCGTGAACACCACTGGTGTGATCACGAACAGCGCTGTGAACAAGACGACCGACACTCTCGGTCAGACCATGAACATCTTGGACGGCGCAACCGTGACACTTAGTCTTGAAGCCACGCCTACACTGCCTTCGAGCCAATACCTCGTGGCAGGCGACACCCAACAGACCTTGGCAGCTTGGAAATTCGCAGTGAATAACTCCGAGGACGCCCAGATCAACCGGGTGGAAGTTCGCGAGTCTCACGCTGATGACAAGCCCGGAAACTTCCGGAACATCAAGCTCTACGTTGACGGCGTGCAGGTTGGCGCGACGGTTCCGTCGTTTATCGATGGTACTGCGACTGCAAACACTGCGCTCTTTGAGAACACTACGAATGGTCTCTTTACCATTCCTAAGAACACCTCGAAGACCTTGGTTGCAAAAGCAGATATCACGCCAAACACCGATGCAACCTTCGCCACAGACGGCCAGGATGCGTTCTTCCGAATCAACATCGCAACTGGCACGACTGCAACTGCCACCACCAACGTTTCTGGGAAGGGTAAGACTTCTGGAACGTTTGTTACACTTCTCAACTCCTGCTCTGATGAGCTGAACTGTGATGGGAATGCGATGAAGGTAGTAAAGACCAAGCCAACCTTTGCGCTGGTCTCTCCTCTTTCATCGTCTCTTCTCCCAGGCGAGATGGAAGTGCTTCGCTTCAGGATTACTGCCCACTCGGCAGAAGATGTGAAGCTCGTTTCGGGCACTCACAACATCCGCTTGACCCAGACTTCGGCTGGTACGGCAGCAACCGCATACGACTTCAAGTTGTATGATGCTGCGACAGCCACATTGCTCGCGACTGTCTCAACAGCAACTGCCTCGGCTGGTACCACGAACTTCACTGGTGGCTGGTCTGACATCGTAGTTTCCAAGGGTACAACCAAGGAATTCTACGTGTTGGCTAATCTCACGAACTTTGCGACGACCGGTAACTCCTTCAAGGTGGATATCAAGAACGCAGCGGCAGACTTTAGCTGGTCTGACGCCTCCAGCGCGAGCGCTGACATCACCGTCGCTAACTTCGTCGGTACTGGCCTACCGCTTACTGGTCAGACCTTCGTCAAACCGTAACCTTCCTGACACGTCCCCCGGCCTCCTCGTTTCCTTGCAGAGGAGAAGTCGGATAAACTCTAAAAGCCCCCTTACGGGGGCTTTTAGAGTTCGCGGATCAATGCTGATCAAACTGATTTATACGGATTTCGGAGTATGAATAAAGCGTTTTATAATAAGTTTCTGCGGACCAAAATTTACAAGGAAACCCAAGCTGTACGTGGAGCCTTTAAGATAACCCCAGAACTGTTTTTCATCTTGCTTTGTAAGGAATGGCTTCGATTTTAGTTCGATGATGATTTTGTCATTCGCGACTGCATCGGGAATATAAGTGCCGATTTTTGTACCATTGTATTTAACATCTATTCTTACTTGCGTACTGACGTCTATTCCGCAATGTTCCAGTTCTTTTACGAGTGCCCGCTCGATAATTTTTTCTTGGATTCCACCACCGAGCGTATTATAAACCCGAAAACATGCCCCCCTTATTGCATACGATTCTTTTTCGTAGAGTAAGTTGGACATATCTTCATGATATCTTATAATTTGTTAATTTGTATCCGTATAAATCCGCTATAATCCGTATAAATCCGTGTCAAAACCGTCATTATCATTGTCTAAATAAATCAAGTGTCTCGTTTCCTCAAAAAGATAATTTTCTTTGGTCTCGTCCTGGCGATTGCTTCGCCGGTATTTTTTTCACAAAAACCTCTATTTGGCATTCTTCTTCGCCAAGAAGTTTTCTTTCAGGGGGTGATAGAATTCGTATTTATTCTCTATCTTTTTTTAGCTTTCCTCGAGCCTTCATACCGACCGCGTCCGAGTATGGTTGCGATTGCGGTTTTGGTGTGGCTCTTTGTCTGGGGGGCAGTAACTTTTCTTTCTCCGGATATTTCCCGTTCTTTTCTTTCCAGCCGCGATAGGCTCACTGGTTATTTTCTTTCTCTGCATCTTGCGGCATTCTTTTTTATCCTTACCTCGTTTTTACAAAACGAAAAAGACCGAAGAAAATTACTCTTGGTCTCGATTTTCACTTCGGTATTGGTAAGTCTCTACGGTTTGGGTCAGCGCCTTGGTCTAATTGGCGCGCCGCTAAGAGTCCTGGGTAGTTTTCGAATTTCTTCCCTCTTTGGTAATCCGAGTTTTCTGGCTGGGTACCTGCTTTTTAACATCTTTTTTTCGCTTTGGCTCTTTTCAAAAGAAGCTCGAAAAAATTGGCGATATTTCCTTGCCGGAAGCCTTGCCCTCAACGGCTTGGTGTTGTTTTTGACAAGCACGAGAGGCGCGTTACTGGGTCTTTATGCCGGTGCAGTGGTTCTTGCGGCTTTACTTGCTTTGCGGCTCGAACAAGCCCGGCTGAAAAAATTTGCTGTCCTTGGATTGACTGGTCTTATTCTTCTGCCGCTTTTCATCTTTCTTCTGGGAAGAGTGATGCCCTCTTTCAAAGAAGCTTCTTCTCCGGTGTACCTTACGCG
>JACPMG010000014.1 GCA_016186095.1 Candidatus Sungiibacteriota bacterium | reverse complement strand
TGCCGCATGGCTCACCCAGCGGCTTTTTCTTTGCCAAAATCTTTATCCCCTACGCCCCATGACACTTTTTATATTTCTTCCCGCTGCCGCATGGACAAAGATCGTTTCTGCCCACCACCGCTGAAGCTTTGGCGGGCGAGCCGATTCCCTGCTTGCCCTCCGTAGCCTCGGCGAAGGAGGGATTCATGATTCCCGTAATTTCCGGTCTTCTCTCCTCTATTTTCTTCGGGGTCTCCGCCTGCGGCGTACCCCCTACTTTAAATATGGTATTCACTATCTGGCTGCGGATAGCCGCCTGCAGCTCCCGAAAAAGGCGCGTACCTTCGTGCTTATACTCAACGAGCGGATCGCGCTGGCCATAAGCACGCAGGCGTACGGAATCGCGCAGATGTTCCATCTGGTCCAGGTGATCCATCCATAAAATATCAATGGCGCGAAGCATCACCGCCCTGGCGATATTATGCGAGCCCTCCGGACCAATAGCTTTTTCTCGCGCCTCATAACCGGTTTTTATAATACCCAGAAGATATTTTCCGATCTCTACCCTTTTTTCCTCAGAATCGCCCGCTACAATCTCCCGCAATTTCCCATGCACATCATCAGGCACTCCGGCCATAGCGCGCAAAGTTTCAAAAATTTCTTCTATATTCCACTCCGCCTCCAAGCCCGCAGTCGTATGAAATTCTACCAGCTTGGTAATCTCTTCCTCAAACATTGTGAGGACTTTTTCCCGTAGTTCGCTTGAATCTTTGCCCACAAAAAGAATTTCGCGGCGCATCCGATAAATCGCGTCGCGCTGTTTATTCAAAACATCGTCATATTCCAAAATATGTTTCCGGGAATCAAAGTGGAACCCTTCGATCTTGGCCTGCGCGGCCTCAATCGCGCGGGAAACCATTTTATGCTCAATCGGCTGATCCTCCGGAATTCCCAACGACTCCATGAGCCCCTTGATTTTTACCGACCCGAAAATACGCATAAGCTCATCCTCCAGCGAAACAAAAAATTGAGAAGAACCCAGGTCTCCCTGTCTGCCTGACCGCCCGCGCAACTGATTGTCAATCCGGCGCGCTTCATGCCGCTCGGTGCCGATAACATGAAGGCCGCCCATCGATTGAACCCTATCGCCCAAGATGATATCCACTCCCCGGCCAGCCATGTTGGTAGCGACCGTCACCGCACCGGCTCTGCCGGCCTGCGCGATAATCAGCGCTTCACGCTCATGGTTTTTGGCATTCAATAATTCATGCGGCACACCCTCAATCTCCAACATCTTGGAAAGCCGTTCATTTTTTTCAATAGAAACAGTCCCGATAAGCACCGGCTGGCCTTTTTGATGCCGCTCTTTAGTCTCGCGGACCACAGCCTGAAATTTCCCGTTCTGGGTGCGGAATACCAGATCGGCCCTGTCTTCCCTGACCATGGGGCGATGCGTGGGAATAGTTATTACGTCAAGATTGTATACTTTGTGAAATTCCTCGGCCGAAGTTTGCGCGGTTCCGGTCATACCGGCAATTTTTTTATACATGCGGAAATAATTTTGGAAAGTAATGGTGGCAAGAGTTCGCGATTCCTGCTGTACCTTAACACCCTCTTTGGCTTCAATCGCCTGATGCAGGCCTTCGGACCACCGGCGTCCGGGCATTAAGCGTCCGGTAAACTCGTCCACGATAATCACCTGCCCGTCCCCCGACGCTCCAGTCGGGGCAGGTTTAACCACATAGTCCTTGTCACGATGAAAAAGTGCCTGCGCACGCAAAGACGATTCAAGATAGCGCACAAACCTGATTCCTTTTTCCTCATAAATATTGCCGAGCCCCAGTATTTTTTCCACCTTATCAATCCCCTCTTCGGTGATGGAAACGGCCTTCATTTTTTCATCAACATTATAGTCACTGCCCTCTTTTAATTGCGGCACCAGGCGCGCGAATGTTTGGTAAAGCTCCCCCGACTCCTCATCCGGGGCCGAAATTATCAGGGGCGTGCGCGCCTCATCGATTAAAATCGAGTCCACTTCGTCGACAATGGCAAAGTTATGTTCTTTCTGTCTTAAATGGTCCGACAAGTATTCAAGATTGTCGCGCAAATAATCAAAACCAAATTCATTATTGGTCCCATAGGTGATATCGGCCCGATAGGCCTCACCCCTGCTCACGGGCCGGAAATGACCCAGACGCTCATCGCCATGCCGCTCCGGATCCTGATACAAAGGGTCATAAATCCCGGACCACTCATGCGTTACCACGCCGACTGTAACCCCCAGCGCATGATAGACCGGCCCCATCCATCCGGCGCCTACTCGCGAAAGATAATCATTGGGAGTAACCAAATGCGCTCCCTTGCCTTCAAGGGAGTTCAGATATAAAGGAAGGGTTGCCACCAGAGTTTTTCCTTCCCCGGTTTTCATCTCGGCAATTTTGCCCTGATGCAGTACCATTCCGCCGACAAGCTGTACGTCAAAATGACGCTGCCCGAGCGTGCGTTTGGCCGCCTCCCTGGCGGCGGCAAAGGCCTCGGGCAGAATTCCGTCTAACGTTCCGCCATCACGCAGCTGCAACCGGAAATCGTCCGTGAGCTTTCGCAGGTCGTCATCAGATAAACTCTCGTATCCTTTCTCAAGGATATTTATTTGCTCCACAACCGGAAGAAGAGAATTGACGTAGCGCGCATTGGCATCGCCGAATAGTTTTCCGAGAATTGACATACGAATTATCATACAGCATTTTGCCCAAAATAAAAAGCCGCCGGTCTTGACTTATCGGCTCTCAAAATTATTGCAGTTTTATAACAACGGCTACGGCTGCTGCCGACAAAATGATTATTCCCAAAGTATAAAAAGCGGCCGGGAAACCAAAATACTGGGCTATGGATCCGGCCAGAAGAGGACCGAAAAGATACCCCGTATCCTCAGCCACGGCCACGACGCTGGTTACCCTTCCTTTGAAATGGCGGCTGGCCAACGTGTCAAAAGAAGCATAAACCGTAGGCACAAGGAATGAATCACCTATGGCGGCGATAAAAGATAAAACAAAAAGAATGATAGCGCTGTCAAAAGCTCCAAATAAAAACGTAGCTACTCCGGCAATACCCAGCCCACCGGCGATAAAAGGCTTCACTCCATACTTGTCTGAAAGGTAGCCCGCCGGAGCGCTAAAAAAAATAAATGGTAACGTGGAAGCTGAATAAATAAGCCCTACCCATACAGGATGCAGATTGAGATCCAAAGCAAAAAGCGGCAGCAGAAGCGCAATCGCTCCCCAGCGGAACGCGAAGGCGAAGAAAAAAACCCACAACATCCATCCCTGAAATCCCAAAGACGAAAACTCGCGTACACTGCCCACTAAATAATGATCTCTCTTTATAACAGATCTCGCCGCCCGTATAAGGGGTTCGCCAGACTCAACTTTTTTGCTTTTGAAGAAAAAGGCCCAAATCGCAAGAATGGCGCAAAGAATTATAAGTGTCCAGAACACCGGAGGCGGCGTGTACCAGATGAGAAAACCGCCGATAAAAGGACCCATGGCATATCCAAAGTTGTGGGCGGACTCATAAATCCCAAAAAATCTCCCCGAACGTCTTCTCGGAGACAAAGACATCAATTCCGCGTCTCCAGGAATCAGTACCAGCTCAATCACAATGCCGTAGAAAATAAGCGCCGCGGCTATAGCTATGATCGAAAAACTTGAGAGCTGAAAAAATAAAGCGGAAAATCCCAGAAGCAACGCGCCCAGAAAAATAGTCCTATTCCCATGATCTCCACGAGCGCCAAGAGAATACCTACCAGGGCTATATTTTTCACCGTCCCCTCTACAAAAATCGGAAGATAAAAAGAAAAGAGACCATAGATGATCCCAAAAATAAACGTAAGCACCGAGATTGTCATAAGATCCCGGTAAGATTTGTGGTCGCGAAGTAAAAATCTATACGGATGCGCCATTTTAGAGCATACTCTAGTTTCCTTCGTTACGAATTCTGCCTCTTCTATAAAGCCGCGCCGCCGGATCAAGATGCAGATCTTTTTTGACGCGCCTTGATCCTCGTCGCTCACGAGCTCTTGCGCGGCTCTTGTAAGTTACGATCTCGCGCTCCAACTCCTCCGCGAGCAGATCACAAGCCGCCCTAATATCCTCGTCGTCAACTTCCGCGCGCAAAAGCGTGCCGTCCAGCGTCAAATTTGCCTCGGCATGATACACCCGGCCTTTACGGTGATGGCGCGTGGACCTGCCAAATTCTAAATCAAGAATAGGCAATGACTGCGTCATTACATTCTTCATTAACCGGCGAACGGACTTGAGCAGTTTGGACTCAATGTAAACCCGCAGAGCCGGCGTAATTTCCAAATTTTTTTGGCGAAGAGTTACACGCATAAACGCGATACCAATATACTAATGCATACTAATTATACTAATAACTATTCGTTGCATTGGTATTCATTCGTATATTGGCATCGGGGTTAGCTGAGATATCCCCACGTATGCAATTTATCGCTGTCCTCCCCCCATTTCTCGCCAATGTCCGTGCGATAAAACATATTGGTTACCATAATATTTTGTACCCTCGAGTACACCTGCTTCTGCGTCTCGGCGACGGTGGCGCCCGAACCTGTAACGGTCATCAGCACACCGGACTCTCCCGCGATTCTCCATACGTCATTATCCAATTTAACATCCTCTATATGGATGCCATCAAGGTTTGATGCTTTTTTGAAAAGAATCGGCAGATCGCGATACATCTCCACGGTTTCATGATCCTTAGACTTGGCAAAAAACGTGGGGACACTGATGCGCACGCCAATCTGAAAACCTTTTTTTGTCTTTAGCTCAAAATTTTCGCCGTGCGCCAATTTATAAAGCCACTCGCCGGCGGGCATGGTGATTCCTTCCAGTTGTATGAAAAGGATTGGGTAGCCAAGGCGACTGGTAAACTCCAAAGGATATATGCCCCGGCCGTTCACAATACAATTTATGTCTATATAACCAATATAGCCCGAAGATTGCAGGGCTGGAAGCATCTTGCCTAACGTCGCATTAAAAAGATTATTGGGCGAGCTCCAGAAAACCAAAGTGCCCATCTCTCCAGCAAACGGGCCGATATCTCCGGGGAAAACCCTTTTGTGTTCAAAATTGACATTGATGGGATAAATAAAATCCTTGCCGTTGAAATACGCGCCCACAGCAACCTCCACTCCCGATACAAATTTTTGCAGCAAAAAAAGCGGCGCTTTTTTCTGCCAAACGTTTTTGTTCTGTTCCAAAAGCTCCACCAGATCCTTGCCATCTTCTTCTTGCCCGATAAATAAAAGTCCCTTACCGCCGGAGGGCGTGTTGCCCGATGGCTTAAACACATAACGGTCAGGGTTATTTTTTATAAAAGCAATGGCCTCGTCATAATTTGAAAAGTGCCAGCTGGGAAGGACGTTCACTCCGTGACGCTTGAGCTCCGCCTGCCCGAACTCTCTATCAATCTCAATACGATCCGTGTATTCGCTCCCGCCAATCACAAGTTTACCTTTTTTCCGCAGGCGCTCCGCAACGCTCCCGAACTCCACATCATCGAAGATAATCACATCTGCCCACTCTATAAAATCTTCCCACCGCTCCACCTTTTCGATAAAGCCGCTGTAGACATCCGCGTCGCTCCTGGCCTTGATGTAGCACTTCACCTCATGTCCCTCTTTTTTAAGAGTCCAGGCCAAATCTCCGCTCAAACTTTCCAGCGACACAAATAAAAACTTTAACCCGTTAGAAGTCGGTGTATTTCTATCCTGCGCATTATTGTTGCCATTCATAGTTTAGGTTGATTTATCCACTATTATCTTGCGCAGAACTCTGAATCCGTTTTGCGAAATTCCATTTACCGTTTAATCCTCTGCCATCCCTAATTTTATTTTCCACTATCGACAGAAAAAAGCAATTGTGGATAAATATTTAAAATAAATAACGCTCTTCGCGAGCGTTTAACAAATTTTGGCCCTGGGAACTTGGGAACCGGCGCTCCGATTACACCTTCGAGCCACGACTTTTCCTAATTGGGCGGCCGACAGACACATGCCCGAATAGACAACGAATATTATCCAGAACATTGGACTATCTAGCGGGTATTCAAGACCAGATCGCCATGCCAAAACAAATAAAACATTTCCTGCCAAAATAATAGCGGCGATAATCCGATTTTTATAACGCCAGCCCTTTTGTCTATTCCAAACATAGGAAACAATTGCCCAAGAAAGTAAATTTATAACTACCTGTACAGTGACATACCATCCTATGGTAGTCATTTATGTTTCCTCCGAAAGATGAGATGAACCATATAGAGCCTAACATGGTAGCTTTATTAAAACAAGCCTCAAAGCCCCAAATACTGTATCTCCTCCTCAAGCGAAATGCCGTATTTTCTCCTAACTGTATCCTTGGCAATCGCGATAAGCATCAAAACCTCTTCGGCTGTCGCCCCGCCCTCGTTCACAAAATAATTGGCGTGCTTAGGGGAAATAAAAACATGCCCCACTCGTCTATCTTTTAGACCCGCTGAATCAATCAAAAAAGACGCGGGAATACTGGCTTGATCTTTAAATTGCGCCAGCGCTGGAAAGCGGTCGAGCAATTTTTCCTTGGCAATATCCTTCCGCGACCACGAAACGTTTTTGAAAATACACCCGCAGGATCTGGTACCGATATCCTGTTTAGTCGTACGTTCGACCGTGATTTTTTTTATATTTCCTTGAATAACTTTCGGGTCGCCTTTTTTCAACTTAAGCGTGGCCGACAAAATTATCCACTCCGGATGTTTTTTGAAGACAGAGTCACGATAGTTAAATTCGCAGCTTGTAGCTTGTAGCTTGTAGCTTGTAGCTTTTTTCGAATCGAAAACCTCAACGCTTTCTACGACATCTTTCATTTCACTACCAAAACATCCGGCATTTCCGCGTACCGACCCACCAATCGTGCCTGGGACGCCAATCGCCCACTCAAAACCCGTCAGCCCCGCCTGCGCTGACTTCAAAACCGCTTGCGCCATCATAGCTCCGGCATCAACAATTAAACCATCGCCGTCAACTTTAACTTCCCCGCCCGCCATGCGAATTACTAGACCGTCAAAACCTTTGTCGCTCACCAACACATTTGATCCCGCCCCCAAAACGAAAAAAGGCAGATTTTTTTCTGCCGCAAACTTCAGCGCCTCTTTTAACTCCTCCGAACTTCTAACTTCCGCAAAAAACTTCGCCGGCCCGCCGATTTTATAAATAGTGTAAGGCGCTAAGGCGACATTTTCCTGAATTTTGATGGGCATAAACAAAGATGGCACCTTTTCCTAAAAGGGGCCGGAAATCAACTACTTGATTTTCGGCGGGCATTTTAGGACGAACCTGTCCCGCTGAAAGCGGGACGCGCCGAGCCCGTTAAAAAATGCCCGGGGTTTCGCTGCAGGAAGCGAAACTGGAGGGTTGAAACTCCAAAATTTGTCCTTCTTGCCCCACACATAATCGCGACCCGTAAATAACTTACTCTGGAGGCACCAAGAGGGTTGAAACTCCAAAATTTGTCCTTTGTGAGTGCCTGCTCTTGATGCCGGAAGAATAAATTATTTGTCGCGATTATGTGTGGGGTGAATGAGTGCCTGCTCCACGATCCATCTAGAAAAAGATGACAGCAGGACACAATACCGCTACTATACCTTTAAAAAATAGGCGCAGCAAGACGCCTATGGGATTATTACGGTACCCAGATCTTTTGGAAATGTTGTAAGATTTCTGCATCCCCTTTTGCCGACCCACACCATATCCTCTATGCGGATGCCCATGCCCAGATGCGGATAATAAAGTCCCGGCTCAACCGTAACTACAGACCCTTCTGGCAATACGCATGGCGAATTGCCTATGGATGGCGCCTCATGAAGCCAAAGATTAAAACTATGTCCGGTGCTATGCGTGAAGCCAAAACCCCTTACGCCATCTGTCTTAAATCCTCTGCCCTCAAAAAATTTCTCAATGGCCGTGTGCACGTTTTGCCCGTCAACTCCCGCGCGAATTAGCGAGATACCAAGTTTCTGCGCCTCTCGCACTGCCGTGTACATCCGCAGAGCACGCGCAGACGGCTTCCCCTTGAAAAAGGTTCTAGTCATATCGGCAAAACGTCCTGTACGGCGGGAATAAGGATATATGTCAAAAACAATGGGAGCGTTTGCCCGTATTGGGCCGGAACCTAAATTATGCGGCTGGGCCGTTTGTTTTCCAGAAGACACGATTGTGTCTATCGAGCCACATCCGCGCTTCCAAAGCTCATCTTCAATAAAAGCGCGGAGAATCTCGGATGTAAGCGGCCCCTGCCGCTCCACCACAACACCCCTCTTAATCTTAGCCTTAACCAATCGGCTCCTGACCGTCCACATTACCTGTTCAACCGCCTTTTGCGTCTCCAAAATCCATTCTATTTCCCGCGACGTGCGCACCAGTCGTTCCGGATACCACGGTTCTTTTCCCGCAGTAACCAAAAACCCCTCTTTCTTCAGTTCAGCCATAACCTTACTAGGCGTCAAAGGATGAAGCTCTACCTGCTTAATACCGTGACGCTTAAGGAATACTGTAATTGCCCACTTCTTGGTCGCGCGGGCCTCCTCTAAATACTTCCCGCTTGACTCAACTCTACAATTTTTTGCCTCTTTGCGCGCGCGCGTCAATTCCAAGGAAGATGCCAGCAAAACCCGATCTTGAAAATCCTTTCCCATCTCAATTAAAAAATGCGGGTCAACCAACTTCATCTTAATTAACCAAAGAAGGTCAAAATTCGACCCTTCTCCTTCAAGGTATGTTGAACCATAAATCAAACGGGCTTTCTTGGCCATAAAAATGTCTCCTTTTTAACAAGCAACTACCGTGGAAAATAACATGCTTGTCCCAGAAAAGCAAAACCCCCTTACGGGGGTTTTGCCGGACAAATTGGAGTTATTAGGATGACCTCCCCGATTTGCACCGGGGGAACCGCTCCTAAATGACACTCACACCTCTATTAGTAGCAAATTGGAAGGAAAAAGTCAAGAGGAGGTTTTACACAGACGAATAGCGGGTTCCCTCGGCATTTTGTTTTCTCGACACGACTCGTCTGCTCCAGCGGCAGACTTCGCTAATAGTCGGGCGCGGTTTCGAGCACTCAAAGCTTTTAGTGCTCGACCGAGCAAACCTCGCCCTCCATTGTCTCCAAAACAAAACGCCTCGACCCGCCCCCAAAATAACCTCCCGTCTTAGGAGGAGGGGTAGATTTAAAAATGGCGCAAGCATACTGACCAAATGAAGTCAACGGGCGTTATAATAATGAACAATGCACCGCAAAAAAATACTTTATGTGATAACCAAATCCGTATGGGGAGGGGCCCAGCGGTATGTTTTTGATTTGGCGACCAATCTGCCCAAAGACAGGTTTGATGTCGCGGTGGTTACTGGCGGCAAGGGTGCGCTCACCGGAAAACTTGAGCAGGCGGGAATCCGCACCATACCTCTCCCGATCCTTCAAGAACGGGGGGGATTCTTTGAAGTGGTTTTTTCTCTCGCAAACATTCGCACACTTTTCTCATTAGTCCGAATCTTCCGCCAAGAGAAACCCGATATTATCCACTTAAATAGTTCCAAAATCGGCGGCCTCGGCGCTGTGGCGGCATTTTTCTACAAAGTAACCAGTAACCAGTTACCAGTTACTATATTCACCGTCCACGGCTGGGGATTTAAAGAAGATCGTCCGTTGCCAATACGAGCGCTTATATTTTTTATCAGCTGGTTCTCCTCGCTTTTCCAAAATAAAATAATTTGCATAAATAATGCCGATTTCAAGGCTGCCAAAAAATTCATTCCCCGCCGGAAACTTGCGCTAATTTTCAACGGAATCGGGCCGATTGATTTTCTGCCAAGAGCCGAAGCCCGCGCCTTCTTTGCTCAAAAAATTGGGAGAGTACTGACAGAAGATGACATAATCATAGGCACTGTTGCCGAGCTTACCAAAAACAAAGGACTAAATTATTTGATCGACGCAATCAATCAAATGAAACTACAAACTATTATAATCGGCTCTGGCGAAGATCACGAAAAGCTGCAAAAACAGATTATCTCTCTCCAGATGCAAGATGATATTTTCCTAGTAGGTTTTATCCCCGATGCCGCGCGATATCTTAAAGCATTTGATATCTTTGTCCTTCCTTCCATCAAAGAGGGGCTGCCTTATACTATAATGGAGGCCATGTCAGCCGGACTCCCGGTTATCGCGACCAACGTGGGGGGAATTCCCGACCTTGTGTCTGACGGCTCCGAAGGAATGTTGGCCCCGGCCAAAGAATCGAATAAACTCGCCCGCGCTATTTTAGAGCTGGCGCGTGACCGGGAAAAACGCCGTCAACTCGGAGAGGCCGGCCGTAAAAAAATAGAGACGTTATTCCGGTTGAGCGATATAGTCGCCAAAACCGCTTCACTATATTCACATGATTAAAAAACGCACTATTGCCAAAATACTGCTCCTTTGCGGAGACTTTGTACTGCTTTACGCGGCGCTGGGCGCAACCCTATTTTTGCGCTATTACCAAAACCCCGACTGGCAGATAATCCGCCAGCACCTAATTCCATTTACAGCTATCTTCCTTTTGTGGCTCATACTCTTTGGCGCCTTTGGTCTTTATGACCTGAAGTTCATGAGAAACAGCAAGCGTTTCCTTTATCGTCTCCTGCAGGCAGAAGCGGCCAATATGATTGCGGCCATATTAATTCTTTACGCCATCCTGCCGGTCATAGTAATTGAGCCGCGCAGGAATCTTCTGCTCGTAGCGCTCATAGGAGTCGCGCTTATATTCGCCTGGCGCTCCCTTTTTAACCTGCTCATTATACGAACCAAGGGGTCAAGAATTATGTTTTTCGGCGTAACCCGAGAGGCCCTAGAGCTTGCTAATTTTCTTCTTAAACATCCACAGCTTGGACAAAAACCAGTTGCTTTTATGTCAGCCAACGGCAATGGCACCGCCTCTTCCCTGCCCTTGCCGGGCCTTGAGTCTGGAGGGGAAATTCCACACTTTGTGGCGGACCAGAATATCACATCGCTTATAAAAAATTTGGGCGTTGATACGGTGGTAATTCTGCGCGAGATAAAAGAAAATAAAACGCTCGTAAAACTGCTTTTTGAGGCACTGCCTCTGGGTATTAGCGTGGCCGAATTTCCGGCATTTCATGAAGCGATGACCGGGAAAATTCCACTTTCCATGGTTGGAGAAATATGGTTTTTGGAAAATCTCATCGGAACGAAAAAGCCGTTTTATGACTTTTTTAAAAGGGGGCTGGATTTAGCAACAGCCCTAATTCTTACCATACCCGCTTTCCTACTTTTCCCCTTGATAGCCGCGGCCATAAAACTTGACTCTGAAGGACCGATATTTTACAGACAAAAAAGGGTGGGTCGGCATGGCAAAGAATTTGGGGTGTTCAAATACAGATCCATGGTCAAGGACGCGGAGAAGATGAGCGGCCTGAAAGAGACGGAAAAAGACCCCAGACACACCAGAGTCGGCCCTTTTTTACGAAGAAGCTATCTTGATGAGCTTCCGCAAATTATCAACATTGTTGCGGGCGAGATTTCCTTTGTAGGGCCGCGGCCGGAGCGACCCGAACATATAAAAGAGCTAAAAGAAAAAGTGCCTTTTTACGAGATGCGACTTTTGGCGACTCCCGGCATCACCGGTTGGGCGCAAATCCATATGGAGAATGACGCCTCGGTTGAGGACGCACCGGAAAAAATGCAATACGATTTATACTACGTTAAGCACCGCTCTTTTGTGCTTGACCTCTTAATAATTCTTCGCACGATATTTATAATTTTGCGGAGGGAGGGACGATAAAATAAATAACCGCTGGCAGAGCCAGGCGGATTTCTTAAACAGTCGACAGCTTGAATCTTATGACGTTTTCCACGAACGGTATTTGGCAACCATTATATACTGCTGGACCAAAGATATGCATCAAATCCCACAACTGAAATTTACACCAATCGCTAGAATCCCTTTGTAGCGGGGGGGGCTCCATACCCAATTTTTCGTAGTGTAGATTATATGCCCTTGTCCCCGCTCCGGTAAGTCGGATCCAAACATCTCCGTTGATATTAAACTCCATTTAACCCTCCTCTGCCCAAAAAAACTAAAGTGATAATAGCACACCTCGTGCTATTTTGTCAATCTTCGCGACTTAGCTCACGCCAAATTATATAAACTTTTCAACTCCTCTATCCCCTCCTCAAAAGTAATCTTCGGCTCCCAGGAAAGAAGTTCTTGGGCTTTTTTATTATCGGCCAGGGTTTCGCGGACTTCTCCCTGGCGCGGGGCAATAAATTCCCAATGGCCGCCGATCATCTCGGCAACTTCAATAACACTATTATTTCTGCCCGTACCTACATTTATAATTTCTCCCTTTCCTACATGCGGAGATTCCATAGCCAGGAGATTGGCCCGCGCAATATCTCGGACATGAGTGAAGTCCCTGCGCTGCTTGCCGTCCGGCACCACGCTCATTTTCTTGCCCTTGGAACATTGCTCCAAAAATATGCCTATTACCGTAGCGTAGGGCCCGTCGGACTCGGTGGTTTGCCTGGGCCCATATACATTGAAATATCGTAGCGATACAGTCTCCAAACCATAAAAACGGGCCACCATCTGGCAGTACTGCTCACCCACTCTTTTCTGGATAGCATAAGGTATCACAGGCTCCGGAGCCATATCTTCCTTGAGAGGCATGGGGTGGCGCGGGCCGTAGGCCGATGAGGACGCGGAATAAACAACCCTCTTTACTTTTGTATCGCGCGCGGCAAGAAGGACATTCAAAGTTCCAGTGATATTAATATCGTTGGTAAGCTGGGGCTGCTGGATGGAATACTGCATTCTTGGCTGGGCCGCGGTATGAAAAACGCCGGCCGCTCCCTGAAAAACCTGATGCAACTTTTCAAAATCACGAATATCCATCTCATGGAGAGTGGCTTTCGGATTCAACCTTTCCCGCTTCCCGGTCAAAAAGTTATCAATAACATGGACCTCATCGCCTCTGGCAATCAGTTGATCTACAATATGGGAGCCTATGAATCCTGCTCCTCCTGTCACAACATATTTCATAATTCTTGATTCTTAATTCTCGCTTCTAATTTCTTTTGTATCCACTCGCTATCATGCACCGATACGTCTTCCAGAGTAAGTCCCTGTGAGGCCAGAAGTTTCTCATTAAATCTGCGGTCATTTCGTAAAAGTTCCGCGCCATCACCAAGTCCTTTTTCCTCAAGATGGGCAACCAAAGCATCCAGGTCTTTAGGAAAACAGTAGCCCCCAAAGCCGCGGTATCCGCCGTGAGCAACGTCAAGGTGAGAATCTCCAATACGATAATCGGCAGCCATGGCTGCTCTCACATTTTCATAATCGACCCCGTGCGCTTCGGCAAGTTTGGCCAAAGCATTGGCAAAGTTAATTTTGCGGGCAAAATGAACATTTCCCCCATACTTTATAATTTCCGCTTCAGTGGCGGTAATTTTGATCGGGCGATACGTATTGACTCCCCAGGGAGACATAAAAGGTGCTTTGGGCAAAAGCGCCAAAACCATATGCGCGGCGTCCAGGCTCTCTGCCGTGAACCCCACGATCTGACGATCCGGCTTGGTAAAATCATCCCAAGCTTTTTTCTCGGTCAAAAATTCCGGATTGAAAAGAACTTTATGACCGGTGTACTTTCTCTGAAAAGTTTCGGTGGTCCCCGGCGGAACGGTTGATTTCAACACTATAATTTTCTCGCCGCGAACCATCTGAAAAGCAGACTCAACCGCCGCCAAATTAGCCGAACCATCCGGAAATCGAGGCGTAGGAACGGAAATAAAAATAACATCAGCGCGGTTTACATCATCAAAATACCCTTTTTGAGGGTCAATATCATAAAGAAAAAGGTCCTCGCCACGACGATATCCACTGACCTCTTCAAAGTATCGCTTAAGGGGCGTGCCCACCATCCCCACCCCGATTATTCCTATTTTCAGTTTATTGGCAGCCATTCCCTAAATATAACCGCGCTATTTCTTCCTTTGTCTCATGATTTCAGTGAAAACTTTGGCCTCCGGAGCAAACGCCTCGTCAAGACCAGCCGCCGTCTCCGACTCCTTAATAGCCATGTCATATTCTCCGAGCTCTCCGAGAATATCGGCGCTAGCCGGATTGGTTTTAATAAGAAGCTCGTAGGCCTCACGTGCCGATACAAAATCGCTGACTCTTAAGAAAGCGGCGGCAACGCGCAAAAGCGCATCCCCGTCAAGTCGAGTCATATCAAGTCCAGCGCGCGCTTCGGCAATCGCATCTTTATTGTTAGCCAGCACCGCGGCAATCAGAAAGTTACTGTAGGCCTGCGCGTATTCCGGCTCGAGCAGAGCGGCTTTTTTGAGCACCTGCAAGGCCTCATTAAAATGCTGCGTGCGCAAATAAAGCTGGCCGAGTTCAAAATAAATTATTTGTTTCGTAGGCGAGAGACGCACTGCTTCCTGCAACACCTGCTCCGCTTCCAGGGCATATTCCGGCTTCAGAGGCGCTGTAAGGGAAAGGACAGAAGCCAGAAATAAAAGATGTTTTACGTCTTTGGCCTGATGGTTAGTTTCTTTACGCAACTCTCCGATAATAAACTCGGCAAATTGCAACCGCTTCTCCGGAGCGATATTCGGGTCCGCCACTACGTTACGAGCCATGTTAGCCGCCTGCTCACGAACCTCGGTATTCCCAAAAGTGTTGTAAGAGAGCGCCTTCTGAAACTCTGGCATAAACACCTCCACGGGTGCTTTGCCGTAGACGTACTGCAGCGATTTAAGAAGGGCACGCGACTCACGCATCGCTTTTATATTTATGGAATACCCGACCACGCCTACCAAAATCAGGGCCAGCGTGGCCATCACCATGCCTACGGATAGATTTTGCTTCCGGGCCGGAGATATTGTCTGATCTATATTGGCGTAGGAGATTCCATTGACGTAGGCAAAAAGCGCGAATAACAGAAGATAACTATTTAGATTATCAAAAACGAAAATATTTTGTATAAAATAGGCGCTAAAAGCCCCGAGCAACATGATACCAGACCACGGACTGATGGAGGATTGTCGTATCCCCCGCCAAAGGAGATAAAAGACCGAGCCTAGGAGGGAAAAGAAAGCAAGAAACCCTAAGAGCCCCGCATGGATCAGCCAATCAAAAACTATGTTATGTGAACGATCAAACCACGGCTCGGACGAATAAAGTTTAGAATCAAAATATTTCTGGAAAACCAAATAATAATTTTCCTGTCCCCATCCCAAAATCGGGCGCTCCAAAAACCCTTTAAATGACATCTGCCATATGGAGAATCTGGCCTGGGTGGTTCTGTCCTGGGTGGATACGGACGTGAAGCGGTTGAGCACCCGACTTGAGTTCACGAGGCGCGTATCGCGCAGAAGCCATAAAGCCATAGGAGCTATCACCATCAGCACCAAAAACACGGCCACAAATTTCCTATACTGCCCGTATTTAGGAAAAACTTTGGACCAAAAAATAATAAGCAGGGCTGTAGTAAGCGGCACCACAATTATAAAAGCGGCCATAGCCCCGCGGCTCGCGGTAAAATACATAATCATAAGCTCAAACAGAAACGCCGCCCCGTAAAGCAGACGCAGCCACCAAAAACGCCAGAATTCCCGAATAAGTATCAGAAGAATCCATAAGTGAAAGAAAAGGTAAACCGCCAAATAGGTGGGGTTGCCGATGGTAGAGTCCACCCGAAATCCCCCCTGAAGGGAAACCCGGAGCCCAAACCTCTGCAATAATCCGACAAAAGCTATGGCCAAACTAGCAACCAGAGTTATATGAAAAAATGTCATCCAATCGCGGCGCGTCCTGAACATGGAAACCAACATCAAAAAATAAAGATATAAATGAGAAAGCATCATAAAGCCCTCCATGCGCTCGTAGTTGGAGAAAAACGACCGCCAGGGATTCGGGCTGAAAAGATCAGCGAAGAAAAGTACCAATATAAATATAGTCGCGAGCTTCACCGGCAAAGTCAGGCGCGGACGCCAGCTAGGCCAAACCGCGATGAGGCCAAGCCACAAGGCAAAAATAATTTCTATGATAATCCTAAACGCAAAATTCTTCCCTGTGATGAACGGGAAGAGCATAGAGGAGGAGACATAGAAAGGCAAAAGAGGAATTATCCAAAGGCCTATTTTTACTGCCCAAGAAAGTACTCGCTCACCTTGATTAGAAGACATAAAAATAAGTTTACTACATGCACGCTTTTTTGGCAATGCATATAAGGCTCAGGCCGAATCCAAAGTCAAAATTATTTTCCACACCCCGAAACCATAATTGTAAAACTCTCTGCAATATTTTTTTGGCAAGTCCTTTCTGATCTGAGGAGCGCAAACCGGCCTCAAGAGGTCTTTGCAGGACCTTTTCGGACAAAAGATAAGGCAAAAATCCCAGCATATCCCAATAGCGAAGAGAGCTTACCAAAAACCCGTTTTCGGCAAGTAAACGGCGCAGCGCGCCGCGCGAATACCTCCTATAATGACCCATGCGCCTGTCCCTTTCTCCGTAAAGAAACTGATGCGCCGGAACCACCAGAATAAGTTCTCCGCCGTTGCGCAAACGCGTATAAACCTTTTTCAGCTGCTCCGTGTCATTTTCAATATGCTCCAATACATCAGCCATAATAATAGTATCCACGGGCTGCTCTACAAGTTTCTCTAGCTCCTCGGCGTGCCCTTTAAGAATAGTGAGGCCCGGGAAGTGGCGTCGGGCAAGAGCAATCATCTCCGGCAACGGCTCAATCCCTAAGACGTTTTTGCCGCGACGGCGCAGTATATCCATTAAAAAACCGCTTCCACAACCCATATCCAGAACATCGCGTCCTTTTACCAAAAACGCGATGAGACGAGCCAGATTGGCGTTACGAAAATCGTGCCTAATGTCTCCGAGCGCCCGGTAGTGATGCGTCAGAGTTTCTTTGGACAATTCCGATATCATCATACTATTTTAATCCAGCGAAAAAGAAGGTAGCGCAAAATAAAAGTGCCTCCGATTACCATGGTGCTTGAAAGAACCGTAGAGATCTTAAAAATATCTATAAAAAGCCAAAGCAGGAAAATATTGAGCGCCGAATATATGGCGCTGATCCATGTATAATGAAAAAAGCTCTTATCCCAAAAATGCTTCAGTACCGGGACGGCCTTCGCTTTATCGCTCCACTTGCTCGGAAATATCATAAACATGGATGCGTCCTTCTTGCCGCGGGCGCGTAAGAATCTCGGCAAGAAGTCCCATCAAGATAAATTGAAATCCGACCACGATAAATATAGCTATTACCAAAGGCAGGGGGGTGCGTATGAAATGTATCCCCTCACCAATTCTTAAATAAAGAGCCCAAAGAAAAGCCAAAAATCCAAGCCCCATGCTTATAAAACCGGCATACCCGAAAAAATGCATGGGTCGTGTCGCATATTTCCGAAAAAAATGGAGCGAGAGCACGTCCAGGAGCACTTTGAAGGTACGGGACAGACCGTACTTTGACTTTCCGAATTTTCTGGGCACGTAAGATACAGGGATTTCCGTAACCTTGGCGCCATGCAGACCCAAGTATGCCGCGAGCATTCGATGCATCTCCCCCCTAAACTCCACTCCGTCAAAAACTTGTTTTTTATAAACGCGGAGGTTGCTTCCATGATCATGAAGCCGCACTCCGGTTATACGCGAGATGAGACTATTGGCAAGAATTGATGGCATCCTGCGGGTGAAAAACTCCCCCGACCATCTGTTTTTTCTCCATCCGGCCACCACATCATACCCTTTGCCGAGTTTTTCCAAAAGATGAGGGATGTCTTCGGGCTGATTCTCCAAATCGCCGTCCAAAGTGACAATGATATCGCCTCGAGCCTCTCTAATACCGCACCCGAATGCTGCTGTCTGCCCCGAATTTACCCGGAGGCGAAAGGCGCGCACCGGCGCAAGTTTTTTGATCTCCTCGAAAGTACCGTCGCGCGACCCATCATCCACGAAAATGATCTCAAAAGGTTTGCCTACTTTTCGCAAAGTCAAAAAGAGCCGCGCGTGCAATTCGCGGACTGATTCCTCCTCATTGAAAAACGGGACTACAACTGATATCATAAACGGGAAATCTCTAAGTCCTAATTTCTAATATCTAAATGACTAGCTTGCCCAAAGGACTCCTTTATATAGTTATCGCCGGCCTTCTGCTTCGTATTTTTCTTTTTAGCACAATCCTCTATGTTTTTGGTATCGGATTCCAAGGTGTTTTTACAAACCGCGGAAAATATTCTTGCCGGCAACGGATTTTCGCGATCCGCCGCGTCTCCCTTTCTGCCCGACGCCCATTTCCCGCCATTGTATCCGCTACTCGTTGCCGGATCTTTGAAGCTTGCCTCCTCAATCGTTCCGCTCCTGATATTCCAGATACTCCTGGGCGCGCTGCTGCCGCTGCTCGTCTGGAAAATCGGGGAAATGTTTACCGATAAAAAAGCTGTGCATTTTCTAGCTGCCGGACTAATGGCGTTTGAACCGGTTACCGGTATTTTCAACCTGCTCGTTATTACCGATACGGTGGCCGTGTTTTCTTTAGTCCTGGCCGCGTTTTTATTTTTACGCATCTTCCGGATGATTCATCCGGCGCGCGATGCGGCCTTGGCCGGACTTTTTCTCGGGCTATCCACACTGACCAAGCCCAACGCCCAATTTCTTTTTATACTTGGACTCTTATTTTTATTCCTCTTCTCTCTGGGCAGATCTGTATGGAAAAAAGCGCGGTCGAGCCCCGCCCTTTGTTCACGAACTGAAGGGGAGGGTTTCCTTTGTGAGTGGCAAAGGGCGGGGCGAGGGAACCGCGCCTTGCTGACCACTAGCGTGTTTGTCGCCGCCTTTTTCTTCGTTCTCTCACCGTGGCTCATTCGCAACACACTTCAATTCGGCACGCCAAGCGTATCCTCCACGGGACTTCGCAACCTCTATACTGATTTTGCCGTATCGGTCGTATCCTACGACACCGGCAAACCCTACGGAGAGGTGGAGGAGGAGCTTAAAACTTCTTTTGCTAAGCAGCACGGAATTTCCGCTGCCCAAATCGGCTCCGATCCCTCCATGGGAGGCGCGCTCGCCAGAGAAGGACTGGAAATAATGTTCGCCCATCCGCGCGCCACCCTATCGGTACTCACTATCACGCTAGAAACATTTTTCACGCAGGATCTTTACGCCTACTTCGCGCAAAAATTCCACCTGATACCGGCCATGACCTTTGATTTTTCTCCTTCGCTCGTACTACTGAAAGAAGGGCCCCTTACCCTTGCATCTAAAGTCTGGGAACTTTTGGGAGCACGCGCCGTAATACCGTTGATCGGACGCCTGGTCTGGATTTTAATTACGCTTTTTGCCGTCGGAGGAACTTACGCCGCAATTAAGAGCAAGGGGCGCGAGAGAGCCGTAGCCATCTTTATGGTCATATTAATTTTCTACTACGCCGCGACTTCAGCGGTGGCCGCTTTCAGCGATCAGGGCCGCCATAGGTATCCGGCCGACGCATTTCTATTTCTTCTAGCAAGTTACGGAATGATCGGTTTTTTAAGCTCTAGACGCAACAATACTCCCCAAGTCCTATAATTATAACCTATTTTATCTATCAGTAGTTTCCCAGAAATAAACGGCCCGCCGGAAGATAGGCGGGTCGTTTATTTCATTAAATTAGGACAGGTGTTCTTCCAAAATCACAGCATCATCGGGTATATCAACTTTTGCTCTCTTGCCGATTACTGTATGCATAAGGGTGGGCTTGATTCCGTGCCCAGGGCTTTTGAAACAAAGCATATCTTGGCTAATCAGCGTACCTTGCGGTATTTTTACCCGCGCTACTACGCTTTTGCCGTGCTTGTTCCGATGCCTTACTTCGTTTTCATGAATATAGACATTGGCATCGGCTACTCCTTTTTCCACTCTGCGAATCTCGCGCACCATTTGCGCAAATTCCAGCGGCTCAAGACTTACCGTGCTGTGATCCGGCCCGGGCAAGGATTTATCGAGCGTAAAATGCCGCTCCACGGTACAGGCTCCCAGAGCTACTGCTGCCACTGTCGGCACATATCCTATTTCATGCCCCGAATATCCAACCGGAAGCGGATGATAATGCTCCCTAAGGGTTTTCACCGCTCCCAAATTCAAATCCTCGTTAGGGGTGGGGTAAATAGAAACGCACTGATTAATTATTAACTGCTTATTATGTTTCAACACGGCCTCAACCGCCTGATCTCTCTCCTCCAGCGTTGACATGCCCGTGGAAAGAAAAATGGGCTGATTTTGCCGGGCGACAAATTCTACCAGTCGGTCATGCGTCACATCGAAAGAAGAAATTTTCCAGGCATCCATGCCGATATCGGCAAGGAGTGCCGCGCTTTTCAAATCAAAAGCCGTTACAAAAAAGGCAAGTCCCAAAGAGTGAGCAAGGTCTTTGACTTCTTTTAATTCTCCTGCGGTCAGCTCTTGCTTGCGGCGATATTCCTCATAGGTCTTCCCCAAACTTCGCGAATGGGTTTGCGGCTGGGAAAGCATTTCCCTGATAAAGACCTCATCTACGTCTCTCTTTTGAAACTTAACCGCATCCGCGCCGGCATGAGCGGCGGACACAACCTCTTTTCTCGCCAAATCGATTTCACCATTATGATTATTGCCGATCTCGGCAATAATAAACACCGGATGACCCCTCCCGACCATTTTGTCTCTTACTTTTACTTCGCTTGGCAACGAAAGATTAGAGAAATTCATCACATTTTTATAACGTACATCAGAAAAGTTAAGTAACAGCAGAGATTATCTTTTGAGCCATTGACTCGAAATCAAGTTCGTGGTATCGCAACACCTCGCCGTTATGCCCGCAGGCCGGAATCTCGGAGAGACCAAGGGAAAGTACTTTAAGGCCAGGGCGCGTGCCCGCAAGAGCGCTGCGAATCTGCATTCCCTGCCCAAGCGTTAAGTAGTGGTCATCAATCGTTACTACAAATTTATAGGACTGTGCCAAATCCTGCAGCCATTTTTCATCCACGCGGTTAAGCCATGGAAAGTTCATTACTGCTGCGGAAATACCTTTCTCCGAAAGAGATTTCGCGGCCTTTGCCGCTTCTCCAGCCATAACCGGGCCGTAGGCAAAAATTAAAATATCTTTGCCGTCAACAAGTTTAACCCCTCTGCCGACTTCAAGCTTATAGTCCTCGGGAAGTTTGAAAGGACATTCGCAGGCAATATTCACCAGACGGATATAAGTTGACTCCGGATTTTTTTCTACCGCCCATCTCAAAGCCATGCGCGTCTCTTTTTCATTACAGGGTTGAATCATAATAAGTCCGGGTATTGATCCCAGAGCCGAAATCCCGCGCACGGATTGGTGCGAATGTCCGGGCATTCCGGGGAGAAGACCGGCTAAGCACCCGGCATAAATTATTTTTGTCTTTTCCGTGGCGTTATTATAAAAATGCTCGTTAGCGCGCGTGGAAAGAAAACATTCAAAGGAGTGCACCACCGGAAGCGCGCCCTGCAAAGCCATGCCTCCGGCCAAAGACACCATATCCTGCTCGGCGATGCCGCATTGGATATGGCGTTCGGGAAATTCTTTTTGAAAAAGGATTAGGCCGGTATCCAGCATTAAATCCGCATCCATAGCCACCAAATTTTTATGTTCTCGCGCGAGTTTTACCAACTCGTCCCCGTAGGCGGGGATCAGGCGCTCCAGGTTTTGCCCAATTGAGGATACCGGTATCTCGCGGGATTCAAATTGAAGCGGCTCCAGTCCGGCCGAAGAAAGATTGGCGTTTACCCTATCCGAAATTTCCCGCCATGCCGCCAAATACTGCTCCGGCGTTGGCGCGCCGGAATGAAATTTATAAAATCCGTCGTCAGCCAGACGCGTCATAAAAGATACTCCTGCGCCCTTCAGGGTATCCGCGATCAAAACCTGCGGCCGGTCTTTTATGGTTTTGAAATGCGCAAAAACTTTGGCAAGCTCTTGAAAATCATGGCCGTTCGCGCGCGCCACTTCCCAGCCGAATATACGAAATTTCTCTTCCAGTTTTCCAAGATCACTCGTATCTTCCACATAAACGTCCGACTGAATTTTGTTATGATCCACAATCATCGTAATTTCGGAAAATTTCTGATTAGCCGTGGGCTGGAGCGACTCCCAAATTTGTCCTTCTTGAAGCTCGCCATCTCCAGTAAGAACATAAACTTTCCCCGATCTTCCCTGAAGACGTTTGGCAGTAGCCATACCTCTGGCCTTGGAAATCCCCATACCTAAAGACCCCGTGTTAGCTATAATGCCCGGCGTACGCACATCAGGATGCCCGGGAAGGCCGTTGAATTTCCGCAATTTATGGATCATGTCAAAAGGGATTCTCTCAAGTCCTATGAGTAGCGCGTAAAGCGCCGGAACATCATGGCCTTTGGAGGAAAAATAAAGATCGGCGTGGTCGGCCTTAACTTCATTTGGATTTTCCATCTCCTCGGTCCAAAGCCAGGTCATCACATCCATACAGCTAAATGTTGACCCCGGATGGCCGGATCCGGTGTAGCGGATCATGTAAAGAGCGTTTATGCGAAAAATGTCAGCCAGAATTTTGGCGCGCAAAAAACGATCCGATATTTTTTCTCGGATTCTTTTAATTTCGGCCGGTGTCACGTATTGCAGTTTTGGCGCCCCGGCTGATGCGCTGGTGATATTCGCTGCTTCTCCCATATATAAAAACTAAACCGTTGATGGATCGTGATCAATACTCACCTGCTTCCACTCCGAATAAAAGTCAAGCGCCTTGGTGCCCGGCTCTCTCCAGCCGTTGCCGGATAACCCGACTCCGCCAAAAGGCATGTGCGGCTCGGAGCCGTGCGTCGGGCCGTTTACGCGCACCACGCCAGCATTATATCGCCGGATAAACTCCTGTGCCCGGTGGATGCTTTGCGTATGAATTGCCCCGGTTAATTTAAAATCCGAATCATTGGCAAGACGCACCGCCTCCTCAAAGTTTTTTATGCGATAAAGAATAACTACCGGCCCGAAAAGTTCCTTGCAGGAGATCTCGTCTTTGGGAGATACACGCTCAAGCACCGTTGGCTCCATAAAGTATCCGGCGCGGTGCGCATCATCAATCAATCTGTTGCCGCCAGAAAAAAGTGCGGCTTTTCGCTTTAGCGCGCCCCGCACGGATTTCAAAATTTCCTGCAATCTTTTCTCGCTGATAATCGCGCCGAAATCATCATTATCGCTAGTACCCACTTTAAGTTTGGCCACCTTGCCGAGAAAAAGTTTTTTGAACTTTTCGTAGACCTTATCAAAAACAATTATACGCGAGGCCGCGGCGCAGCGCTGTCCCGCATCAACAAACGCCGCCTGCACCGCAATCGCCGCGGCTTTTTCCAAATCCGCGTCGTCGCAGACCACAAAGGGATTTTTGCCTCCGGCTTCAATAGATACTTTAGCAAGACGGCTGGCGGTTGCTTTAATAATCAACTGCCCTGTTTTTACCGACCCGGTAAAACTTACAAATGCCACTCTTGGGTCTTCGACAAGCGGTGCGCCTACTTCTCTGCCCAGGCCCTGAACCACAGATAATACCCCTGTTGGCAATCCTACTTCTTTAAAAATTTTGGCATACCAGATGGCAACATAAGGCGTGTATTCATGCGACTTCAAAACCACAGTATTGCCACAAAGAAGCGCCGGAAATAGTTTCCATGCAACGCCAGCCGCAGGATTATTGAAAGGAGTAATAAGAGCACCTATTCCTATTGATTGTCTGATTAACTCCACGTGGCGATTGGATACAGCACTTGTCAAAACTTCGCCCGAGTACCGCCTTCCCTCGCCCGCAAAGAAAAATCCGCACTCAACAGCCGCCCCAACTTCCCCTAAGGCGTCCTTTTTTGATTTACCTGATTCCAGCGCCACAATTTCTGCAAGTTCCTCTTTTCGTTCACGGATTTTTAGGACTGCCTCGCGCAAAATTTCTGCGCGCTTAATCACTAAGGTCTGTGACCAACCCTCATACGCGCGCTCCGCACTCTTTACAGCTTTTTCAACATCACGCTTGTCGCCACGCGCGACCTGCGCCATTTCTTTTCCGGTCGCAGGATTTATTTTAGCAAAAAACTTCCGCGAGGCGGGCTTTACCTCCTTATTATCAATCCAATTTAAAGCTCTCTTTGGATAGCCCATAAAGGTGGTTTATCTCGCCGTCCACCCTCCATCCACGACAAGAGTTGCTCCCGTCATATATGAAGATGCATTATTTGACGCTAAAAATAAAATCGCGGCATTGTATTCATCCTCACGCGCCATACGGCCAAGAATGGTGCGCCGGTTATATTCTCTTACAAATTCTTCCGGCTGATTATTAAACCCGCCGCCCGGAGCTAAAGTATTAGCCCTAATACCGTATGGCGCGCCATACTCCGCCAACCAGCGAGTAAAATTCAACATGCCCGATTTGGCAACACTGTAAGCAACCGGTTTATAAAAAGTTTCTCCGCTTCTTCGACGGAATTCATAAAGCGACTGGTCAGGAGATACTACGCCATAGGTTGAGGAGATATTGATGATGCTACCTTTTTTGCCAGCGGCGCGCACTTGCCTTATAAATTCCTGCGACATTAAAAATGCTCCTTTGAGGTGCGAGTCAATCACCGCATCCCAGATTTCTTCCGGATAATCCTCAAATGGGCCGGTATTTGATGCCGGGGCATTGGGCGGCGCGTCAATGCCGGCATTGTTTATCAAAATTGTCGGCGTACCGAATTTCGCTACCACCTCCTGAAATTCTCTTTTCACTTCATCTTTTTTAGTGATATCAA
>JACPMG010000006.1 GCA_016186095.1 Candidatus Sungiibacteriota bacterium | reverse complement strand
GCGCCGGTCTGAACCGATACTAAAATGTCCTGCGCCTCGGCATCCTCCGGACGCACATAATGTATGTCGTTGGCGGCAACTAGTTGCGCTCCGGTTTTTTTAGAAAGCGCCTCCAGCCCTTCATTAATCACCTTCTGGTCTTCGTAGTTGAAGTGCGCTCCAAGCTCAAGATAAAAATTGTCTTTGCCAAAAATTTCTTGGTATTCGCGGACAATTCGCTCGGCCTGATCCGGTTTTCTATTTTGTATGGCTCGCGCGGTTTCCCCGGCAAAACATCCGGAGAGCGCGATCAGCCCTCGCGAGTGCTCTCGCAGCGCGTCTTTGTCCATGCGCGGTTTATAATAAATTCCTTCCAGGTGCGATTTGGTGACAAGCTTTATAAGATTTTGATACCCTTCGTTATTTTGGGCAAGAAGAGTCAGGTGGTAGCGTTTATCATCAATGCCTGGCCTCCGATCCTGCATGCGCTCATACGCGATGTAGGCCTCCACGCCTATGATGGGCTTGATGCCGGCTTTTTTGGCCTTCTCATAAAATTCAATGGCACCATAGAGGTTGCCGTGGTCGGTGAGAGCAAGCGAATCCATGCCGAGCTCCGCCGCACGCGAGACCAATTCATCAATTTTGGCCAGCCCATCCAGTAGGCTGTAGTGGGAGTGGACGTGGAGATGTGTAAATTTTGCCATGGCAGTTATGATATCATTATAAGTATGTCTCGCCAAAGAACCAAGTGGATAATCGGAATTGACGAAGCTGGGCGCGGTCCTTTGGCTGGGCCGGTCGTAGTCGGCGGGGTTGCGGTAAAAATACAGGATAAAAAACAAAATATAAAAGTTTTGCGGCATATCCGCGATTCAAAAAAACTATCAGCTAAACAGCGCGAGGAGTGGTTTAGCATTTTAACCAAGCATCCCAAAATTGAATATGCCGTGGTCAAAGTATGGCCTAAAGTTATTGATCGCATCAATATCGCGCAGGCGGCAAATCTTGGCGCGTATCGCGTCTATAAAAAATTGAATAACGTAACTTCTCGACAAAGCTCGAAGAGTACAAGGTTATTGTTCGAGCGAGGTCGAGAACATACATTACTTGACGGCAGCTTATATCTTCCCGGGCACATCCTATATAAAACAATTATCAAAGGCGACGAAAAAATTCCCGTAATTTCCGCCGCGTCCATCATCGCCAAAGTAACGCGCGATCGCACTATGCGCCGTCTCCATAAAAAATATCCGCAGTACGGATTTGACGTTCATAAGGGGTACGGGACGGAACTGCATAGGAAAATGATTAAAAAATTTGGGCGGGCGGAAATTCATAGGAAATCGTTTAAAATGAGTTCTGCTTAACCCCACACATAAAATTTATGGGTGGGACGCGTGAAAGTTATGTGTGGGGTTGACAGCCCGACCTTTATCTGCTAAAGGATATATAGATCTGACAATTTTTACCGGAGGCAGGAAATGGCACAGCGCGAAACCTGGACAGATGAGCGCGGCAAAGAAGTGAAGGTATTTCCGTTTATTTCTCATCTATATATGGATCAGGAGGCGCGTGAGTTGACTGAAAGAGTATTTGCTTTCGCGAGAGGACAAGATATAGGATTGCCGTTTTCGTTTCACTCTTTCCTCAAAGGCAGTTATGAGGGAGGATTTTTTGGAAAAGCAGAGATTGAATCATTGGTAGAGAGGATTCTCCGGATTTGTGCGTTGGTTAGTGGCATTGTTGGGATTCCAAAACAGGAACTATTTGATTTTTTGGTCTCGGGGAGCCATCTAGGTAGCGGCGGAGAGCAGTGGTTTATTGACGAATTGATCGAATATGGAATCCTGCGAGAAAAATGGGTGGCCGGAGTTTTGGTGGTGTTTTTGACAGATAAGGCGCTCGCGGCTTACAGGTGCAGTAGATAGCGGCTCAACGGGGCCGCTTTTCATTTGCCAAGATTTTGTTTTTTAGGTAGTATTATAGCAAATGAGCGCCGTATGGCGCTACATTCCGAAAATGCTAACGAGAGAGGAAATTTGCTTTTGAAAACACTGGGAGGCCGACCTGCCCGCCGTACAACACTTTGGCAGGCGGGGCGGCCATGGTTCCCGCCGAAGGCGGGAGAGCGAGGACGACCACGTGATGAGTCCCGACGCGGTGGGCCGGGACGAAGATTTTCAAAAGCTGTTTCCGAACGAGTATATGGTCATCCGGATGAAACATACTAAGGGGAAGCGCAATCGCGTGCGCTCGCACCATGCGCTTAGGGCGACGCATTATGCGGTTTGCGGTCATTGCGGCAAAGAAGTGCTTCCGCACGTAATGTGTCAGAACTGCGGCTATTACGCCGGCCGGCAGGTTGTTGACGTTTTGGCGAAATTGGACAAAAAGGAGCGTAAAAAGAAGGAAAAGGAGCTGCATGAACATGAGGAGGAGGCCGCCGATAAAGGGAAAGAATTGAGCGCGGAAGAGTTATCACATAAATAATTTGGCTACGAAATACGAAAAAATACGAATATACGAAAACTTTATTCGTAATTTCGTACAAATTCGTATTTCGTAGCGAAATCATGGCATCCCGTCATCTCGCTCGTTCCATAGTAATGCAATCTCTTTTTGAGTGGGATTTTAACGGTAAAGATCCCAAGATGCTGGGAGAGATTGTGGAGCGCAACAAAAAAGAATTTGGGCCGGGGCTTGATGAGGAGTACCCGTTTGTTGATCGTCTGATCAAAGGCACGATAGATAATTTGCCCAAAATTGATAAAATTATTGAGAAAGCGGCTCCGGAATGGCCGATTGAGCAAATCACCGCGGTTGATCGCGCGGTTTTGCGCCTTGGTCTTTATGAGCTTTTGTTTGGAAGTCGGGAAGAAGTGCCGCCCAAGGTCGCCATTAACGAGGCGATTGAGCTTGCCAAGTCATTCGGCGGGGAATCCTCTGGGAAATTCGTGAACGGAGTTTTGGGCACGGTGTATCGGGAAATTGGGGAGCCGGGAAAAGATTTTCCGACCAGAGAAGAATTGGCGAAGAAAAGAGAAGAGGAATCCGCCTCCGCCGAGGCTTCGGCGGACAAGGAGGAAGACGCCAAAGAAAAAGAAGAATAACATCGATGCCAATATACGAATGGGTACTAATGATACTAATGACTATATTCGTATAATTAGTATGCATTAGTATATTAGCATCGCGGTTTCGTGAACAATCTCTCGCAACTTCAGGGGAAGTTATATCTTAAATTTAATAACGAAGATTTATTACTCCAGGCCCTTACCCACCGCTCTTATTTAAACGAGAATCCGTCGTTTCGGGTGGGCAATAACGAGCGTCTGGAGTTTTTGGGCGATGCGGTTTTGGAATTGGTGGTAACCGAGGATCTCTATGCGCGTTTTCCGGAAAAGCCGGAGGGCGATTTAACAAGTTTTCGCGCGGCTTTGGTTAATTCCAAAATGCTTTCTGAAGTTTCGGTAGATATTGAGATCAATGAGTTTTTGCTTCTTTCGCGCGGCGAGGCCAAAGATGTGGGTAGGGCGCGCCAATACATTTTGGCCAATGCTTTTGAGGCCTTGGTGGGCGCGATTTATCTGGATCAGGGATACGATGCTGCCAAAAATTTTATCGCCCGCGTTTTAATGCCGCGGCTTGATGAAGTGCTGGCTAATAAATCGTACAAAGACCCCAAGTCGCTTTTTCAGGAAGAAGCGCAGGAGCGAGTGGGAGTTACGCCCAACTACGACGTAGTGCGCGAATGGGGACCGGATCATGACAAGCATTTTATAGTCGGCGTGTTTCTGGGAAAAGAGTTAATAGCCGAGGGCGAAGGTCCGTCAAAACAAGCGGCACAGGAAGAAGCGGCGAGGAACGCGCTACATTTGAAAGGGTGGATATGAAATATTTTTACACATGGCAGGAACTTGATAAAGATATCGAGAAGATTTCTAAATGGGCGAAAGATAAAAATTTCAAAAGTATTTACGGTATTCCGCGCGGAGGATTGGTAGTTGCGGTAGCTCTTTCGCACCGGCTCAACTTACCGCTAAAATTACATACGGAAGAAATCGATTCACTTACGCTCGTGGTGGATGATATCTCCGATTCCGGTAAGACGCTTTTGGATTTTGAGAAAAATATGAATATGAAACCGGCGGTGGCAACGCTCTTTTACCACAAAGACACGAAACGCATGCCGGATTTTTTCCTGCGCGAGAAAAAAGATTGGGTGGTGTTCCCGTGGGAGATTGAGGAGAGTTCAAAATATGATCACCATAATTTTTGAGGCGCACGGGACAACATGTGATTATGAAAATAATTGTGCCTCCGATTAGAACGATGTGGAATTTTCAGAACTTGGGAAAAGTCAGGCAAAAGAACTCGGAGAACGTAAGGAGGCCGTCACCGCACTCTGGCATTGGCAGCCCGGCTGGACATATAATTTGAGTATAATCTTACGAGATCCGTTACGAGGCCCGGCCTCGTAAGATTATAAATCTTCTAAGGCAATATCCTCGATATTAGCGAGGTCCATTTCTCTGAGTAAGTCTAGCATCATTTCGCGGTATTTCTTTGGCCCCCCATAAATTTTTAGGAGAAAGTCGCGTTTAGTTACTGAAGGAAAATTCTTTTTGCCAATATAATCTGGAAAACTACTCCAGCGATAGTTTTCAAGGAATTTGATAGCTGCAGTCACGTTTCGCAATTTTTGTCCTCGCCATTCTGGAAATTTAAGATCAAGCGGATTGGCGTGGATGTAGAAAGGAAGATGTATAAAATGCGCCTCCTCCTTAACCAATACCGCTTTGAAAGGTCCTTGAAAAAGAGGGCCAACATGTTGATACTTCTGGTTAAAATACATTGCGTATCCAGTTCCAAATTTATGCATGAACTCTGTAATTCCACCGTCACTAAGTTGCCGCAGAAGTAGGTGATAGTGGTTAGGCAATAATACAAATGTTAATATTTCTACGATTGGATTTCCTTTAGATTCAATCTTACGAGGCCCGGCCTCGTAAGATTCCAGAAAAGGGATTTTATAATAGAGATTTAGGGCTGGCGCTTTATTATTGAATTCATAAAGATTATGTACGGCCCGAAAGTAGTCTTTGTTATTAAGAAAGATGTCACGTTTTTCTACGCCACGGTTACAAATATGATAAATTTCATTTTCTACGAAAGCAATTTTTCTTATGGGCATATGTATATATTACGAGGCCTGGCCTCATAAAGTCAAATCGGCATGTATTTGAAGAAACTTGAATTATCCGGATTTAAGTCGTTCGCTAAAATGACGGTTTTGGAATTTCCTTCCAAAGTTACGGCAATCGTGGGGCCGAATGGATCAGGAAAATCAAATATCGCCGAAGGTATCCGCTGGGTTTTGGGGGAGCAGTCCATGAAATCTCTTCGCGGCAAGAAAGGCGAGGATTTGATCTGGAATGGGTCGCCCCAGATTCCCCGTATGGGCAAAGCGTCGGTTACGCTTATTTTTGACAATAAAGACGGAAGAATTCCGCTTGATTTTGAAGAGGTATCGCTAGGCCGCAAAATTTTTCGAGACGGCCTCAATGAATATTATCTAAATAATTCCCAAGTGCGCTTGAAAGATGTTGTGGAGCTTATCGCCCGTATCGGCTTGGGCGAGACCAAACACAATATTATCGGGCAGGGCGAGGTAGATAGAATCCTGCTTTCCTCCGCGCGCGAGCGGAGGGAAATGCTTGAAGAGGCCTTGGGACTTCGGGTATATCAATTAAAGAAAAATGAGGCCGGGCGAAAACTTGAGGCGACCGAAGAAAATATGAAGCAGGTGGAGGCGCTGGTGCGGGAAATTACGCCGCATTTGAAATTTTTGCGCGTGCAGGCTCAGAAGGCGGAGGCGCGCGGAACGGTGGAGGAAGAATTGAAACAATTTCAGAAGATTTATTTTGCCAAAGAGGGGCAGGAAATAAAAAAAGAACGAAATGGTCTTGAATCGCGCCAGGCGCCCTTTGTTCAGAAAAGCAACGAGACCAAAAAAGAAGTTGAGCGTTTGCTTGGAGATATCGCGGAGGCAGAGAAAACTTTTGCGGGGATCTCCGTAAAAAGCGAGGATGAAAAAAAGCTCTTGGGATATGAGCAGAAGAGACGGGAACTTGAGCGCGAAATCGGGAGATTGGAAGGAAAACTTGAAGTTGAAAGAGAAAAGGCGGCACAGCCGAAACTTAAAATTGTAGATACCCGCTATGTGGCTGATGAGATCCGCAATTTTTTAGCCGAGATCCGCGCTATCCTTGATGAAGAAGATCGGATGGAAGTGGTGCGTTCTCATCTTCTTGTTTTGGTGGAAGATCTTGATCATCTGCTCAATGACATCGAGCGCGGCACGGCGGAAGACAAGCCGGATATGGCTGCGACAACGGTTCTTAAGGAACTTGAAAAAACCATCGTCTCGCTACAGGGTGAAATGCGACGTATTACAGCCGAGGCGGAGAAGTTCGACGCCATGCGGCGCGAGGAGCGTGAAAGATATCGCCATCTCCAGCAAAAGATTCGAGAATTTGATTCAGCACTGCGCGCGAAGCAGGATGAGGAGCGGGACTTGGCACTGCAACTCGAGCGATTTAAATTTGATGGAGAAAGGTTGATGTTTCGAGAAAATCAGATGCGTCGAGAACTGGAGGAAGGCGGTCTCGGGCCTGAAGATTTGGCAGGAACGATCCTTGATGGCTATGAAGCGCTTCCGGGGGAAGATCTGAAAAAGAAAATCGAACGTCTGCGCGGGAAGCTTGAGGAAATAGGCGGCATAGATCCGGCCGTGGTCCAAGAGTATCAGGAGACCGAAGCGCGCCACTCGTTTTTGACCAAAGAACTTGAAGATTTAAAAAAAGCATCCTTATCGTTGAGGGATTTGATAAAAGAATTGGATGGCCACATCAAAAAAGATTTCAAAGAGGGGTTTGCTAAAATCAAAGGGGAATTTCATAACTATTTTCGTATAATTTTTGGAGGAGGCAAGGCGTCGCTGCAGTTGATTGATGTTCCGGTGCGAGGGTCCCAGGACGAAGAAGAAGGCTTGACCAAAGAGGGCTTGCCCCCAGAAGCTTCAGCCGAGGAGGGGATCGAACTATCGGTTGATCTTCCGCGAAAGCGCATTAGGGGCCTGGCCATGCTTTCCGGAGGCGAGAGGGCTTTAACTTCCATTGCCCTGCTTTTTGCCATTACGGCTGTAAATCCACCTCCTTTCTTAGTTCTTGATGAGACGGACGCTGCTCTGGACGAAGCCAATTCCCAAAGATACGCCGCGATCTTAAAAGAACTTTCCAAAAAAACGCAGTTAATTTTGGTAACCCATAATCGCGAGACTATGAAATCCGCCGGAATTCTTTACGGCGTTACCATGGGAGATGATGGCATATCAAAACTCTTATCTCTGAAGCTGGAAGAAGCTGAAGTTTACACCAATAGGTAGTTGTGCATAAACATGTTTGTATCATGATTTGCGGGACTTATAATATATAAAAGGGTCGATATCTTCTTAAAACATATAAATTATGACTTTAACTTTTACCAAGTTTCTTCCTGTGGCAGTTCTTATAGGTATTTTTGCCGCGTTTTCCATCGTCCTCACCAATTGGCTGGCGCTTGCCGTATGGCCGCTTTTTATCAGCTGGGGGCTATACTTTATAGCCGGAGCCAAGCCTTCCCGTCTCTTATTGTGCTTCTGGAGCTGACCGATTGGTTTGAACTGGCGCCGGCTTATTTTCTCGCCTACGCGGGTTATTTTGCCTACGTATTTGGAGGGTTTGCCGGAGCTGGAGCAACGCCCGCGGCCGCACTCTGGCCTTTTTGGGCGCCTACCATGCTGGGCCTTGTGTTTGGGTATGTATCGGCCATTTTGCGGAAAAAACTTCTGGAGGGCGAAGGTATTTTTGGGATGGCGCAGGAGACGGTATTTGACAAAGAAAGGAAAGTTTAGCCTTTTGGCATCACGTTAAAAACAAGAGCCCTTTTAGAAAGGCTCTTGTTTTTTGTGGAAACAATTATTCGCTTTGTCCAGGCTCTGGCATTTTTGGCGTCTCGATCGGCAAGTATATAGAAAATTCAGACCCCTTCTTTTCCCGCGACTCAAAAACAATACGGCCATTATGTTTTTCCACTATTTGTTTGGCCAGATAAAGTCCTAGTCCGGATCCTTCGGTCTGAAAAAGCTGGGCGTTTTTAGCGCGAAAAAATTTAGTAAAAATAAATTTTTTATCCTCTTCGGGAATGCCGATGCCCTCATCTTTTACGGAGAGGATTGCGGCATGCTCGCCGGTGTCAAGAGAAATTTTTATTTTACCCCCCTGGTGGGAGTAGCGTACGGCATTGTCGATAATATTATTTACTGCCATAGACAGGATATCCGGGTCGATATGCACGATCGGCATGGGCGACGCAGGTTCCTGTAGCGCGATGTCCAGGTTACGCTCTTTTATTTGGATGGAAAAATCTTTGAGTATTTTTTTAACCAGGGGCGGCAGGTATTCTTTACGGAACGTATACACAAGGCGCCCCTCTTCAATTTTGGAAATGTTCAAAAGATCGTCCAGAAGCCCCGCCAGATGCTTAACGGCGGTAGAGCTTTTTTCTATCAAGTCATGTTGCGGGGGTGTTAATGTCCCTCCCTCGTCTTTTTGCAAGGACTCCAGCGCCCAGCGCAGACCCGAGAGGGGAGTACGCAATTGATGCGAGGCGGTGGAGACAAATTTTGTTTTGAGAAGCTCCACCTCCTTCTCGCGCGTGATGTCCCTCAAAATTCTTAAAGAGCCGATTTTTTGATGCCCGGAACCTTGCACCGGAATAGAGATGACCTCAATCGTTGCCCGGCGCGGGCCCAAAGCGGCGTACTCTCTGGTTTCGTAATCGGCTAAAGTCAGATGGCTGATCAGGTAGGCATTTTTTAGAAATACGCTCCGTTCGGCAAGCTCCTTCGTGAGCTTTTGGCCGACTATTTCTTTGGATCTGACGAAAAGGAGATCCTGGGCTTTGGGGTTCATCATGAGGACGCGCTCCTCGTTATCATATAAAATGACTCCTTCGTTAAGGCTGTTGATGATGGCCAGGGTTTTGTCTCGTTCGGCTAGGAGTTCGCCATAGATGCCGGCGTTGACTATCGCCACCGCCGCTTGATTGGCGGCTATGGTTACGAGCCGTAGTTCAAAGTCGGATAGTACCCGTGGTTTATCAAAATATACGCACATCCCGCCCACCACCTTGGCCGACTCTACAAATTGGGGCGTGCATACGATTGCCCGGAAATTTTGTTCCTTTACTCGCCTTATCCAAGTGCGTGGAAGATGCGGGTCTTTCCACATATCGCTTGAGGTCCAGGTTTTTTTGGTTTTAAGGGTGCGGCCAATGAAGGCTGTACCCAACTTCAAGGGGTGTTCGCGTGAATGCTCTATATATACTTCCGTGCCTTTCCTTCCGTAACCCTGCTTGATGATAGCGGCCTTGCCATCCGGAGTAAGTTCCCAAATATTCACCCATACAGCCGTTAGCGCCTCGCCGAGGGTCTTCATAATCTGGGTAAGAATATTCTCTACGTTCAGCTCCGAGACAAGTCTTTGGGAGAGAGCCTGCAGGGTAAAAAGGAGGTTTTGCATCTCTAAGAACTCTTTTCTAGGCACGTATTTTCGTTCCAGCGGCCGGGCGCGGATGGTTTTGGTTACATAAGGGCGGTGGGTTTTTATTTTTTTGCGGCGCATTGGTCGTAACTAATTGTCTGGGGTTAGGTTATGGGCAGGGACACGGTAAAAGTGGTCCCTTGGTCCAGTGTGGAGACAAAAGAGATTGTCCCGCCGTGTTTATCCACGATAGTTTTGGAAATAAAAAGACCGATGCCGGTCTCGTTAGGTTCCAGCAGGGCAGCATTTTTGCCCCGGAAAAATTTAGTAAATATACGGTCCTTGTCTTGCGGGGAGATGCCCATGCCGGTATCCTCCACGGTTATTATCGCCTCGTTGCCTTCTTTTCTGGACGATACTGTGACTCTCTTTCCGGGCGAGTATCTGATGGCATTATCAATGATGTTCCCCAGGGCGATTTTTATTTTTTCCCGGTCTGCCCTGATCGCCAGGTCGGACTGTAAGGGAACAAGCGCAACTTCCACATTTTTTCCTTTGGCGAATCCGGCAAGCTCCTCGGCTATTTCTTCGATAAGCTTTTTGACGTACACCGCCTCTTTCTTAAATATGGCTTCCGGCCTTTCGAGCGAAGGGGCGACGAGCATTTTGTTTACGATATTTACCAGACGGTCAATACTTGCTTTGCTTTTTTCGATGTTGGAGTGTGCTTCAGCGGATAGTTTTTGTTTTTCTTCTATGCTGGACAAAGCCCATTTTACTTCCGTGAGAGGGGTACGCAGCTGGTGCGAGGTTATGGCAATGAAATCCGATTTGGCGCGGTCGATTTCCAGGAGCTCTCCGTATTTTCGTTTGGTTTCCTCCTTCTCATATTTTTGAAGCAGAGTTTCTCTGATAATCCTATTTATATAAAAGGTATAGATGCCAAGATAGAATATATGAAAGAATCCTAAGGACAGAGCGCCCGTCACCCCGCCTATATATTCAAAAATGGTAAGTATCCCGATGAAGGCGATCAAAATTATTCCTATGGCTACTGCCGCCGCCGCTTCCAGGTCAAAGGCGGTAGTGATGATCGGGAAGATGAGGACGATCGACCAGGGGCTCCAGATGCCTCCGGTCGAATAAATTATGGCGGCGAGAAAAGCGGCCCAGGCTATATTGTTTATATAGAGCGTGCTTTTTTTAGTGGTCCGCGGGGCGATAAAAGCATAAAATATCACGCTGAATATGGTAATTGCCGCGAGCAGGGATAAAAAAAGGCCGCGATGGACAATAAACGGAAAGAGCTCTGTTTTGAATATAAAGAGCAGGGCCACAAAGATCACCGCGGAAAACGCGAAGAATCTAACAACCATAAAAAAGTTTTTAAGGCGAACTTTTCCAAGTGCCGTTTTTCCCACAGTTTCCATATATCAAGTATATCGGCATAGGACAATACTTGCAAAATAATCAGCGGCAGATTATACTCTTATCTGTATGTTAATGATTCGTTTTCAGCGAGTGGGGCGGACCAATGACCCGGCTTTCCGGGTGGTGGTGACCGAGAAGCGCTCTAAGCCCAAATCCGGAGAACTAGAAATTCTCGGCTCGTACCATCCCAAAACCAAGGCGACCGTTTTGAAAAACGAGCGTATTTTATATTGGCTGTCCAAGGGGGCAAAGCCCTCGGATACGGTGCATAATCTGCTTGTTTCCGAGGGCGTGTTAAAGGGTAATAAGATTAATGTGGTGAAAAATGAGCAGAGGTCTTTGCAGCCGGCGACAGAGGCGAAAGCATAAGGCGTTGACAAGGCGGCGTTCAAGGAGTACAATAGAAAACAATTAAAGGAAGGGTAGCGCGGAAATACCGCGTGCTAGAAAGGTCGAAGAACCGAAAATTAGCTTTCAGCAATCAGCATTCAGCTATCAGCACGTTATTGCGGAAGCAGAACGCTAAAAGCAGAAAGCCAAAAGAACAAATGGCTAAAATGCAACAGGATCAGGAGTTCCTTGAGTATCTGGTCAAGGCGCTCGTGGATAACCCCGACGCGGTGAAAACCGACCGCAAGGTTGACGAGATGGGAGTGCTTATAACTCTCAAAGTTGATCCCGCGGATATGGGGAAGATCATTGGCCGGGCCGGACAGACCGCCAAAGCGATTCGATCCCTTTTGCGCGTCGTTGGCATCAAAAACAACGCCCGCGTGAATTTGAAGATTGAAGAGCCGGAAGGCGGCAGAGGCCCGCGGATGCCTCGTGAGGAAGGCCGTGAAGGCGGACGTTCAAGAGATGTCGACGAGGTGGTTGATGACTTGAGACTCTAAAGTTTCGAAATCAAAAAACCCAAAATCCGCAATTAAATGCGGATTTTTGGTTTTTGTCGATTATGCTATTATTAAAAAAATAAAGAGCCGCGACGATAGTCGCGGGACTGTTGCTTAAAGCGCCTTTTCTTGTTTTGGCGCGGGTAATGGTCTGGGCGGTTGTCCCCGGAGCATATCGCGTTCATATCTGTCCCTCGCAACTTCTACCCGTTCTCTTTGTACGCGTTTCCTTAGCCGTACATTTCTCCACTTTAATCCGCCCAAGGTCTATTCCTCCGTATGAATGTACCAAGATAAAATGTAAGCCTAAATCTTTTTAAGGTCAAGTATGTATGAGATTTGATATTATAACCATATTTCCTCATATCTTCGATTCGTATTTTAACGAGTCAATTATTAAACGTGCGGTGCAAAAAAAGAAAGTTAAAATTAAAGCATGGAATTTATGGGATTTTGCGCGAGATAAACATAAGAAAGTGGACGATAAACCATACGGCGGCGGCGCCGGAATGGTCCTGATGGCCGAGCCGATTTTACGCGCGGTTCAATCCCGACGCCCGAAGGGGCCGGGACTCCGACCAAAAGCGTCGGAGAAAACCAAAATCGTTGTGCTATCAGCCAAGGGCAAGCAGTTTAATCAGAAAATGGCCTATGATTGGTCAAAGAAATATAAAAATCTTATTTTTATTACCGGCCGTTATGAGGGTATTGATGAGCGCGTCGTAAAAGCTTTAAGAGCGGAAGAGATTTCCATCGGGCCTTATATCACGACGGACGGGGATGTGGCGGTGATGGTTATAATCTCGGCCCTTACGCGCTTGATCCCGGATGTAATTAATTTTAGCTCGCTTACGGACGAGTCTTTTTTAAGAAAAACTATTCTTCGGGAAGTTGAAACCGGCCTAGCCCGTGCCGGTACGGCCGAGGGTGGGCTTGAATATCCACACTATACTCGTCCGGCGATTTTGAAATATAAAGGTAAAAAATATCGAGTGCCAAAGGTGCTGCTCTCCGGTGACCATAAGAAGATCGAGGCATGGCGCAATCGTTTTTCCGGCAAATAAAAGGCCCTTGAAATAAGGCAGGAAGAATGTTCCAATAAAGTCAGCGGCGAACTGAAGACTCTTAGAAGGGGGATAGGAAATGGAACAGCTATGGAAATACGCGGTTTGGCTACTAGCTGGAATACTGATAGTGCTCACGATTGTGGAGGCTTCCGGGGAAAATCCTTACACGCCGACGGCGAGGGTTCGTAACGCGGTAAGTCGCACCAGGGAGATCCTTGAAAATCAGGCTCTTGACCGGGAAGAAAAAAAGCAAGTTATTAAAGATATTATTGTTGCCAACTTTGACGTGCCGGGAATAAGCCAAGCGGTTTTAGGGACGCACTGGCCAAAGTATAAATCAAGAGCTGGCGAATTTTCGGTTGTTTTCATAGCCCATCTGGCGGATTTGTTTGTCGAAAAGGTGCCGGCGGAAATTATAAAAGGAGCGTTTATAACATATCGAAGTGAACGAGTGGATTCTGGCGGTACGCGCGCGACCGTGTACACGCATCTGATCTTCAATGACTATAAGTTGTATGTTACGTTCACCTTAATTTTCAAAGACGGCGAATGGAGAATTTACAATATCGCGGTTGAATGGTTTGGGAGCTTTATCGGCTATTTCCGCACCCGGGTCGACAATGACCTTAGGGTGTCCTCGTTTGACGAACTCTTGGATTCGCTGGGGAGACGATAAGCGCCAGTAAAACTGGCTTTTTTAATTTGCCGGTTGTCAGGAGGAAGGTATTTGCTTAATTTGCGGCGTATTGCTACGCTACCCCAAGGTTGTGCCAGGGAGGTTGCGAGATGACTAAGATGAGGCGCCTGGGTTCCTACGTTCTTTTCACGCTTATTATGACGCTGCTGTCGGTGGGGCCTGGTTTTTCCGCAACAGCGGATCAAGAGATTATGCTCACGATAGCTAGTCTTAAATCCATCTTTGATAACAAAGCATTGTCGCAGGAAGAGCAGATGAAGCAGGCGCGGGAGATCGTGCTGGAAAGACTTGATCTCACCAGGACTTCATCTGCAATCCTCGTAAGGCATATTGCCGAGTACCGCCACAGACTTAATGAATTCACGGATGTGTTCGGGAAGTTAATCAGGCGTTCATATTTGAGCAGGGTTGATAAGGTGCAAAAAATGAAGAACGCATCAGTACTGAGCTCTGAATTATACGGAGATACGGCGGAAGTCACCTTGTCTTTTACCCTTGACGGGGACAGATACGAAGTGATCTTTTCCATGCATATGTCGAATGGCCGGTGGAAGATTTATAATCTCAGCGTCGGCGGAGTCGGTTTGGTGGGTAATTACCGGGCCCAGGTTGATAGGATGTTGCGTACGATGTCCTTTGACGAGTTGTTGAAAGAGTTTGAGAAAAAAGCCGCGGGTCTATAACCGGCGGTTTTTAAATTGAGGTCATGCCGAAAATGATATATAGTTTATTAGACTATGCACCAGAAAAAAAATTATCTTAAGATCGGCTCCGCCAAAGATCTTCAGGGCGGGGAGCGGGCGTTTTACCGTCTGCTCGAGATGTTCCCCGGAAGTTTGGTATGGCTTACTTTTGCTCTGATTGTCTTTGGATCGATATTCTTCCCGTTTGAGACAGTCATTTTCATTATCGTCTTCGATCTCTACTGGTTTTTGAAGACCGTGTATTTGACCTGGCATCTGCGGGCAAGTTTCAAAAAAATGCGGGAGTATTTGCGAATTGATTGGGTGCAAAAGTTGGAGGAACTGGATCTTAAAGATAACCCCTTGGGCATTTACGACTGGAAAGGTGATTTATGGCATCTGGTAGTTTTACCGTTTTATAAAGAGGAGTACGAGATACTTGAAAGTACGTTTCAGGGCATTCTCGCGGCCAACTATCCGAAGCATAGAATGATGATTGTCTTGAGCGGTGAAGAGCGGCGCGGAAAAGAGGCGGAAGAGATAGGGGAAAAGATAGCTAAAAAATTCGGGGGCAGTTTCGGAAAATTTATTTTTACGATGCATCAGGACCAGCCGGGGGAGCTTGCCGGCAAAGGGGCGAACGAGACCTGGGCCGCTCGCGAGGCCAAAGAAAAAATAATTGACGAGGCGGGGATTCCTTATGAAAAAGTAGTTGTGTCGGTCTTTGATGTGGATACCATTCCCTCGCCGGATTATTTTGCCCGTCTCACCTACGCCTATCTTACGGTTCTGCGCCCCTTAAGAACTTCTTTTCAGCCGGTGCCATTTTTCATCAACAATATTTGGGAGGCAGGGGCGATCTCCAGGGTTATGGCGTTTTCCTCCAGCTTCTGGCACCTGATGAATCAAATGCGGCCGGAGCGTCTGGTTTCTTTCTCCTCCCACGCGTTTTCATTAAAATCTCTGGTGGAGATGAATTTTTGGCAGACCAATGTTGTCTCGGAAGATTCTAGGATTTTTTGGCAGGGGCTTTTTACTTTTGATGGAGATTGGCGAGTGGAGCCCTTGCTAATTCCCGTATCCATGGATGCTAATGTTGCGGAAACATTTTGGCAGACCATGAAAAACATTTATCTGCAGCAGCGCCGGTGGGCTTACGGAGTTGCCGATTATCCTTATGTTTTGTACGGATTTTTTAAAAATAACAAAATTCCCAAACGCACCAAGGCTTATTGGATACTGCATCAATTCGAAAGCTGGTGGTCTTGGCCGACCAATTCTATAATTATATTCCTCACCGGGTGGCTTCCCTTGTTTCTGGGGGGGAGATTTTTTGCAACCACGGTCCTGGCGCATAACGTCCCGCGTCTGACTTCCTGGATTATGAGTTTTGCCATGTTCGGGATTATCACCTCCATTTATTTGACTATAAAGCTCCTGCCCCCCAAGCCCTTGAGCGTGGGTCAGCATAAGTATCTTTTTATGGTGTTGCAGTGGGTTATGGTCCCGGTAACGCTTGTTTTCAGTTCTATCCCCGCTATTGAGGCAGAAACCCGGCTGATGCTCGGCAAGTATCTTGGTTTTTGGCCGACGCCTAAGATAAGAAAAGGGATACAAAAGGTGGTTTTTGGAGCTTGACATCATTTTTAACGGGGAGTAATATGTGAGTACTTGTGAGGTATTCGGCGGTTCGAGTGGAATCGGACCTAACCGCACAATTTTACAAATGAGTTGTCAATAACATCCGCAGAAGTTTCTTTTCGGGGGATTTCTGTGGGTGTTTTTGTTGTTTTTGGAAGATAGGACAGTAGTTTGAAAATTTAAGTTAAGCGAATCCAACTCCGACGATCCGCGATTGCGGATGTCGGAGCTCCGACCTCACTTTGTGAGCGTCGGAGTAAATTCCAATTAAATCAAGTGACCAAGAATCAAACGAACGGCTACATTTCTAACCTAAGACCTGCCCTGAGCTTGTCGAAGGGTTGGATCCTTCCAGCTGTTCCGACTTCGCCTCGCCGAAGCTCGGCTTCGTCGGACACAGTCCGACCTAGACGAGCGAAGGCAGGCAACAATAACCGGAATTTTCGGTTTAAAATGAGGATTTGATCCTGGTCCAGGATGAACGCTGGCGGCGTGGATAGGGCATGCAAGTCGAACGGTCGTTCGTGCCTCACTAGTGTTCGGCACTCACTCCCTGTATCGATACTAATATACGAATTTATACCAATTATACGAATAAGATTTTAGGGATTGGTATCATTGGTATGCATTCGTATATTGGCATCGCTACTGCGAGTGCCGAGCGATAGCGAGGTACGAGCGACAGTGGCGAACGAGTTCAGTAATACCTTGGAATCTACCTCGAAGACGGGGATAACTCGCCGAAAGGCGAGCTAATACCCGATGGTCTCGTAAGAGTAAAGTCGCAAGACACTTCGAGAGGAGCCTAGGTCCTATCAGCTAGTTGGTGAGGTAATGGCTCACCAAGGCTATGACGGGTAGGGGGCGTGAGAGCGTGACCCCCAACGGCGACAATGAGATACGAGTCGCACACCTACGGGTGGCTGCAGTCGAGAATATTCGACAATGGGCGAAAGCCTGATCGAGCGACGCCGCGTGCAGGAAGAAGGGCTTCGGTCTGTAAACTGCTTTTCTCTCCGAGGAACGTAAGTGACTGTAGGAGAGGAATAAGGGGCTGCAACCTTCGTGCCAGCAGCCGCGGTAATACGAAGGCCTCAAGCGTTATCCGGATTTATTGGGCGTAAAGGGTCTCCAGGCGGTTTTGTTAGTCTGATGTTAAATCCCACTGCTTAACGGTGGGGCTGCATTGGAAACGGCAAAACTAGAGGGATGGAGAGGGAGTAGGAACTCACGGTGTAGGGGTGAAATCCGTTGATATCGTGGGGAACACCAAAGGCGAAGGCAAACTCCTGGCCATCTCCTGACGCTCAT
>JACPMG010000013.1 GCA_016186095.1 Candidatus Sungiibacteriota bacterium | reverse complement strand
TGCTTTTTCAACGCATCACGGATTTTGACGGCTGTCACTGAACCAAACGCTCTACCTTTTTCTCCCAGTTTAACCTTAAAATGCAGCTCAAGCGCCTTTAATTTTTCCGCTATTGTCCTGGCGCGTTGGTACTCTTCTGATTTTTCCCGCTCCGCGTGCGCTTTTTGCCCGGCAAGAGCTTTCAAGGCCTGTTCAGTTGCGGGCTTGGCCAGATTCTTTGGAAACAAAAAATTGCGAGCGAACCCATCGCTCACGTCTTTGACATCGTTTTTTCTTCCTACGTTGGGGACGTCTTGTGATAGAATTACCTTCATCCCACACATAACTTGGACAGATAGTCGTAAGGTTTAACTCCCAACGCTCAATGTCTAAGTTAGACTTATATAAATTTACGCCCACACAAAAGTTGTACTACTAAATTAGTCCAAGTTATGTGTGGGATTCATAGTATATCAAAATCTTTTCCGCCCGAGGCGGATCCGCCTTTGGCGGAAAACTCCCCTTTCATCTCTCCCCAATCAACTTCTACTTTCTCTACCTTTGCCCAATCTGTTCCCTTTTTACACCATTCCACCAATTTTTGCAAATCTTCACAAAACTTAGGCGGGCGAGCGAGGAGCTAAGGTCGATAAGTCCCGACTCGGTGGGTCGGGACGAAGGTTTTCAAGCGTATATGCCGAGGTAACCGGACAGACGAGCAGACGCTATAATCCTTTCAACACCTCCACCCCTTTCTCCATAATTAAATCCTTTTTTGGATCCTGATCATCTTCTTTCGGCAACTCCACCTTCACATCCGGCTCAAGGCCGGTGCCGTTTATCTCGATACCCTTGGGCGTCAACCACTTGGCAATGGTGATTTTAACGGATGCTCCTTCTGCCAACGATTGCACCTCCTGCACCGACCCCTTGCCAAAAGTCTTGGTTCCGATCAATTTTGCCCCCTTGGCATCCCGAAGCGCCCCGGCCACGATTTCGGATGCTGACGCAGATCCTTCATTCACCAATACCACCAGCGGGACATTTTCCAGAAGCCGGTAGCCGCTGGAACGGTATACGTCCTCCGACCCGTCGGCAAACCGCTCATGCGCCACAATCTCTCCTGCTGGCAGAAACCAACTTGCGATATCCACCGCCATCACCAGAAACCCTCCGGGATTGTTACGAAGATCCAAAATAAGTTTTTGCGAATTGCTCGCGTAAAACTCTTGCACCGCTTTGCGGAATTCAAAGCCGGAGTTTTCGGTAAAACTGTGCAATTTTATCACAAAAATACCATCAGATTTTTTCTCCGTAGTCAAAATCTGGACTTTTATGACATCACGGACGATTTTAAACTCTTGGGTTTTGTCAAAGCTGTCACGAAGAACCGTAAGCCGTACCTCCGTGACTTTAAAAATTTTATCCCCGGCTTTGAGCCCCGCGCGCTCGGCCGGGGAATCTTTCAACGGGGCAATAACGGTAAGAGTCCCCTTTCTTATGCCGATTTCCGCGCCAATACCGCTAAAAGACCCTTTTATATCCTCCTGAAACTGCTTGCTTTCCACAGGCCGCATAAACTCCGTATAGGGGTCTTTTAGAGCCCGCGCGAGACCTGCTGCGGCGCCATAAATTAACTCCTTGCGATCAATTTTGGCGCGATCAACATATTTTTCTTCCAAGCGCGACCAGACGTCCCAGAAAAGATTCAAATCCACCTCCTGAAATTGAGGTGGCTGTTTTTGGCCCAGGACATTAAGCACTTTCTCCGCTGCCGGCCTATTTTCATAGCCATAGTAAATCCCCCCAAAAAAACTCGCCCCCAAAAGAAAAACAGCCACCACTACCAGGTAGACCTTAGTATACCGTTTCCAGTCAAAATTAAGCATATATTATATTATCGCAAAATACTTAGTCTCGGTCAAGAAAATAAATACTCCAGAGTTGAATCCGGAGTATACGCTTGCGAGGACGGCAAATAGCCGCTAGGATGAAACTCGCAGGGATGTGGATGAGCGAATACCGGACCGGCAAAGTTCGATTCGCTCTTCCCTCTCTGCTTTTGGTTAAGGCAAGGTAGCGCCAAACATCAGGCAATCACTTGCGCCATGCACAAGTTTGTCTTGACGCGCCGTAACATCCATATCCGCCAACTCGTCAAAATGAAAGTGGGCGGTAAAACGTGCAAACCACGTACCGATACGCATATTGCCTTCTTCGTCGTAGAAAGTAAGCGCCAAAGGATCATTCTCCAACTCCTCCTGAAGAATCGTCTGGTGCGGCTGCCAGTACGGAAATGCGTCAGGGGCAATATTAAGAGATAACTTCGTGCCTTTCATACCAGAAGAAATAGCTTGCTTGAGAACCCAATTGACACCCTCTCGTTCACGAAGTGCGTTGGTAACGGCACGCTCTCCCTCCGGATATACGAGATAAGTCGCGGGCATGAATGAACGGAGCGTATCAAGAGAGTCACCTCCTATGTATTGGCGCAACACCGCTTCTACATTTTCGTCTCCTACTGAGTTTTTCAACAATGCGAATACCGCTTTCGACCCCATGAAGGTTTTCGGCGGGATCAAGAAAACCAAATCTCCATGTTCACACCGTTCAGTAAATATCTTCTGGAGATCCGAACCACCACGAAAAATAGGGAACTGGAGCGCAACATGGTGCCATTCCTTTAACTTCTCTCCGTGTTCTGCCCACCACTCTCCGCAGTAGGTAGTTGAGATACCCGAATGCTCGAGCTCTCGCATCAGAAGTCGGTAGTACGGATCATAAAACCTTGAATTACCGCTTACAAAACAAAATAGCTCTTCTTCTCTCCAGTGTTCACGCATGTGTCTTACTATCGTCGCGGCGATCCCCGTTAATCTCCTGCTCGCTCGCGACGTAAGCGCATCCCGGATTGAATTGAGAAGCACTGTATATCCAAATCCGTGAGTATTCACGCCATCGAGCTCTACAATCCAGAATTTCCCTTCGGAGCGAAGCATATCCACCTTGAAAAGTATTGGGTATTGTTCCGGGAACTGTACCTGAAGCCGCCGATGATACCGAGGAATGCCTATTTTCGTAACCCGTCGGATGATATCCCACACTCTCCCTTTAGCAATCCGTTGATCTTCAGAAAACGCGACGATCTGACTCATCCCTTGCATGACTACATATAAACTCTGACCGATGGTCTTGAGTTGGCTATATTCATCTTCAGTAAACGGATATACCTCAGGTGAAAGAATGAACTTGTGACTCATCTCCCGCCCTTCGCCCCAAATCCCCAAGTCGGTAACGATTCTACGGATCACCTCGTGTTGTGTTTCAACCATGGGAATTTCCTCCTTTCTAGGAGTAGGTCTCCTGTGCCGGCTCCCTACCGGCACATGAATCTACTCCCAGAACGACATAAAATTTTCAAAGAACGCGCATGCTACTTAACAACCCTCATCACATCACGTAGATTTAAAACAGCAAACATCGGTCGTTCTTTCTTATTACGCGGCGCTTCTCTTGCGAATATATTTTGACGCACCCAGATTGTCCGAAGCCCAAGCGTATTCCCCATCACGATTTCTTCACGTACTCTGTCCCCGACAATATAACTCTCTGAAGGATCGGCTTTGAGTTGACGAAGAATTCTCTGGAAAGTCTTGACGCTCTTTTTCGGCGTAATAATTATACGTCTGAAGTAATCCTTGATACTTAACGATGCAATAGACTTTTGTCTTCCGCGTTCTCTTCTGCTCACGAGGACAAGCAAAAATCCACGTTTTCTGCACGCTTTCAATACTTGTAGAGTCCCTGAAACAAGTGCGCGAGAATCAGGGTCAAACAATGTTCTATTAAAATCGAAGATAATGGCGCGCATAAAAGAACCAGCCCCCGTTCAGGGGCTGGTTTGAATCTTTCTTTTTTGCTGTACTTACGCCATTTTTAGGCGCACGCGAGAAGCAAAACTCAAACAAACCCCTGAAGACACGTGGGTCCAGTGGTATTTTCGGCAAGACATACGGGTAAAGTTTCTGTGAATTTCGCTTTTCATGTTGTAAATAACATCATACTCGTTACAAAATTTTTGTCAATACTTTGGGGTGTGGATAACTTTTACAATTTATTGACGATTAGATTTACTACTTCTTTCGGTCTTGCGTAAAGCACGCTGTGGCCGCCAAAAATTGTATAGAGCTTGGCGCTTGGGATTTCCTTCTCCACTTCCCTGGCCGAAGACAATGGAAATAACGCATCATTACTTCCCCAGATTAAAATAGTTCTGGCACGGATTTGGGAATAAACATTGGGTAGCGACCATCGCCGGAAAATATCGCCCATGATAGCTCTTTTCCGAAAACTCTCTTTCTCAATATAATCCCATGGCCCGCCAAGGCCGAGCCAAACAATAATTTTCTTGAAAAATACCGGCACATATTCTGACCGGAGCATTCCGGCAATATGAGTAGCAAGAGTAAAATGTCTGAATACAAAACGATACGCTTTATCTCGCGTAAGGCCTGCATTTACTAGTACCAAGGTCTTGACCTTTTCAGAGTGCTCGGCGGCATATGCCGTGGCAATTGCGCCTCCAAACGATTGGCCGACCAAAATAAAACTTTGTAGTCCCAACTTCTCAACAAATTCCTCTACATATCCCACATACCACATAGGACCCCATATCGCCTTCGGAGTTTCGGATCTCATAAGTCCGGGGTGCTCGGGGGATATTACATAAAAATTATGCCTCGCAAACTCCTTGATTACTTTCGCGCTATTGGGAAAGGAGCCCCGCACTTTGGCGCCCCAACCGTTCAGCAAAACAAGCGCCGGATTTTTCGGATCCCCGGCAGTGCGATAATAAACATTGAGTCCATCTATCTTAACTTGCTGATCCTGCATAATAACGCGGTTATTCTGGCCGTGGATAACGAGTACTACCCGCCTGATCAAAAATTGGATGCGCAAACGGCCCGCCGTGAGACGCAAGGCCAACGACCTGTTGAAGAATTTCCTTGTCGGGAATTATTACGATGACCCCCAAAAGATATTTTTCTGGGTATCTACCATTTTCTTCTGTTATTGCTCCCCAGCCCCTCATCACCCCCATATTTGCTCCTTTTTTTTCCGCATCTCTATCGATTGCTCGCGCGTCGATGACCAAAGCAAGTTGATACTGCTCCTCACGATTAGCCGTCGGTTCACCTACAAACCATTCCAGCGCCCTAATGAATGAGCGCAGATCAACACTCATTGGATCGTCAAACCAGCGCCTAATTAGAGCCAATCTATCAAGCTCTTCAGGGGTGTATTGCCTGCTATTAAATGCGGCATTAGGATTTAATGCGTGGAAAAATGGCTCCTGCCGGAAATCAAAGTAGTCCATCCAATGTTCTATATCTTTCGTTGTGGATAAATCGTATCGGAATAATTGTTCTTTCTCTACTTCTTCTTTCAGAACATCACGTACTTTCTCTAATACCTTTCTGCGGTATTCGCCTTTAGGCATAACTTGTGCTTTGACATCTTTTCTTGCTTGTATCACCACCTCAAGGATATGTTGACGCAAAATGAGGGCTAATGCGCTTTGCGGCCAATCCGTTTGTTTATCAATAATTTCATACCATCCGTCTTTCTTCCCGCTACTTACATAATCTTTAAACGAGAGGGTCTTATAGGGTGTGCCCCCTACTTTCACTGAGTATTCGGCGGAGATTTCAGGAACAAATGCAAGACCGTTAGGAAATCTTCTTTCGGCAAGTATCTGTCTATATTCAAGCAAGTTAACAAAACGTATTGCATAAGCAGTGAAATCTTCGCCCATGAGTCTTTCCAATTTTTCCGAGGCTACAAAAGAGGATTCGTTTTCCTCTTCATTTTCACGATCTATTACTCTTTCCTGCCTTAACTCTCGCATAATTCTTTGGTCATTAAATATATATCCCCTGCTCCCATGATAAGCAGAACATCGCGCGGCCGCGTATGAGCGCGTAAAAACTCTTTGGCCTTGGCAAATGAATTGAGGTGAACAACATTTTTTCCCCTTGACGCAAGCTCGCGCGAAAGCTTTAGAGAATTCACCGCTGTTTTTGCTTTTTTTGTCTCACGTCCCGCAACGTCATATACAGGTAATAAACATACTCTATCCGCTCCATCAAATGCTTCCACAAAATCATCCCAGAGGTAGGACAGACGCTGATACTGATGCGGTTGATATACGCACCAAACCCGCCTTAAGGGAAAGCGCTCGCGAGCGGCCTTGATAGTTGCTTTAATTTCACTCGGATGGTGGCCATAATCGGAAAATATAAATGCTCCGTCTAAAACTCCCTGAAAATCAAATCTCCGCCAGGCGCCGCTGAATTTTGATATAGCCCTGATGATGTTTGGCTCGTGTATACCAAGCGCTCTTCCAAGGGTTAACGCCGCGAGGGCGTTGGAAACGTTATGCTCGCCGGGAACTTTTAGAACTTTACGGATAACCGGCGCCTCTCGATCGTCTAACGAATACCAGATCACTTTTTTGCCGAATTTCTTGGCTATTTTTTGCAGACGCTCATCATCACGATTGGCAATAATCACGCCGTCTTGGGGGACTTTGGACAAATACTCTTGAAACGCCTTTTCCACTCCGGTTGCGGTTTTATAAGTATCGAGGTGCTCGACATCCACATTAGTAACTACGGCGATCTTGGGCGAATAATTTAAAAAGGATTTGTTCCACTCATCCGCTTCAAGCAAAAGATGCGATCCCAAACCTTTTTTAAAATTTGAATTGCCGAATTCTTTTACCTTAGTACCTATTATAACCGTGGGGTCAAAATACCCTTCTTCCAAGATAAGAGCCGCAAGCGCGGTGGTCGTGCTTTTGCCGTGCGCGCCGGAGACGGTAATAGTTTCATATTTTTTGGTCAATTCCCCTACTGCTTCGGGGTAACTCTGAATTCGGATGCACCGGGATTTTGCGGCCTTGAACTCCGGATTATCTCTGCTGATTGCGGATGTATAAATAACTTTTTCTACATCTTTGGGAAGATTGGTCTTTTTATGCTTACCACTAGAGATTTTTGCTCCCAGTCGCTCAAGTTCCTCCGTGATCTCCGAAGACACCAAATCCGAACCGCTCACCTTCACGCCCTGAGAAAGATAATATTTAGCTAGGGCCGACACCCCTATACCACCTATGCCGATGAAATGAGTTTTCATAATAAAAGTGTTGGATTACGCAATTCTGTCCAGCCCATTTTGCCATAAAAATAGCCAGTTGTCCATTGCATGATTTTATGACATAATCTTGATATGCGACTCACGCCAGATAAACACCTTCACTCTCGGGAACATCTCCTCGCCGATGATCTGTCGCGCGAGATGCATGAATCCAAAAAATTTGCCGCGTATCTAGGGATCGCCAAACTTTATCATGAATCGGACCTCCGGGCGCTGGCAAAATATGTGCGCGAGAAATACGATCGCGGTGAGCTGCCGCCAGAAGCCCGCGGGAAATATTTTTTTGCAGCGCTCAAGGGATTAACAAAGAGGCCGGGAGTAAAATTTAGACGTCGCAAAAATAAACGCAAAAAGAAGCGCAAAAGCAAACGCGGTGACAAAAAATATCCCAATAGTAAAAGAGCCAAATAAAGTACTGCGCGCCAGCGCCAAGGATGTGGACGCAGACGATATCAGAGGCAAGAAAATCCAGAAACTAATTACAGACATGAAGGTAACCCTCAAAAATACTCCGGATGGAGTAGGACTTGCCGCACCACAAGTTGGGAAATCATTGAATATTTTTATTGTATCGGAGGAGGCGGAAGAGATCGATAAAGCCGAGAAAAGGGGTTGGGAGAAGGGGCACAATGATGATGGAAAGCCCTCCTTCGCTAAAGCTTCGGAGGGTGAAAAGAAACCATATGAAAAGCGCGAGTGGAAATATCACGTTTTTATAAATCCAGTTGTAAAAAATATCTCCAAGAAAAAACTGGAAGGGCCTGAGGGCTGTCTTTCCGTACCCGGAAAATACGGCACAGTGAAACGGCATGAGAAAATAACCGTGCAGGCCATTGACGAACATGGCAAAAAATTCATTCGCGGCGCCTCGCGATTTTTTGCGCGGGTAACACAGCATGAGCTGGACCACCTCCAGGGAACACTTTTTATTGATAAGGCGGAGAAAATTATTGAAGCAAAACCTAATGGTGGCTAACCTACAACCTACGATCTACGACCTACGACCCAGAATAATCTTCTGGGGCACTATGGACGTAGCCGTGCCTACTCTTGAGGCGCTACTCAAAAACGGATATAAAGTAGTTGCGGTTGTATCCACTCCGGATCAACCGGCCGGCAGAAAACAGATTCTTACTCCTACGCCGGTTAAGGCCTTTGCCCAAAAACATAAAATTCCGGTATTCCAGCCGGAAAATCTTAAAGACGAGAATTTTAAAAAAGAACTGCCGGAAGCAGATCTTTATGTCTTGGTGGCATACGGGAAAATCATCCCGAAAAGTATTTTGGAGCGACCGCGTTTGGGCATACTCAACGGCCACCCATCGCTACTCCCCCGTTGGCGCGGCCCCTCCCCTATTCAATCTACGATCTTAAATGGAGATACGGAGGCCGGAGTTACTATTTTTTTGACGGATGAACTTATGGATCATGGACCGATCCTCTTACAGAGGAAATTACAAATTACAAATGACAAATTACAAAAAATGACCAATCCGGAACTTCATAAGATGCTCGCCGAACTCCGCGTAGAACTTTTTATGGAGGTAATACCCAAGTGGCTCAAGGACGAAATTACGCCTATACCGCAGGATGACGCCAAAACCACCTATTGCAAAATTCTAAAAAAAGATGACGGCAGGATTGATTGGAAAAAACCGGCTGAACATATAGAGCGCATGGTACGCGCATTTAATCCCTGGCCCGGGACCTGGACTCTTTGGCCTTCGGACCAAAAAATCTATCGCATACGTATAGAGGAAGCGTCTGTCGTGGACGAAACGCATCCTCACGGATCGCCTGGATATATATGGCAATCAGAATCTCATCCCTTCCTCGTAAAAACCGGGCACAACAGCATTTCTGTCACTAAACTAACTCTTGCGGGGAAAAAGACGCTTGCCGCTGAAACATTCCTTCGTGGCTATCCACAAATTATAGGCACAACGCTAGTCTAACTTACACCCCTCGCCCAGTTCCACCGAAAATTCCTCATCCGGCTTTTCGTGATTATGAAATGCGATCTTTGGTATACGATAGCGGGGATCTATAAGACTTATCCCGCCCGCAGGGATAGGATCGTACGCGAACCCCTGCTCATCTTTGTCGCTATGCGGACTTAGACGGATGATGAGCGACTGATTACTCGCATTAACAATTTGCAGAAGGCAACCGTATCCTCCGGTGTCCTGCCGGAGTAGAATTTTTTTGGGAGAAAATCCGCTGGCGAAATACTGAATTGTAGCCGCGGGCGCCTCTTCCCCAGATTTTATCCCAACCGTAGAACCCCGGGGTAAATTAGACTCGCTAGCAATCTGTTTCTGTTCATTAACCGATGCCGTTGGTTGTGGCGCGCTCTCCTTTGCCGTAAAAAATCGCACAACAAAAAAAGCCGTCAAGCCGACCAATATGATTATGCCGGTTCCTACCCAAAAATATTTTTCCTTCATTATCTCAGAGATCCTTTTACCTTATAGAAATCTTTATCAATAGTGCGCTCAAAACACATCTTGCTCTCACCGTGTTCCCAGTTTTGTCCGCCGAGAAACGGCTCTCCCCGCGGCATGGCAGGCTTGGGCGCGTTCATTTCCGAAGAGCCAATACTGGGCCGGACGAAAACCGCGCAAAGTTCAAACGTCTCCGGCCCCTTTGATGTATACCCATAGTCGCTATTTGTCTGGGGGTCTTTGGGTATGGAAATCCCGCGAATATCATCCCGGATATCTGCTAAACTATCCGGCAATTTTCCCTTGGCCTGCCAGAAATTCAAAATCTCCGATTGCAGAAACTGCAGATCCTGCACGCGCTGTTCATCAAACCTGCGCAGACGCTCCTCTCTTGGCGAGCCCACAATGAAAAACCCCGCGACAATTGATGCCGCGACAATAGCTATGACGACGTAAACGAAGTATTTCATATTATTCTACTTGGTGTCTCCTCAAATCCCAAAAGTAATAATAAAAGACCGATCCGGCCACAAAAAATACAGTCACAACTTTAAGAAGAAATCGCGCCGTAAGCTCACCGCCCAGCAAATTAAATATAAGCGTTACCAGATCGCCTATAATAATCAAGGCAGCGGCAAAAAGTGTAAAATATACGAGCCACTTGCGAATGCGCAAGTTTCTCTTGGCGGTCGATGACAAATACGCTTTATTTAAAAACCAGCTGGTTGTAACGTACACCGGGAAAATTACCACCAAAGCGGCAATTGACCAGCGAATGGCGCTGTAGGAGGAAAGCAGGCCATAATATCCGCTTCTATCGAGCAGGTCGGGTATGAGAACATTAATATATTGAAATATGAGCGCGGTAAAACTGCCGGCGCTCGCATAAAGCGCGATGATCGCCAGTAGATGTAGAAATACGTCTTTGGGCCCGGTTGTGTTTCGTTCCATTATTTTAGATGCGTTAAAACAGATAAGCTATTTCCAAAACAAAAATTAAGTAATTAATAAGGGTTGCCAAGATACACCAGGAACAGTATTTTTGTAAAGTTATAAGCTGTACCCAGAGAAGATATGTAGAAAATATAACCGCGCCGGCGGAGGAAAAAATGATGAGAAACTTGGCAACGTCAACAAACGATACGGAAAAAAGATACACGCCGATCAACCCCAGAAGCGAAAGGTAATAAACAAAACCCCAAATCTCGTTCTTAACCCCGAAAGTAGTGCCGTAAACCGTACCCACCACTTCCTCGCACTTCCCATCTAAAGGACACACCATAGGCCGGACAGTCAATTTATACTGCCTATACTGCCAATAAAGATACCCGGCATTGGCGATGCCGGCAAAAATAGTAATAAAAAGCGCTGTAAGTATCATGTTAACCATCATTATACCAGTTTCTCCACCCGCACGCCAATCAAGCGAATGCGCTTGCCGCGCGGGTTTTCCCTATGATCCAAAAAGGGCATCAAGAGCTTTAGGGCTTCAAAGCGAAGCGCTTCAAACGTACGGGCCGGCTGAACAAGTGTACGCGAACGGGACTTGGTTTCAAAATCGGCAAAACGCACCGTAACCACCGCAGTCCGGAACGCGGCAAATTCATCCTGGACCATACGTGCCAAAACCCTTCGGCATATTTCCGAAAGCCGTTCCAAAATAAAATTCGGGCCAAGCGTATCTTCGGAAAAAGTCTCCTGCTCACCGATGGATTTAATTTCATGGTCCTCTTCGAGCGGAGTATCGTCATGGCCCCTTATCTTTTCATAGAGCTCCCTACCCCACTTCCCTGATATATCTTCCAATTCCTGGCAGGAAAATCTTTTTAAATCCTTCACCACATTTATTCCCCGATTGCGAAATAATAGTTCTGTTTTTGGCCCCACGCCAGGGATTTTACGAATAGAAAGCGGCTCCAGAAATGCTTCGGCGTCTTTTTCCTCCACAACCGTCAGCCCATCCGGCTTTTGCATATCCGAGGCGATCTTGGCTATAAGTTTATTCGGGCCAATGCCAATTGAACAGGTCAATTTTTCTTTTTCAAATATTTCAGCTTTCAGATCTTTACACAGCTTTATGGCTCGCTCATAAGAATTTAAATGACTTAAATCAAAATACGCCTCGTCAATACTGGCCTCTTCAACTATTCTCTTATTCGCGCGAATAAGGGATATAATACGGAGCGAGGTCTCTTCATAACGCTCAAAATTCGGTCCAAGAAAAATCGCCGCGGGCCTGCCCCGCTTTTTGGCCTCCTCGGAAAATCGCCACGCCTGCGAAATTGGCAAAGCCGAGCGAATACCGTATTCGCGCGCTTTATAATTGGCGGTGGACACCACTCCCCGGCCCCATCCATTTTGCGGATCGGCGCCCACCACTACCGGCAGTCCGCGCAGCCACTCATGATCCCGCTCCTCAACGGCGGCAAAGAAAGCATCCATATCCAAATGTCCTATTATTCTATTCATAAAAATTTGGATATGGATGCGGGAAAGGGGTCGGGAAAACGGAAGTTTTCCCGCGGTGGAAGTATTGAAACCGCAAGGTTTCAAGGAGCGACGGCGAGTCCACTCGGTTGAGCCGTCGCGACGCGGCCATATCAAGATGTCCTATGATACGCATAACAACTTAGAGTATAACTCAAGCGAATAAAAAATAAACGAACCGGAGTTCATTTTCTTTAGTCAAAGAAAAAAGCCCGCCGAAGGCGAAGCTCAAAGATTTAAGTCGGGGAAATGCCGTGTTCTCGGAGAAACTGTTGAAACTTCTGATCTGAAAGCAGATCCTCGCCCAGACGATCGCAGAGAATCAAGGTTACTTTACCTTCTCTGGTTACTCTCACGGCAAGGGGTATATCATAATTCTCACAGAAATCCAGAATTCTCCGCACCATGTCTCCAACCTCGCGCCCGAAAGCCGGATGCCCGGCAATTATTCCTTCTCGCGGCGTCTCTCCAACCAACCTTTCCAATTCTTGAAAAAGAGCCATAAATTCTTCCATCCTCCCGCGAAGCATTCTACGTAACTCCAGTTCCACGTCCCTCCACTCATCCCATATTTTCCCCGCCATTACCAAGCCATCCTTTGTTCTGCTTTCAGAAAGTAGTGCCTTTCTACGGCGACGCGCGGGAACTTCTCTCTAACAACCTCCGCAGCTTTTTTTAACTGCTCTACATGGAATCGCTCCTCCTCCTGTGGATCAGTAAAAGTGTGGCCGGATAGACGATAAGCGCCACAATCCGAGTGGTTTATTAGAATAATTAAGCCAAATCTGTGCACTTTCGCGGCTGTCTCCATCTTTCTTAAAAGCCTTTCGCGATCTCTATCTTTTTCCGGCATAATCAGATCTTTCGCTCCTCCCAACTCCGGCAACCAAAAATGATTTTCCGGACCCAGACGCTGATCCAATTCCCAAAGAATCCGACTGCGTATCTTCGGGTCTCCGCAGGCGAGAACATAAGCAAATAACTGGTCTCCGGCGCTCATGACTGTTTCTCTAAAGCCAATATCACTGCTTCATTCTCTGGTCTCACTTCCAGCACCCCTCCATCAAGTTTTAGCGATTTTTCAGTACCGGAGTGAGTATAGCTTATATTTCCCGGATTTACAAGAGAGATAAGCGGGATATGCCCGTCCAAAACCGTAATCTCGCCCGTGGAAGTAGGGAGAGTCAAGCGCTCAACTTCGCCTTCAAAGAGAGTATTTTGGATTGAATATATAGAAAGTTTCATGTACACAAATCCACTAATGTTCGCACTAATCCACGAATCCTAATGCTATTCTTCTTGGCGATAAATACCGTTGTCTAAAATTTACCAGTATTGCCAAGCGCTTTTTGCATGCTGATAAATATCTTTTTGCTTAGAAATAGTCCTCTCGTGTTATAAAGCGTTTTGCCTTTATCTCAAGTACAATCTTGTTATCTATTATAAAATCTGACTTGTTACGACCTTCCTTTTCTTCGAAATACTCTTTTGGTAATATTTTCTCGCGCTCGTATACCACTCCGAACTCTTTAAGATACTTTTCGATGGCGTCGCCATATTGCTTTTCACTTCTAAATCTTCCCAGCTCATTATGAACTGCGTACAAAACCCCCACTAATTTATAAGAAAGTTCTGGATAAATTATTTGTTTAGGCATTCGTGGATATGTGTGCTAATTTGTGGATTAGTGTTCAACTTCATCTATATTCCCTTTCATATAGAATACCTCCTCCGATTTAGCATCATGTTTTCCTTCAAGAATTTCTTTGAATCCTTTAACCGTGTCTTCAAGTTTTACGAATTTCCCAGGCCTGCCGGTAAATGTCTCGCCCACGAAAAATGGCTGGGACAAAAATCTCTGAATTTTTCTTGCGCGCGACACGGTCAATTTATCCTCCTCCGACAATTCCTCCATGCCCAAAATATTAATAATATCCTGAAGTTCGGCATAGCGTTGAAGGGTGCGCTGTACTTCCCGCGCAGTCGCGTAATGCTCCTCGCCGACAATTTTAGGATCAAGCGCGGATGAGGCCGAAGCCAGAGGGTCCACAGCTGGATAAATACCAAGCTCGGTTAAGGCGCGTGAAAGCACAATCGTGGAATCAAGATGGCTGAAAGTAGTGGCTGGCGCCGGATCGGTAATGTCGTCTGCCGGTACATAAATTGCCTGAACAGAAGTAATTGACCCTTTTTTGGTTGAGGTAATGCGCTCCTGCAGCTCACCCATCTCTGATGCGAGGGTCGGCTGATACCCTACGGCCGAAGGCATACGGCCAAGAAGCGCGGATACTTCCGACCCCGCCTGCGAGAAACGGAAAATATTGTCAATAAAAAGCAGAACGTCTTTGGATTCCTCATCGCGAAAATACTCGGCCATCGTAAGCGCGCTTAAGGCGACTCGCAGTCTAGCCCCCGGAACTTCATTCATCTGGCCAAAAACGAGCGCGGTCTTGGAAATAACGCCCGATTCTTTCATTTCGTGATACAAATCATTGCCCTCCCGCGTCCTCTCCCCCACTCCGGCAAAAACAGCCGCACCTCCGGACTCTTCCGCGACGTTTCGGATGAGTTCCATAAGCGTTACTGTTTTCCCAACTCCGGCGCCTCCGAAAAGTCCGACTTTTCCTCCTTTGACAAAAGGGGCGAGCAGGTCAATCACTTTAATTCCGGTCTCAAATACCTCGGTTTTGGTGGATTGATCAGTAAATTTTGGCGCGGGCCTATGGATAGGCCAACGTAACTTAAAGTTGTCATTCTGAGGCGAAGCCGAAGAATCTTTACGAGATCCTTCGCTATGCTCAGGATGACGAAAAACATCAATTGGCTCTCCCAAAACATTAAATAACCTTCCCAATACCTCCTTTCCCACCGGGACTGAAATGGGTTTTCCGGTATCCTCAACTTCCATACCGCGAGTTAAGCCGTCGGTAGGAGAGAGTGAGATCGCGCGCACGCGGCCCGAGCCCAAGTGCCGCGCCACCTCCAAAATAATTTTACGCGGTTTTCCGTCATTCTGAGGCGAAGCCGAAGAATCTTTGTGAGACCCTTCGCGTAGTTTATCCTGAGATTCCTCACTTCGTTCGGAATGACTTTCGAAGGGCTCGGGATGACCCGGCGGGGTCACTTTCAACGCATCATAAATCGCCGGAAGATTTTCTCCCTCGAATTCCACGTCAACCACTGGGCCTATGATTTGTACGATTTTACCTTTCATTTTATTGCGCCAGCACTTCCGCTCCGGCGGTGATCTCCGTAAGTTCGCGCGTGATATTTGCCTGCCGGGCTTTGTTAAATTCTAAAGTCAGATCGGTAATCAATTCTCGAGCGTTGTCTGATGCGCTTTTCATAGCGACCATCCGCGCCGAGTGTTCCGAGGCATTGGATTCTAAAATCAGGTGATGCACGTGCATACGCAGAAGCTGGGGCACTAATTCGCTTAAAATTTCCGCCGGAGACGGCTCGAATTTATATTCATAATTATATCTTCTCGACAAGCTCGAAGAATACTCATCAGTTTTTTCGGAGGTGTCACCTCCGAAAATACTATATCTCCCGCGCTCGGGCAGTATCCCTTTTACCATCTCCTCTATCCCCTCTTTGGTTACAGGCAAAATCCGTTTAAGCATTGCTTCCTGCAGTAAAGTCGTCCGAAAATTAGTATAAACCGCCTCCACTTCGTCAAAAGCGCCCAGAAGATAACCATCAAGTAGGGTCTCGGCCACCGGAAGTGTTTGCTCCAACGTACTATAATCCCCAAATCCCCAGAAACTATCTTGTATCGGATGGCCGCGCCTCTCTAAAAAATCACGCGACTTTTTGCCAACGGTAATAAGAGTATTAAACGCCCCGGCAAGCCCTTTGTCGGAAGTTACCACCAGAAGTGCTGATGTTCTCACCGGACGCGCCTGCAAAAGCGGCGGAAGCGAAGGGGTTCGGATCAGCAGGTTTTTCATAAGTTCCAAAGAAGCGGCCGCATACGGACGCGCAGATACCGCAAATCCTTGCGACTTTCGCATTTTGGTCGCCGATACCACTTCCATCGCCTTCGTTATCTGCGAGGTGTTTTTTACGGATTTTATACGCTGTTTTATGGATTTCGTTGACGTCATGCCGCTTTCTTTAATGCTTCCCACTTTTTTCTGGTATACTCATCTTCATATTCGTTATTTAGGTTAAAAGAAATGCTCTCTCCTTCGCGAAAAATAGTCACGTAGGGAGGCCCTCCTTTTCTACCTAAAAGTACAACCATGCTGACACGCCGCTTATCCTCTAAAAATCTATCCATCTCTTCTGCCAAAATTTCCTCCTCATCCTCCGATATCTCTCTTTCAGTAAGACGCTCGCGCAGATCTTTCAATAAATAAAGCAGGCCGTTCCTGTCTTCTGCTCTTATCGCCTCGGCAATATCTTCTTTAATATCGCTGGCTTGTTCCAAAAGTTCTCTAGGCATAAGTTTTTTTAAACTCTCCTATGGCTTTTTTAAGCTTCTCCTCAAGGTCTTGAGCAAGCTCGCCGGATTCCTTTATTTTTCCTAAAATTGCGTCGCGGTGCAGTTTCTCAAGATACTCCAATAACTTGTCCGAAACTGCGCCTACTTCTGCCGGAGATACATCATCAAGAAAGCCGTTCGTACCCGCATAGATTAGACACACCTGCAATTCATACGGCATGGGTTCAAGCTCGGGCTGTTTTAAAATCTCGGTGAGCACGCGACCCCGCTCAATCCGCTTTCTAGTTGATTCGTCAAGCTCTGATGCAAATTGTGCGAATGCGGCAAGCTCCCGAAATTGCGCGAGCTCCAGGCGCAGCCGTCCGGCAACTTTCTTCATGGCTTTGGTTTGCGCGGATGACCCCACGCGCGAAATGGAAAGGCCTACATTCAAAGCTGGCCTCACGCCTTGGAAAAAAAGTTCCGGCTCCAAATAGATCTGGCCATCGGTGATAGAAATTACATTGGTTGGAATATAGGCCGAAACATCTCCAAGCTGGGTTTCAATTATGGGAAGCGCGGTCAAAGATCCTCCGCCATTTTCTTTATTGAGTTTAGCCGCGCGCTCCAGAAGCCGCGAGTGAAGGTAGAAAATATCTCCCGGGTATGCTTCACGTCCGGGCGGCCTTCGCAAAAGCAAAGATAATTCCCGATACGCCCAAGCATGTTTGGATAAATCGTCATAAATCACTAAAGCATCTTTCCCCTGCTGCATAAAATACTCGCCGATGGCTGTGGCGCTATACGGGGCGAGATACCACAAAGAGGCAGGAATGGATGCCGGAGCAGATACCACAATAGTATAATCCATCGCCCCCTGCTCTTTTAGCGTTGCCACTAGTCTTGCCACTTTTGATTCTTTCTGCCCGATTGCAACATAAATACAAATCGGCGTTCTGCGGCCCGTATCACGGCCTTGATTTACAATCGTGTCGGTGACTATGGATGTTTTTCCAATTTGTCTGTCGCCGATTATAAGTTCACGTTGTCCCCGGCCAATGGGGATCATGGCGTCAATCGCTTTGATACCTGTGTGAAGCGGCGTATTTACCGACTCACGGACAGTAACTGATGGCGCCAAGCGCTCGGCCGGCATAAAGACCTCTTTGGATTTTTCACCAAATATTGGCCCCCTGCCGTCAAGCGGATTGCCCAAAGGGTCAATTACGCGGCCGATCAACTCCTCACCTACTCGTACCGAAAGCACGCGGCCGGTGGGCTTTACCACGCTACCTTCTTTAATTTTCAAATAATCGCCAAGAATAATCGCGCCAACCGAATCCTCTTCCAAGTTAAAAGCAATTCCCTGTACCGTGGTCTCTCCGCCCGAGGCGGATCCGCCTTCGGCGGAAAATTCAAGCATCTCCTGCGATCCCACTCCGCCCAGGCCGGAAATTTTGGCAATCCCGTCGCCCACTTCCAAAACATGCCCGATTTTCTCGGCCTTGATTTCTTTTTTAAACCCCTCAATCTCCTTTTTTAAATTTTCAACTATGGAATTTTTCATACATCTCTTACATTTCTTCTCAACAACATCCTTACATACTCAAGTTTATAAGGATATTGTTATTGCTCGCGGCACTTTTTTACTTCTTAGCGACATTCTAACATTCTGCAGAATGTTAGAATGTTTACCCTACCTGATTCCCCACAAACATTCTCTCAACCTGGCTTATGCCGCTCGCATCAATCAAAATTTCGTCATCCACCAAGACCTTTATTCCAGCCAGAACCTCGGGTCTCACCTTCTCCTCCAATACGACCTTCGCGCCAATAATTTTCTCAATTTCTTTTTTAACTGCGCGGGAAAGCGGTGCCGCGGATTCCACCTCAACTTTCTTGATACCCTGCTTTTTCAACGACTGCTTCTCTGCCTCTTTGACGATCCGTCCAAGCTTTGACCAATCCTTATTTTTCCGCACGATAAATAAAAAACGCCTTATGGTCTCGCTCCGCTTACTTCCTGACTTTTCCTCAAGCGCTAGAATAAGAGCCGCTGCGTATTGTGAAATACTATATTTTGTCATTATTTGGCCGCTGTTTTTAGTTCGCTTAGCGCTTCCTTGATAAGCTCTTTGTCCCGCTCCTCCGCGGACATTTTCCCAAGCACTCGGGCAATACCAGAACGAATAAGCCCTTCAGCATCGCGATACACCTCCTCGCCCATTTTGGCTTTCTCCTCCTCAATATGACGCTTGGCTTCCATAATAATGGATTCGCCTTTTTTGGCGGCATCCGTAACAATTTCATCTTTCCTGACTTTGGCCGTTCCCTCGGCTTCGCGGACGATGGTAAGCGCTTCTCCGCGCGCATCTTTCAGAACTTCTTCCCGCTCCTCATTTATACGTCCGAGCTTCTCCCCTGCTTCTTTGGTGAACTTAAGCCCTTTCTCAATCTCCTCTTTCCTTTTTCGCAACATTTTCATCACCGGCCCGTAGGCAAATTTTTTCAAAATAAAAAGGAGAATAAAAAAATTCACCGCCTGCGCCAGAAGCAGTTTCCAGTCCACGCCGAAATTTTTGATGAGTTCTGACACTCGTGTCTACTACGAATTACGAAACGTACGAATATACGAATTATTCGTACATTCGTAAAATTCGTGATTCGTAGTCCTATACGAATTTAATGATAAGCGCCACCACGAGGGCGTATATTGCAATCGCCTCGGCAAAGGCAATCGCCAAGATCATGGCAGTCTGCACCTTGCCGGTAGCCTCGGGGTTTCGGCCGATGGCCTCAAGCGCCTTTCCGGCCAAAAGGCCGATGGCCAGCGCCGGGGCGATTGTACCGAGCCCCATGACCAGAGCTGTTGCAAGAAGTCGCATTGATTCTGCTTCCATAAATGGAACCGCGAATCAGCACAAATTTTACACTAATAACACTAATACTTATTCGTGTAATTTGTGAATAATTCGTGTTTAGATTAGTGGTTATGACTTATAGCTATACTTATAAACACCGTGGTCAGCATCGCAAAAACCAAGGCCTGTATAAATCCCACGAAAATTTCCAGCATCAGAAATGGCACCGGGATCAAATAAGGCACAAGAAAAGCGGTGATAACCAGCAGAACCTCTCCGGCAAAAACATTGCCGAAAAGCCGGAAAGAGAACGATATCATTTTAGCAATTTCCGAGATAAATTCAAGTATCCCCACAAAAAAATCAATAGGGCTTTTAAAGGTGAAGAACTTGGAAATATGCTTGCCCGCGCCTATAGCCGCCACCCCTAAAATATGCACCAAGACCACCGCTACAATGGCAAGTGCCAAAGTAAAGTTAAGGTCACTCGCCGAGGAGCGGAAAAACGGGACGAAAATTCTCTCTCCGCCAGAGGCGGATCCGCCTTCGGCGGAAAAAAATCCCAGAGATCCGACCCCTGGGAGTATCCCCAGCCAGTTGGAGATCAGCACAAAAAGGAAAATGGTGGCGACTATGGGAAAGTATTTCTCCGATTTTTCGCGCGTCCCGAAAACCCCTTCCAACACTTTCAAGAATCCTTCCACGAAAAACTCCAATATATTTTGCAAAAACGACGGCACTATACTCATACGACGGAAAATAAAGAGCGAGGCGATCAGTAAAATACCGATTACGATCCAGCTCATAAGAAGGGTGTTCGTAACCGGCAAGCCGAAAATTTCAAACAATTTTTCCGCGCCGATTTCAATATGAGGCATATATTCCTTAGTCTATCCGAAATGGCGCTAAAAATAAAGACCCACCCTCGGGTGGGAAACGACTTTAAAAAATTATTTTCTCCTCCCCTTTTTCTCTTTCTTACGTTCCTCTTCAATCTTTTTAAGACCCTCTGCCCACTTTTTACCATCGGCGCCTGCCTCGGTAGAACCGCTCAGGAATGATTGGCTTACCACTTCCGCATCATCTACGCCAGCAATATCATCTTGCCGGACGAAAATATAAGCGGACGATCTTATCATCCCCTTCTCTCTCCATCCCCCGGCCGTCAGTGTTGCTGGTGGTAATATATAAATTGCCGTCCGGTCCCAAGCGCACCGCCCTGACTCTTCCAAATGCACCGGAAAAATTAATTTTTAATTTCGGGGGAATTTCCCCGCCCGGGATTGTAACTTCATAAAGCGCCTCTCCGCGCAAGCCCCCAAAAAATAGCGACCCTCCCATATATTCTATATCCGCCGGCGCCCACGTATAATCCGCTCCCGAATGGAATACCGGTGCCTCCATCCCATCACGTTTTTCATTACCTTGAATTTCCGGCCAGCCGTAATTTTTTCCCTTCTCAATCAAATTAAGCTCATCAAAACCCGAAAGAATTCCTGATCTGCCATGCTCCGTAGCCCAAAGGCGTCCTTGATCATCCCACGCAATTCCCTGCACATTGCGGTGGCCATAACTCCACACCGCGTTTCCGAAAGGATTATCCGCCGGTATGGAGCCGTCTTCTCGCACCCGCAAAATTTTCCCAGCCAGAGAATTGATATCCTGTGCCAAGTTACTTTTGCCTGCGTCTCCGGTGGTTACATAAAGCATCCCGTCGAGACCAAATTCTATTCTCCCGCCATCATGATACGACGCCCCAGGTATATTTCCGATTATGAGAGTCTTCTCTGAAAGCCGATCTTTTTCCAGTACGTACCGCTCAACGCGATTGACCAGATCTCCTCCAACTCGAGAGGTAAGATAAAGATAAATCCAGTTATTTTGCCGAAAAGCAGGATGCAAAGCCATGCCCAAAAGCCCTCCCTCGCCCTGATGCACAACTCCCTCAACCCTATATGCTTTTTTGTCTTTGCCTATCCCTAAGCCGACTTCAGTCGGCCGGGATCTCGGCCCTTCCGGCCTAGGGATGCGCAGAAGAGTCCCCGGACGTTCCGTGACCAGTAGGTCTCCATCCGGCAAAAACGCAATCTCCCAAGGAATTTTAAGGTCCTGGGCCACCACTTCGTAATCTCCGCTGATCAAATAAGCCGTGTTCGTCGTTGAGCCGCGAGACAGATCGGCCGGCGGATTTTGAGGAGCATAAAATAGACGAGCAACCGAGGCGCCGAAGAAATAGTAAAAAATGACCAAAAAAAGTATAAAAATCGCTAATGGGATCAGGATCTTTTTGGACATAGTTAAAATATAACACGAAAATCGCCGAAGAGTGCTTTTGACATTTGCCAGATTCCATTATACAATATCGTCCAGTACACTCCCATAGAAAACAAAGCGGAGGACCTAAATGCTCGCCTCAATAAGAGGAACGGTCAGATACCAAGAGCTCCTAAGCTTTCATACCTCACTCCGTATCGGCGGGCCGGCAGACATCTTCGTAGAACCGCTGGACGTAAACGACATACGCCAGGCACTTGACCATGCCAAGTCGGAGTGTTTGCCGGTCGCTATTTTGGGCAGTGGCAACAATGTGCTGGCGAGAGATCGCAGAATCCAAAGCGTGGTGCTGAAATTGGAAGGATGCCTCGGGCGCGCCGAATTCCGCGGTGATGAAGTGGTGGCGGGTGCTGGCGTTACGCTTTCTTCTCTCATCCGCGAAGCCACGGCCATAAACCTTGGCGGAATAGAATGCCTGGCCGGAATTCCGGCCACCATCGGAGGGGCGCTCGCCATGAACGCCGGAACGCCTGATGGCGCCATAGGCGATTTTGTGACTGCGATATACTTCCTACATGCCGATGGCAAACTGGGAGAGTTCAAGCCCATCTACGGTAGATTCACCTACCAAGAGTTCGCACTACCCGCCGGAGCCATTATCATCGGCTGTCGCCTGCGTATGACCAGGCGTCCGCTTGCGGAAATTCAAAAAGATCTTAAGGCACGGATGAAGACCAGGAAAGCTCTGAACCCGCTTGCTCTGGCCTCTGCCGGGCCCGTTTGGAAAAACCCTCCGGGCGAGGAAGCAGGTAGACTGATCGAAAAAGTTGGTCTCAAGGGCAAGAAGCTTGGCGGCGCGGAAATCTACGCAAAAAATCCTAATTTTATCGTCAACCGCGGAAATGCTACGGCAGACGACGTGTTGGCGCTAATGGAGACGACTCGCGAACGGGTACAGGCGCAGTTTGGCATAACGCTTGAGCAGAAAATCAGAATTATCGGCGAGTAATCAAAATCAAGGGTTCGGATAACATCCGGCCTCTTATTATTTCAGAGCCCTCCTTACTATTTAACTTTTTTCCAAAGCCAGACGACGAGAAGCACCCCCACCGCGAGCCACACAAGCCAGGTGAGAGCAGCGAGGAGGCCAAAAACGCCGCCTCCTCCCCACATCGGGCCAAAACTATAACCCATCATGTGCCTATTATATCATCAATTAACCTTTTCATACACAAAAAAGGCCTTGTCCCCGCGTTGATTCATAATGGTAGTCGGCTCCACATTTTTCAGAAGAGTGGTCGTCTCCGGAAGAAAAACGGTATTGGCGGTAAAAATGAAGTACAAATTTCTAAATCCCAGGCGCGTAAAATAATCCGCGCCCTCTTTTTCACGAAACCGCGTGAAATCCTCTAAAGAGATAACGGGCCAGGCATGGTACACAGACCTGCGTAAAATCACCCAGAGAAGCGCGCCGTCATCAAAGTTACCCCCGTATACTATCAAAAATGGCATCGGTTTAAGTTTTTCTTCCCGCGCTTTCCCCAGCGCTCGCTCGCGGATGTCATCGAGAAATTTGTACGCCGGATCAAACGTCAATGCCGGCATCTGCCCGGCAAACTCCTCGTCCAGATATTTGTCCAACGCGTTATAGCCCCAATTGTAATTTTCAAACCTTATTTTGGAGGCAAACCACCGCTCATTCCCTTTGGGATAGTAAGCTATCTGATTATTGTAGGAATAGGCGATTTCCAAAGACAGAAAAATGGCCAGAAGCGCGTAAATAATCAAAGCCGCTTTTCTCCTGCCGAAAAACAAAAATATCCGGTCCGCCAAATAAAGGAAAAACACCGCTACTGCCAAAACAAAATAAGGGGTCAGCATCGTGAGGAAACGGAATGAAGGGCCTATCAGGAGAATCAAAAAAATCGCCGTAGCGCCCGCCGAAATCAAAAGGAAAGCGTGAGGACGCAGGGTCTTGCGGAAATTTTTAACAAGCGCCGTAAGAAGCGCCGTAAGCGCCAGCGCCAAGGCCGTAAGAAAAAGCCAAGAATGCGTGGATATTAAGCGGGGCACAAAAGCGCGAATGCGGTCAACAAAAGCCCCTATTTCCTTCCCCGGCTGTTCTTTCCATACGTCCGGGTGCTGTCCGAAAAGAGCCGAGAATTGAAAATCAAAATGCCCGACTGCTCTGTACATTTCCATGTTGTAAATAATAACCGGGCTAAAAATTATAAGCGCCAAGGCCGCCCCAATCCACAATTTGGCTCGGAGAAAATAGTCCCTGCGGAAAATAAGCAGGTACACGGAAAAAATCGGGATGAGTATCATGGACGTAAATTTGGTCAGAAGCGCTAACCCCAAAATTACACCGAGCCAAATGAAATAAATGTCTTTACGCAACGCCTTGAGAAAAAAATAAAAGGCAAGCAGCATAAAAAAGATCACGAACGATTCCTGCATGCCAGTGCGGGAGATATAAACATGGTTTAGCGTAACCGCCATAAGGGCTGAAGCCAGAAGCCCGACCCGATACGAATACAGATGCGCGCCTATGAGGTATAAAAGGTACACCGAAACTACGCCCAAGATGGCCGAGGGCAAGCGGAAAGCCAAAGTGTTCTCTCCGAAAACTTTCAGAAAAACATGCTGAACCCAGAAAACCAAAGGAGGATGGTCATGAAAAGAAAGCTTGGTCCAAAAAGGGATAGCGGCTTGCCCGCCTAGGTTTTGCGCGGCAGTCCCGCCAATAGCGGGATGGCGGGGATCAAACCATTCTAAGGGCGTGGTCTGAAATTCAGCCGCGTCAAAATCCAGCAAACCTACGGCGCGGAAAGCGTAGAATACCTCGTCATTCATAGCGTCTCCGCGCTCCAGTCCCCAGAAACGAAGAATCGCGGCCAGCGCCAGAATAGCGATGAGAATTATTTTCCTATCCATGAAGCCGTAGCCAGAATACCTTGATGAAGCTTTCCAAAATAATGGGCAGGTTGAATTTAGAAACGCCGAATTTCCTTTCGGTAAATACGATAGGGATTTCAATTATGCGAAATCCTTTCTGATGGGCCTTGAATGTCGTCTCAATCTGAAAATTGTATCCGCGCGAGCTCAAAGAATCCAAATCAATGGCTTCCAGCACTTCCGGCCGGAAGCATTTGTACCCTCCGGTAAGATCGCGATAGGGCAGCCAGAGGACAAAACGAGCGTAGACGTTTCCAAAACGGCTCACGAGTCGCCTTAAAGGGTCCCAATTTTTGATCCCGCCCCCGGCAATGTAGCGCGAACCGAGCACCAGATCGCAGGTTTTTATGGATGCAAGCATCTGGGGTATGAGCGCCGGATCGTGAGACATGTCGGCATCCATCTGAATAACGCACTCCTGTTTTTCTGGCAAGGCCAGAATTTTTTTAAAGGCGCAAACATACGCAGCGCCTATCCCCTGTTTCTTTTCTCGATGCATGACACTTACCGGATATTTTTGAGCAAGTTTCTCGGCCACGACGCCCGTGCCATCCGGAGAGTTATCATCAACTACCATTACCCGAAGATCCGGAATGCCCAGAGCAAAAATACCCTCCACCACCAGGGGGAGATTTTGACGCTCGTTATAGGTGGGGATGACTATTACTTTTGACATTGGCCGCATCTGCCGAATTTCTCCAAAAGCCATGAACTTGATTGTACTTTTTTGCCGCCGACTCCGAAAACTGTTCTACAGCCCAAAGATTTGCATATGGCTGCCTCTGGAATATTTTTTCGGGTGCGGTCGCCGCCATTGGCAAAGATATCCGGCCGCAGCTTTCTAAGCTCCGCTGACACGCTCATATCCTTAGGGTTGGCCGCATGTCCGGTAAGCAAAACTCGGTCAACTCCGACCAAAAATTCCAATATTTTTTTGCGCTCATCCTGCGGCATAAAAACATACCCCTTTTTTCGCTTGAGCCATTGGTCGTTGTTTAAAATTACCACAAGTTTATCCCCGAGCTTTCCGGCTGCTTGAATGAGTTTTAAATGCCCGCTATGCAGAGGGTCAAACCCGCCGCTTACGGCAACTGTAATCGGTTTTACCTTTTTACTTCTCATACGAAACAAAAAATCCCCACCCAGGAGGACTTTTCAAGAAATTCTTTAATAATGATCATCATGTCCTACGTGGAGTCCCCTGCCTAATTTCATGTCTTAATCCTTCTCCACTAAATGATCCGGTACAATATACCAGGTTTTTTCTTTCTCAATTTTTTTGCGCCATGTGCGAAATATCGCATTCGTATGGTCTTCAGCGACCACCGCCCTAAAAGATTTGCGGAGTTCCGACTCTAAGTTTTCTAGTATAATCCCTAAATTTACCTTTGCCATATAATAAAGGTAGCATATCGCTCACCAGTCGTCAACAACCCCTGAGCTGGGCCGGCGTCATCAAGGCATACGCGGTTCTTTCCATTATCATACCAGCCACGCCGCGATCACTTATCCGGATAACACTGCTTACAGTAATTGTAGTTTTGCGAACCGGGAGCGCCCGCGTAGTCACACGTTGGCGCGGCCGCAAAAAGTGAGCAATCAACTTGAGATTTCACTTGTTCTTCGTACTGTTTTTTGTATTCCTCTTCGTATTGTTTTTTATACTGCTCCTCGTACTGCTTCTGACCCTCCTTCCCTAACTGCTCCTGCTGCTGCGGCACTTGAGGCTGGGGCGAAGGCACCCTTCCCTCCTCCGGCACTACCCGCTCAAGACCCCCCGCTCCTTTCACCGCCTCGGCTTTTATTTCTTCAATACAGGAATTTAATTTTGTTTTAAGATCAAGGGGCAACTTTTCCTCACCGCCTTCGCCAGACTGCAAACTGCTGAGGCACGCGATAAACTCCGAGCAGGGCTTATCGGCGCAAGCCATCATCTTGCCCTCCGCCTCGCCTCTTACTTTGGCCTCAATTTCCCCTGCCTCCTCCGTAAATCCGTGCTCTCGGGCAAATGAAATACAAGTTGCCTGATTAGCCGGAAGTCGGCAAAACGCTTCGCACTCCGCTTTGGACTTACACCCTCCCGGGCCCGTCCCCTTGGTTCTACGCGCAAGCTCCGCGTCTTCCTTGGAAATCATCCCTGCTTTTTCCGCGAATGCCACACATTCCTCAAAATGGGCAGCATCGTTGCAGTATGTTTCGCACTCATTTTTTCTTTGGCATCCTCCGGGCGTCTCCCCGCTTTTAATGAGCGGAGCAAATTTTTTGGCGTCAGCAAGCTCCTCCGGGGGAAGCAAACCGGTTTTCTCCGCAAAAGCCAGACATTCATCAATATGCGCCGAGTCCATACAGTAGGACTCACACTGCTCCTTCTTTTGACAATTGCCAGGAGTCTGGGTGACGCCGGATCGGGCGATCTTACGCATTACATCTGTTTCCTCTTTGGTCATGAGACCGACTTTTTCTCCAAAGTCAGCGCACTCCGCGAAGTGACTTATATCTCCGCAGTAAGTCTCACATTCAGCCCCTTCTTTACAATTTCCGGGGAATTTTCCTCCTTCTCTGGCAAACTTGGCAAGACGCCGTATGGTCTCAACATCATATCCGTGAGTAAGATTGTGACGCTCGGCGTAATTCCAACACTCATCAATGTGCGCGGCGCTCTCGCAATAGCTGAAACATTCCACCGCCCCCTGACACTTGCCGGGAAGACCGGATTCTTCCATAAGCGAAAGCATCCGCTCGGTATCCGCGGCTTCCTCCTGTGTCAGGAGGCCGCTTTTAATGGAGAAACGGTTGCATTTGGGAATGTTTTCATCCTTATTGCAGTAGACTTTACATTCTTCAAAGCTTTGGCAATTTCCAAGTTCTCCAATCGGATACTTAAGCCGCTTGGCCTTCTCTATATTGTATGCGCCAAAAGCATATGCTCCGGCCACGAACGACGCCGCGACCACCACGCTTACCATAATGAAAAATTTAGCAGAAAATTTCGTCATTATTCTCCGAAAGGATTAGTATAAATTGCTTTTAACGGGTTGGTTTCTTTTTTAAAGGGATTGAGGTCTGCTCTAAATGGATTGGTTTCCGGCACTTTATCCGCAACCGGATTCTGGGCCTTTTCAAAAATTTGCGCGCCAACGCCTGCTGGCTCCTCTTGGGGTGGAGCCGGTTCACGCTTCTGCCAATACCAAATGCCTATGGCCAAAAGAAGCAGGACTAAAACACCAATGGCGATATTTTTGATATTAAACATTAGTATAAATTATAAACTATACCCTAAATTTTGCCAAAAAAGATATCCACAATCTTCTTCCGGCTTGCGCGGCCGGAGATGATTTTGACGCCCGATCGGGGAACACCAAAATATTCGGCAATCTTCCTGATGACTTCTTCATTCGCTTTCCCCTTCTCTGGAGGCGCCATCACTCCCACAGTTATCGCACCGCCTTTAACCTCAATGAAGTTTTTGTGAAGCTTAACTGATACTTGATACTTCATCTTATTTGGTAAGCTCCGCCCGATTATAACCCCTATCCCTCATACGAATGTATATATCTGCCAATATTTTTACACGTTCCTCCTGCTCAAGCCCCTCTTTTCTGCCCATGCGTCCCGCCATTTCTTCCAGTCCTCCATCGCGGATCGCCGTATCAAGATCAGCTATTATCCTATGTCCCGGAAAAAGTGTGCGATAGTAACCGCCAGGCCACCACAAACTAAAATTATTAAGAAGCCGCCCTACGCGCCGATAAGGATCAAGTCCTACAAGCTCCTTACGCTCTCTACCAACCGCCGACTCAATATCATCTTCACTCCCAAAGCCCAACTTTATCGCCTCTACCATCCCCCGACGTGTTTCGGAGGATCTATATTCTATGTATTCAGCAAATTCGGCATCAAGTCGATCCTGCAATTCGCCAAAGGGTTTTAATTGCTCGCCACTTTCCATAAGACGACTATAACAAAAAAATGGATTATATGGAAAGCTTGAATTGACTAACCACGGGTACTAATATATAAAAAGAACCTCTCACGGAGAACTATCTTATGGGAAGAAGTGAGAATATTTTTTGTTGTCCGCGCTGTAAAAAACCGGCGCATGTCCACGAGACCCGTGGTCAAAGAAATTTTGTGGTGGAGACCCTGGTAACGCCGTACTTTCTTTGTCCGGACTGCCGCCTGATATTTATTAGCAGGAAACTCGTAAGAATCGCGGTGAGCGAATGGTGGCGCGGAAATAAACTAAAGCGAACGGCTCCTCTCCGATACTTCTACGGCCAAGCCATCAAATATCTATACGAAAGCGTGTTGAACTGCCATAAAAGAGTCGGCTACCGATTGGCTCGCTTCAAAAAAATATAGCCCCAAAGCCACGGGCTATTTTAAATCAAAAGGCCTATTAATTTATTTACGTCTTGCAAAATGGCTCGCCATGCGGCGGATTGCCGCCCAAAGCACCGGAATTAAACTTGGAAAAATATACTGATTTTAAACCCGGAGTAAAATAATCAAACGGGCATACGGCGGTGGTGTAGGTCGCGCTATTGTTCCAGTTGGGATCGTCGGCGTAACGATTGCGCGCCGTAGAGTTATACACGCCAAAATCCCAGTTCCCGGCAACATCGGTACCGGTCGTGTAGCCGACAAGATCACCTGCCGCAAATACGATAGGAGCGAGCTCCTGCGTTCTACTATCCTGTTTTGGTTCGACAGGGAGTAGTTTTTTAATGGCCTCAACCGGTTCGGTAATATGCCCAAACCGAACTCTTACTTCGCAACTTGCCAGGAATTCCATCATGTACGGACCGCCGACATTGTGCGAGCCGCTTTCCAATGTCATTTGAGCCGGAGCATAGACAGGCACGCGCGCATGATCCGTACCAATGTAGCTATGCGTCTTCAAGCTTGGACCGGCACCCATGGTGGGCGGAGGGCCTATGTAATTCACTTTGCTCATATCCGTAATATCGTTCGCAAAAACAGGGGCCGGATTGCTCTCGCATTTAGATTGGGGTTGTCGCGTACTGCTCAATGTATCGGCTCCGCGAGCAAGAGATTCAGACAACGGATTTTGCGATTGAGTTTGAGACGATGCAAAAGGAACTGATTGAGTTTTGGGACTTTGCGACTGCGGAGACAAAGATTCTTTTTGTTGCGCTGTTTTTTCGTTTTCGGAGGAGGATGGCTTCTTTTCCGGAAACAGCAAAAAACCGCCTGCTCCGGCGAGAACAATAACGGCCACAATGCCCAACAAAATTATTTGCGAAAATCCCTGCTTGTTCATTACTCCTATTTTATCTCATTCTTACAAAAAGCTCTAACTCCCCCGATGGGGTATAAAAAATAACCCTTACAAATCAGGTTATTTTTAAGTGCTCCGCGCACCTCTTTTAATTAAGCACCCAAATCGCTAAGTTCAAATACGCGGCAAAACTTACCCAAAGAATATACGGCACGAGGAAATATGCGGCTGGTTTTGAGATTTTGTAAAAGACAACCATTGTCCAGACGATTGCGAGCCAGAGAAGAATGATATCAACCAATGCCCAGCCGGGATTTTGCAGGCCAAAGAAAATAATTGACCAAACAGCATTTAAAAACAGCTGTAGGCCAAAAACGACCAAAGCTGTTTTTACCCTGAGCCGTGTCGAAGGGCTACCTTGACTCCATTGCTTCCACACAAGCCATGCCGCAATACCCA
>JACPMG010000031.1 GCA_016186095.1 Candidatus Sungiibacteriota bacterium | reverse complement strand
GCAACTGTGTGGGAGGTACTCCCGGAGGATCAGACTCCCAGATACAATACAACAATGGAGGAACAGCTTTTGGAGGAGCTACCAACTTCGTATTTGATGATGTCAATACCAGAGTGGGCTTGGGCACCTCCACCCCCGGCTCTCTTTTCTCCCTGGCCTCCTTAACCGCCAACACCAATGCCGACTTCCTGCTGTCGGGGATTAATATGATTTATGCCTCTTCCTCAACCAGTACCATCCTTTCTGATACCTTCAATGCTTTTTCCTTTGCCACTACCACCACCGTATCTCCTCCCATACTCTCCATAGGATCCAGTGGAGGACTGCCCAGAGTAGGGATTGGAACTAGCACCCCGGGAGCCATGCTTTCCATAAACACCCTGTCCGGAGCCATACCCTTCTTAGTGGGCTCTTCCACCGTAGCCAGCACCACCTTTATCATTGATTCTTTGGGCAATGTGGGCGTAGGAACTTCAAGTCCGGGATCCTTACTCTCTCTTTCAGGCCCGGGAGGAGGCACCAAACCCCTTTTCATGATATCTACCACCACCGTATCCAATGTAGTCAATACAGCGCTCATCATTGACAAAGACGGCAAGGTGGGGGTGGGGACGACTACCCCTCAAGGAGATCTGGCTGTGGCAGGAGTGATTTTTGCGGGGGGAGGGGTGAAGTTTGGGGATGGGAATACGCAGACGGCGGCGGCGGCCTCGATCATGACCTTCCGCTCGGAAGATTCCATGACAGCCGGGACGACCAGATTCATGGGTCCGTACCAGTCAAGTGCCCTAGAGGGTACCGAGAGCAACGCCCAGATCGACGCGCCAATAGCATTTACCGCGAGCAATCTCTACGTTCGAACAGGGGCTGCCCCTGGCGCCGGAAAGACCTTGGTAGTTACGCTTCGGAAGAACTCGGCAGACACAGCCCTCACTTGCACCGTCAGTGACACCAACACAACCTGTACCGACCTCAGCAACTCGGTCACTTTTGTGGCGGGAGATGACGTGGCCCTCTCCATCGTTTTGTCAGCCGGTGCCACGGGCGGAATGTTCTTTGGATCAATCAAGGTGGTGCCGTAATGACATGTAGCCCATTCCCATTATAATTGCAACTATTGAAGTCTCACCGTTAACTATCGAGGGTTGAACCTCCATAATATTAAATGAAAGCCATCAAAGATGAAGTAACGGTGGGTATTGCTCTGGAGCCAGGGGTATTCTAAACTGGATAACCTTCAAGGTCTCACCTCCTCGGGAGGGGAGACTTCCACTACAAACGCCCTGCCTGCGCAGGCAGGCTGGTCCGTTGACCAGCAATCCGGCAAAGTCAACGTCACCTTCTACGGCAATGTCAATTTGAACGGCAACTCCATCATCAATGTCAGTAAGTTGCTCGGGGCAAATGGCCAATGGCAAATTGACGAGACGGGGAAACTAATCATCAAAGAAATTGAGACGGAGAAAATTTGTGTAGGGAAATATTGTTTGACCGAAAAAGAAGTAGAAACGTTGCTACAGCAAGCGGGAATATTGAATACACAAAATACCATTGAAGTCATATCTTCAACGACTACGGCGACCCAGCCTTCGCAATAAACTACGGCGGGCGAAGCAAGCACAAGTCCGTAATAGGGCGTTGACCATTTAGACCAACGGACTTAATATTAAGATATGCCCAAAAAACATATAACAACTGAAGATCTGGCTGTCATGGTAAAGAAGGGTTTTGATGGCGTAGATAAGAGATTTGATGGCGTAGATAAGAGATTGGATGGCGTAGATAAGAGATTTGATGGCGTAGATAAGAGATTGGATAGTATAGATAGTAAGTTTGGGGAGATCAGTGAGCGAGTAGAAAATATCGAGAAGCTTTTATTGAAGCAGCATACTTTCCAGCTTCAGAATCACGAAAAACGTCTTAAGCGCATGGAGGATTTATTTGCTGTTATTGGTGAAAAATAAGAGATCTAAATCCGAAAAACGCTCTCGGGAGAAAAGAAAACGCCCCTACAAAGTAGCTGGCAAGAGCATTTTTATACTACAAAAACTTAGACAGAGATCAGTTTCATAGTAAAACGCCGCCTTTTGCCCCCTCGGCAAAAGCAGAGAAATTTTCAACGCTCGCACGGCTTTCGCCGGCTCGCTAAATTTCTCGCGAAAGCCAAGCAGTTGGCTTTCGCCCAGTAAGCGGACGCGGCGTTTTTTTGATCCAAAAATTGAAAAGGCGAAATTTACCCGCCTAAATTTTTGTGGCGGGCTCCCCAACATCGGGTGTTTTTTCGTCAACACCCGATGTTTTCCCGCCCGTCGGAGGAGAAACCTCCGCTATAGCTCACTCAAAATCCCTCTTCTTTTAGCTTCTCCGCAATCTCTTTAATTTGTTTAACGGGCTTTTTGGGTATTTCCACTTTTATTTCAATAAATAGATCTCCCCTACCATAGCCGGAGGCAAGATAGGAGCCTTTGCCACGCACCTTCAAAATATCTCCGGCTTGCGTTCCTTCCGGAATTTTTAATTGTATGGAGCCGTCGAGCGTGTCTACGGATATCGCGCCGCCCAAAATAGCCTGCGAAAGCCGCAGGGGGAGCTGCATTATAAGATCGTCGCCTTGTCTGCGAAAAATTTTATGAGGCGCTACGCGGAGGCGGATATAAAGGTCTCCGGGAGTTCCTCCCGTAAGCGAGGCCTCGCCTTTGCCCGTGATTTTGAGAACTTCGCCGTCGCGAATTCCTTTAGGAATAAACACTTCCAGTTGTTCTATTTTTTGCTCAACTCCTCGGCCTTTGCAGTGGATACAGACTATTTCCGGCTTTTTGCCGCTACCCGCGCATTCCGGACATATCGTTACTTGGGTAAAAGATCCCAAAAATGTCCGCTGATTTTTTTGTACGTTGCCCTTGCCCTGACAGGTAGGGCAGTTTTTGAGTTTGGCCCCCGGCTCCCCGCCCGAGCCGCTACAGCGGCTACAGCGTGAAAGTTTTTCTATCTCAACCCCGCGCTTGCCGCCAAGCACCGACTCTTCAAAAGAAATATCAAGATCAATTCTTAAGTCCCTGCCTTTACGTTCCCGCGTCCGCGCGCGAGTACCGCCCCCAAAATTGCCGCCAAAAAAATCTTCAAAGATATTGGAAAAATCAAAATCGCCCTGAGCGAAGTCGAAGGGCCTCCCATCGCCAAAATCAAAACGAAATCCCCCGGGCCATTCCCCGCCAGAGGCGGATCCGCCTCCGTCGGAAAAAACCTGTCCGAACTGATCATACTGAGCTCGTTTCTGATCATCAGAGAGTACTTGATAGGCCTCATTAATCTCTTTAAAACGCGCCTCGTCCCCGCCTTTGTCTGGGTGGTATTTGTGGGCAAGTTCCCTATATTTCTTTTTTATCTCCTCTTTGGTGGAGTTTTGAGCGACACCAAGCAGGGAATAATAGTCTTTTTTGGGCATGGGAAAAAAGTTTAAATGTTAAAAAGTCTACAATGTGAGGCGTTCAACTTCCAACGAGACCTTTTCACTTCTAACAATTCTAGAAAAAACCAGAAGTTTTATCAAGAGGAACGCCGATAATAACGCCATATAATAAAGCGGAATGGTAAGGGCCTTTAGCGCGAGAAAAAAGGCGACGGCCGATGCGTAAGGTAAATAATTTTTATACGGACCGAGAAGATCCTCTGCTTTTCCGGTCACGGTTTTATACAAGAAATCGCCCACTTTCTCGTCTCCCTCAAGTTTTATTCCGTATTTACTGGAGAATTCATCCCGTTGCGTTCTAAGCAATCTTGAAATTTCGCTTTGCGGAATTTTTGAGAGTTCGACTCCCTGCGTTTTAAGACTATCGGAGAGAAGCTCCTTAAGCAGATCATCAACGGTTGCTTCCGGGTTTATCTCCGGCAGTCCGGCAACGGATCCCAAGGGACCCGAAAGGGCACGGAGGGTGAAGTCAAGCGCCGGCCTGGGAAGAAGGGTAGAGACCGCGTTTTTGTCGTTTATTCCGGCAAGATAGAAAGTGGAGATAACAATGGAAAGGACGGTAAGGTACAACGGCAAGCCGGATTTTAGGAATTTAGTAATGCTAAAACCAGGAGACAGCGCGTATTCTTTTCTTATCCTATACAAAGCTAAAGCCGCCAGTAGGGCGCTTACCGCAAGCGCCGACAGAGTAAATCCGGAAGCAGTAGTTAAAAAATAGGGCGCGGAGACCCCAATAACTATAGCCGGATAGACAATCTTTGCCTCACGGATAAAAAGTGCAGTCAGGGAAAATAAAGAAGCGGAAAATAAAAGCCCCAGCACCGGAATGACAAAATTCAAATAAGACTGAAGTTCTCCGGCGGCTATGGAGGGGATCGCATCAAACCAAAGCCAAAAAGACGCGACGCTTACGGCGACGTAGACAACTGTTAATATTATTTCTTTAAGATTTATCATCCTCCTTTTTCTCTTCGTCTTGGGCGGAAAACTCCGCATCTTTCACATTATCGCCTCTTTCGGCCTCCGGTTTTTCGCTTCCAGTTTTTTGTTGTTTATATAGCAGTTCGCCGATTTTTTGCAAAGAACCAGATAAATCCTGCGAGGCGCGCTGAATGGAGGCGGCGTCCTCCCCATCTTTAGCGTTTTTCAGCGCGCTGATTTTTCCTTCGATCTCGGACTTTATGTCATTAGACACTTTATCTCCGGCATCGCGGAGAGCTTTCTCGGCGGTGTAGACCAGAGTATCGGCGGCATTTCTGGCATCGGCCAGATCGCGTTTTTTCTTATCATCTTGGGCATGAAGCTCAGCGTCTTTTTTCATCTTTTCAATCTCATCTTTGGAAAGCGAACTTGATGCTTCAATCCGTACCGACTGTTCTTTGCCGGTTGCTTTGTCTTTGGCTTTGACGGACAGAACACCATTGGCATCTATATCAAAAGTCACCTCAACCTGCGGCAGGCCGCGGGGCGCGGGTGCTAAGCCATCCAGAATAAAGCGAGCTAGTGTTTTGTTATCGGAGGCCATCTCCCGCTCCCCTTGCAGTACATGAATTTCTACCGAGGTTTGATTGTCGGCCGCGGTGGAGAATACTTGAGTTTTGGCCGTGGGCACGGTGGTATTTTTTTCAATAATTTTGGTGAAGACGGCGCCAAGCGTCTCAATACCTAAAGATAGCGGGGTGACATCAAGAAGCAGGACGTCTTTCACATCACCCTGCATGATCCCCGCCTGTACGGCTGCGCCCACGGCCACCACTTCATCCGGATTTATGGTGCGATTGGGTTCTTTGCCAAAAAGTTTTTTTACGGCTTCAATAATAGCCGGCATCCTTGTCTGTCCTCCGACCAATATTACCTCGTCAATGTCGCTGATTTGGAAACCTGAATCTTTTACCACCGAGCGCGTGATCTCAATGGAACGATCAATCATCTCGCTCACCAACTCCTCCAGTTTGGCGCGCGAAAAGCGCATAACCAAGTGCTTGGGCCCCGATTCATCGGAGGTGATAAAAGGAAGATTGATTTCGGTCTCCGGAGTGGTGGAAAGTTCGTGTTTAGCTTTTTCCGCCGACTCTTTAAGACGCTGGAGCGCCAAAGTGTCTTTGGACAAATCAATCCCCTGCTCTTTTTTGAACTCACTCGCGATCCACTTGATGATGCGTTGATCAAAATCATCTCCTCCGAGGTGCGTATCCCCGCCTACCGCCTTTACTTCAATGGTGTCCGCCGTAACCTCAAGCACGGAGAGATCAAATGTCCCGCCGCCGAAATCATAAACCACGATCTGCTCATTCTTTTTTTTGTTGAAACCGTAGGCGAGGGCCGCGGCGGTGGGTTCGTTTAAAATCCGGCGGACTTTGAATCCGGCAATTTCTCCGGCGGCTTGCGTGGCTTTCCTCTGGGAATCGTCAAAATAGGCCGGCACGGTAATTACGGCCTCAGTAATTTTTTCACCAAGCTTCTCTTCCGCATCGGTTTTTAGTTTTTGCAGGACGGCCGCGGAAATTTCCTCCGGACGATACCACTTTCCCTGCCCTGAGCTTGTCGAAGGGTCCCCCATTTTTATTTCCACTCCGCTGTTGGCCGCTTCTTTTAATTCATATGGCAACCATTCTTTGTCCCGTTTTATCTCCTTATCGCTGAATTTACGGCCAATAAGACGCTTTATGGAGAAAAGGGTATTTTTGGGATTGGTTACGGCTTGTCGCTTGGCAAGTAAACCAACCAAACGGTCTCCGGATTTGGAGATAGCTACAATAGAAGGCGTAGTGCGGTTGCCTTCTTTATTTTCAATAATTTTGGGCTCGCCGCCCTCAATTACGGCCATGGCCGAATTGGTAGTGCCGAGATCTATTCCTAAAATTTTGGGCATAAATATTTGATTATTTTAATTATTGGTGATACTATATTTTAAGTGTAAAAAATGCTGAAGGAGATACAGGCTAATGAGGACTAGACTTGCTACTGTGATCGCGTTAGCTCTTTTTATCTGTCTGGGGCAACTGTATGAAATCGTGATGACGATCAGGGTGCTTAAGGGGCCTTTGCTGCAGATTTATATCTTACAGTTAGCCCTTACACCGGTCGCCCTCTACTACGTTTTTTCAAGAATCAGGCGTCATCTGAAGTCTGCGGAGATAGTGGATGCTTAAGCCCGAACGTACTACTGATCGCCCCAGAAAATATCTGGCGGGACGGAGATATGAAACTTGCAGTGAAATCCCGATTTTCGGCGGAGGCCATTTTAATCCCGGGACTCGCTTCAGCGCCACCGGACAGCTGGGATCCATGCTCTATAAACCTTGTCGGGGCAAGCGTCACCCCGAGGACTTGTTGATTGAAGTTCGGAAGCGGCGTGTCTGCAGACAGCCCTATGTGTATGATACCTACTGGATTTCTGCCGAACTATTCGATATTCCCGGTCTCATTCGTCATATCCGGAAAGTCAGGAAGAAAGCAGAAATCAAGAAAAACGTAGAGCGGGCGCTCAACAACATAAAACGTTGCGCGCAGTCAGTATAACATCCTCATCCCGCTCCTACGGGATGATTTTATTTTCAGGAACGAACTCTCGCCAATCTCACCCGCGCCGGACGCAGTATCCTGTCGTGAAATATAAATCCCCTCTGTACCACTTCCGCAATTTTCCCGGGTGGCGCATCTGACTCAATTTCTCCAATGCTCTCATGGCGCTCCGGATTAAACTCTTCGCCCGTCTCCACCTCAATTTGCTTAAGTCCCCTCTTTTTAAGAATATCCTCAAACTGCGAGCGTATCAGAAGTATTCCTTTCTCAACATCTGGAGATAAACCGTGGCCAAGCGCTAAATCAAAACTATCCAGCACCGGTAAAATTTCCTGGATGAGCCCGGCAGTCACAAATCGCGCCATATCTTCAAAGCGCTTTCCTTCATCGTTTCTATAATTTATATGGTCGGCCTTGGCCCGCTGCCATCCGTCCAGATACTCTTTGCGTACTTTTTCGCACTCGTCAAGATCTTTTTTCAGCTTTTTTATTTTCTTTTGAAGATCCGGCGGATCGCCTTCCTCGTCTGGTAATATTTCTATTTCCTGAAGGTCATCGCTCATTTTGTATCTTCTTAATACTTCTTAAAACCGCCTTTTGACGTCCGTAGTTGGTGCGTTTGGGGCTGACGAGCGTCAGAAATCCTCCAAAACCTTGCGGATGGCTCCAGGAGGAGAAAGCCATGGTATATCTTTTTGCTTCCTTAAGCGGGTTTTCCTCTCCGATAAATATTTTTTCTTCAAGTGAACTATCGCCCTGCATTATACCTCTGATTCTCTCGTCAAGAAAATCAATAAATTTGCCGAAAGTCTTAATTTCTTCCGGCTGTTGGAATTCCGGCTCTGCGAGAATTTCCGTAAAACCCGTCTCGTAGAAGAGCTCCTCGTCCCAACTGCCTACCGCCGCGAAAGTTTCCGAAAGGCCCGAAACTACCCTTGAAAACTCTTTTATAAACTCGTCCTCTCTTTTGGTCTCAAAAGCTCTGCATAAAATCTGATTTTCCCGCTCTCCCAAGTTGAAATTTTTAACCAGGTGGTCAACGAAAAATCTATATCCTTGGTCAGTTGGGATCCGTCCGGCAGAGGTATGGGGCTGCTCAAGATAGCCTAGCTCGTCTAGCCTCAGCATTTCTCCGCGTATAGTGGCCGGACTGAAATCCAACCTAAAATCCTCTATAAGGTCCTTAGAGGCGACAGGACGGGCGGTTTTTATGTGTTCCCGAATTATGGCATCAAGTATGAGTTTTTGGCGCTCTTTTAGCATAATTTGACCCAATAAAAGGCATTATAATCCCCTTGGCACTCTTATGTCAAGAGTGCCAAATATTGTTCTGTGTCTATTGCGGTTGCTTGACTTTATTTTCCCCTGGACATATAATCTTATGGTGTGCTTGAAAAGATAGGAGGAACTAGATGCGTTTCTGGCCACGGACTGCCGCTACCATAGATGACGCCATGCGCGCCGCGGTTGAATACAGGATAGGGCGATACAACTTCATGAATGGAGGAGGAGTTTACCTTGGCCCGTCTTTTGAAGGACCTACGGCTGAAATCGAAATATCGACGCCTATGGCGGGCGGAGCATGTCGCAATCCGGCAGACCATAGCGCAGGCGCCCACATAACGCTGCCTACGGGCAGAAATTGGTGCACTTGGTGTGAAGGACCGGTGTTGTAACAGTCAGAGGACAAAAAGTCCTCATTTTTGTTTACCGAAGAGTTATTCACAGCTGACAAAACTATAATAGTGATGGTACAATTTACTTATGCGCGAGTTAAAAGTAGGCAACATAAAGTGGATTTCTCTTCTTAAACCTGACGCGGATGAAATAAGAGAGCTCGGAGGACAATTTCCGCAAATCCATCCGCTGGTGCTGGAGGAGCTTCTCACTCCCACTATACGTCCCCGTGTGGAAAATTATGACCACCATCTGTATATGGTGCTGCATTTTCCGAGGTTCGTTCCCGGATTTGAGAAAAGCATTGCTAACGAAATTGATTTCATACTCATGCAGGACGTGGTCATAACTGTGCAGTACGACTCCATTCCTGTTCTCGAAGATTTTTGGCACGAATGCGAGGAAGAAGAAATCGCCAAAGAAAGATACGGCAAGACGCCCATACACCTGCTTTACTATTTACTCCGGCAGTTTTTTGCCACGGCAGTGCGTGAGCTTGATCAAATTCAAGAGGAGATCGACTTATTGGAGGAAAAAGTATTTACCGGACAGGCTAAAGAAATTTTGGAAGATATAACCTTTCTAAAAAGAGACATTCTAGACTTTCGAAGGGCTCTAAAGCCTCAGCACCTTACTCTAGAATCTCTGACACACCAAGGGACAGTTCTTTACGGGGAGAAGTCCAAACCGTTTTTAGCAGACCTTTTGGGCGAATACTTAAAGGCGTGGAACTTGCTGGAAACTCATAAAGAAACACTGGACGCGCTCTACGATACTAATAGACAACTCATTGCCGCGAAGACCAACGAGGTCATGCGGGTATTTGCCACTCTGGCTTTTATAACTTTCATACCCACGGCAGTCGCCAATATTTATGGTATGAATATTGAAAATCTGCCTTTTGTGGATCAGGCCAATTCTTTCTGGATCGTCTTGAGCTTCATGGGGCTGGCGACTTTGCTTGTGTACCTCGCGCTTAAATGGAGGAAGTTAATATGACTTTGCGTATTTATAACACGCTTACTCGTAGAAAAGAAGTTTTCAGGCCCCTCCGTAAGGATCGGGTCGGTTTATATACCTGCGGGCCTACAGTGTATAATTACGCTCACATTGGAAATTTACGGACTTATATCTTTGAAGATGTATTGAGGCGGGCTCTGGAGTATTCCGGATATAAAGTAAAACATGTGATGAATATTACCGACGTGGGACATCTTACTTCCGATGCGGATTTGGGTGACGACAAACTTGATCGCGAAGCAAGGAAAGAAGGAAAATCCGTTTGGGAGATAGCCAAGTTTTATACGGATCGCTTTTGGGACGATATTAAGCGCCTAAATATTAAAAAGGCAGATCACATTCTTCCGGCGACTAAGGCGATAAAAGAGCAGGTCAAAATTATACGACAGCTTTTTAAAAGGGGGTGCGCCTATGAAACCGCTCAAGCGGTCTATTTTGACGTATCTAAGTTTAAAAATTATACAAAATTATCGCGTCAAAAGTTGAGTCAAAAAATTGTTGGCGCGCGCGAGGAGATCGTGGCGGATCCGGATAAAAAAAATCCCTATGACTTTGCGCTTTGGTTTAAACTAGCGGGGCGATTTAAAAACCATATTATGCGTTGGTCCTCACCTTGGGGTCAGGGTTTCCCCGGCTGGCATATAGAGTGCTCTGCCATATCTACCAAATTTTTGGGGCAGCCATTTGATATTCATACCGGAGGCGTTGACCATATCGGAGTTCATCATACTAATGAAATCGCCCAGTCCGAAGCGGCTTTTGGCAAACCACTCGCCAAGTATTGGATGCATGGCGAGTTTCTGCTCATTGACGCGGGGAAAATGGCGAAATCGGAAGGAAATTTTATTACTCTTGGTACCCTGCTGAAAAAAGAGTTTAATCCCCTCTCCTACCGGTATCTTGTTCTTTCCGCGCACTACCGTTCCAAACTTAATTTCACTTGGAAATCTTTGGTAGCCGCGGAAAACTCTCTTAAAAATCTGTATGATTTTATCAGGAAGCTGAAAGAAGAGGCCGGGTCTAAATTCGGCATTAAAAAGGCTGGCGCGATTTCCAAATATAAAAAGTCTTTTGAGGAAGCCTTATTTGACGATTTAGGTGCGCCGGGCGCTCTGGCTGCGGTATGGGACATGATTCGAGCGTATAATAAACAGCCGGCTAATTTTAATCCGCGTTCGGTACTCAGTCTGTTGTACAACTTCGATAGTATCCTAGGCTTGGGGCTGAAGGATTTAAAGTCGGAGAAGCCGTCAAGAAAGGTCCTGGCTTTGGTCAAAAAACGCGAAATATATCGCATAAATAAGCAGTGGCAAAAAGCCGATGAAATACGGGCAAAGGTGTGGGCACTGGGATATTTTATAGAGGACTCTTCGCACGGGCCTATAGCTAAGAAACAGTAATTATATTTTGTCAAGAAAACAGAAAAGCGGTGGATTTTCCACCGCTTTTCCTATTGTCCATACGGCTCATAACGTGTATCGTATAGCGTGTAACACCAGGCTCGGACCTTTTCTTGCGTTACACGTTACAAGTTACACGATATGTGATCATGGCACTCGCCACTGACGGAAAAACTATAACCGAACTCCGTATTCCTCCGCAGAATGTGGAGGCAGAGATGACGGCTTTGGGCTCCTTAATGCTTGATAAGGACGCCATTTTCAAAGTGGTGGATTTTTTGAGTCCGGTTGATTTTTATAAACCCCTGCACAAGGAGATTTACGAGGCCATGCTGGACCTTTTCAACCAGCGCGAGCCGATTGATATTCTTTCGGTGACTAACCGCTTGCGTGAGAGAAATAAGCTGGAAGAAGTCGGCGGATCGTCATACCTTACTAGTTTGGTAAATACGGTGCCCACGGCAACGCATGTTGCCCATTATGCCTCTATAGTGAGGCGCAAACGCCTTTTGCGTGATCTGATTGAGGCCTCCCACCACATTGCCCAACTGGGGTATAAAGAAGCCGATGACGTGGAAGAGTTAATTGATGAGGCGGAGCAGAAAATTTTCGGGATCTCGAAAGATTCCTTGCGTCAGGAATTTTTTGCGGTGCGGGAAGTATTGGATGAGGCGTGGGAAAGGATTGATCGGCTCAATAAGGATGACGGAGTTCTTCGCGGCGTATCCACCGGTTTCCCGGATCTTGATAATTATCTGGGGGGACTGCAAAAATCAGACCTCGTAGTTCTAGCTTCACGGCCAAGTTTGGGAAAAACCTCGCTTGCTCTGAATATCGCGCGCAACGTAGCACTCGACGATAAAAAACCCGTAGGAATTTTTAGCTTGGAGATGTCGCGGGAGCAATTAATTGATCGTCTTATCTCCTCAGAGGCCGGAGTGGATCTTTGGAAATTGCGTACCGGCAGGATGAGCTCGGACGGCGTGGAAAATGATTTTGTGCGGGTAAGAAATGCCATGGAAACTCTGTCGTCCGCGCCGATCTTCATGGACGACTCTCCCTCCCCCACCGTAACCGAAATCCGTGCCAAAGCACGCCGTCTGCAAGCCGAACACGATTTGGGGCTTGTGGTCATTGATTATCTCCAACTCATCAAAGGGCATGCAAATGTGGAATCGCGCGCGCAGGAGGTATCGGAGATCTCCCGCGCCCTGAAAGGAATGGCTAAAGAACTGAATGTTCCGGTTCTGGCCGTATCACAGCTATCCCGCGGAGTGGAGATGCGCCATCCGGCGATTCCCAAGCTATCCGATTTGCGCGAAAGTGGAAGTATAGAGCAGGATGCGGACGTGGTTATGTTTATTTATCGTGAGGATAAGGACAAGAAAAATACGGACCGGAAAAATATTGCCGAAATTCATATTGAAAAACATCGCAACGGTCCCACGGGCAGAGTTGAGCTTTTCTTTCACGAAGAGACGACAAGTTTCCGGTCAATCGCCAAGCATTATGAAGAAGTCGCATAACGTGTAACTTGTAACATGTAGCGCAAGAGCTTGCGATACACGATACACGATACATGATACATGATTGTTCCCTAAACCCCTCCAAAATCTTATAGATTTGTTCATAAAATTCCCTGGCGTGGGGCCGCGGCAAGCGAGCCGCTTTTCTTTTTTTATTCTCAAAGAAAAATCCTTGGTACAAGAACTGATTTCTGCGCTCGCGGGGCTGGAAAACGTAAGCTCTTGCGCGCAATGCTTCCGGACTATAGAAAAAACGGGCCCGGAGTCCCTATGCATGATATGCAAAGACGACAGGAGAGATCACTCGACTATAGCAGTAATAGAAAAAGAGCAGGATATGCAGAATTTAGAAAAAAGTGGGGCCTATAAGGGTCTGTATCACGTACTTGACGGAATAATTTCACCCCTTGACTCCTCATCGACTAAGCGTCTTCACCTAAAAGAGCTCCATGCTCACGTACAAAAACTTCTTGAGGAAAAAGACGGCTGTGAAATAATTCTTGCCACCAGCTCTACGACCGAGGGCGACACCACGGCGCTTTATATTGACAGAATTTTGGCCCCGCTCCAAAGCCGGCACCCCAAATTAAAAATTTCCCGCCTGGGCCGCGGGCTATCTTTGGGATCGGAGCTGGAATACGCGGATGAGATGACCTTGAAAAATGCCCTCTTAAATCGAAAATAGTCCTGACGTTACATCGGGACTATTTTCATAATTTCCACTTCCGTAAAGGCCTGTCTATGGCCTTTTTTCTTGCGATAACGGGTTTTGGCGTGATATTTGAAGACGATAATCTTTTTATCTCTTCCTTGTCTTAACACTTTGGCCTCCACTTTAGCGCCTTTTACCAACGGAGTTCCGATCTCTGTTTTTTTATCATCTGCCACCAGTAGAACTTCACCAAATATAATCTTTCCGCCTTCTTTGGCGTCCAGTTTCTCCACTTTTAATTTTTGCCCGGGGCTGACAAGATATTGTTTCCCCCCGGTCTTGATGACGGCAAACATAGAAATAAGTGTATCATATAGAAAAAAATTTGCAAGCAAAATTAGTTGCGCCCCGTGAGTCATAAAGACCCCACGGGGCAGAAAGCTGTTTACCTAGCGCCTCTCGCGAGCGAGTTGCTGCTGGTACTTCTTTTTGCGCTGGGGCGACCAGGACTCATAGTCCGCGGGTTTCGCCACGAACTTGTACCTGATCGAGTCATGCTCTGTGTTGCGCGTGCGGTGGATCTCCTCATAGGCAGTCGGTCCCTCGACATACTCCCGACGGAGAATCTTCCCG
>JACPMG010000004.1 GCA_016186095.1 Candidatus Sungiibacteriota bacterium | reverse complement strand
TGCCGATACGCATAATAGACGAAAAGGAGATTTAAAAATAGCTTCCATAAAATCAGGCTGCGGCTAAGCTGCAATTGAAGTATAAAGGCGGATCCAAAAATCTCACCACCCAGAACAGAAAGAGCCGTTAAAGCCAAGGGGGCAAAAAAGATCATACGTATGAATCTTCGCTTCTCCGAATCGGCGAAGATGCCTGGCAACTCCCTCCACAGAAGAAAGTAAAGATAAATACTAACCGCAAGATACAAAGGAGAGCTATTGGGATAGTACCACGTCATAACAAAAATGTTCGGCACCCGACGCAGAAGAATCTCGCGCCATACGCCATCAAGAGCCGTAAAAAGTCCTGACGACACGCCTTCCGGCCGGTAGAGCCAAAGTGCGGAGATGGCCAAGAGCGGAAGCAGCAAAGAAATTACTCGTGATAAAATAATTTTTGCTCCCGATGCGACAAACTCGTAAAAGGTAATCATGTAAAAAATGACGGCAAAAGGCACCACCGTACCCACATTCAGAAGCGCGCCCAGACCAAGCGCCAGTGAAGACGTCCGGTATCTTTTCTCAAAAAGAAAGGAAAGCGAAAGTAACGAGAAACCAAGAGCCAGGTCTCGCGCCAGAAACATATCGGCGATAGACCGCATGGCCGTGCCGTACACCACGAATCCGGATACAAAAATAAAAAGCGAAAGCGCGCTAAATAAGGTATCGCGCGTGAAGTAGCGGGCAATCCTGTAGAGAGCGTAAAAAAACATAAACCGCGTTATCACCGTCAACAAAAAAGCGGTCCAAAATATATCTAGTCCTCCATAACGTACTATTCCGACGATAAGCTCATCGTAAAAAGAGAATGCGGCCGGACTGAACTTCGCCATAAAATCGCTCCCCAGAGCATCCAGATGAATGGCGCGAAGGATCGAGGGGAAGTAAAAAAATTGGTCGGCATTAAAAACGGAATATCCCAATTGCCCGAAAAAGGAATACCCAGTTACCAGAATAGTAAAGGCCAGTGGCGCCCAGAAGCTCTTTTCGCCCAAAAACCCCATGAGCGATCTTGTAAACAGCCTACAGGAAAGAACCGCTCCGAAACCTTGCCTGATAAACTCGTATTTAAACGGTATCTTCACTCCGCGACAAAAAACAAGATTTCTGAGATACCGGGCCGAGTATAGAAAAAATAATAGAGCCTGCCGGAAGGAAAGGCGCAATAACTTGAGCGGAGATTCTTCTGCTATCATTTCCTCCTCCAACTTTATGTAGCGCGACCAGCGCCGATACATTTCCGCAAGCAACCCCACAGGAAGGTACTCAAATCCTTTTAACACCCCGGCTTTGGTCCCCTCCTTTAACTTCACGCGCTCATGAATACGTTTTATAAACCCTTCAGCATAGTTTTTGTGGAAAAGCCGAATTTGTTTATTGGGGTACGTAGTCGCGCATTCCACGACTTTTCCGTTAAAAACATATTTTCTCGGCTGCCAGAAAGCGTGGGCCGGAGGATGAGGGCTTTCAACGATCTGTCGGATTTCTTCAACCGCCTCTGGAGACAGATACTCGTCCGAGTCAATGTACATAAACCAGTCGTAAGTCGCGAGCCGCAAACCCTTATCCCTAACTTCCGCATAATCTTTTATCACAACCATTGGCTCGTCGGTATCATACTGTTTATAAATTTTACAGCCGTAGCGCCGGGCAATTTCCAGCGTCCCGTCGGTGCTGTTGCCGTCAAGCACGATAATTTCGGCAAAATCCTTTACCGATTCCAAACAGCGCTCCAGAGTGAGCGCTGAATTGCGGGTAAGAATTTCTACGGAACAAGGAATTTTATCCATCATTTTTGTACAAGAAAGGGTCCTATTGCCAGATAATCCACATCGGTTTTCTTAAAAAATGCGACTGCCTCCTCCGGAGTATTCACGATGGGCTCACCTTTTACATTTAAAGAGGTATTAAGCACTACGGGGACGCCGGTTTTTTGATAAAAATAATTTATCATTTTGGCATAAAGAGGATTTGTCGCCGCACTAACCTCTTGCGGGCGCACCGTACCGTCAATATGCACTACGGCGGGAATTTTCCCGCGCCATTCCGGCTTTACGGAAAAAGACATTACCATATAGGGCGATGGCATATAGCGCTCAAGAATCTTCTCCGCATGTTCCCCCAAAATTGACGGGCAGAATGGCCGAAACGACTCCCGAAACTTCACTTTAGCGTTAATCACATCTTTCATTTCAACTTCCCTAGGATCTGCCAAAACCGAGCGCGCGCCCAACGCGCGAGGGCCAAATTCAAACCTTCCCTGAAACCAGGCGATTATTTTTCCTTGCGAGAGAAGTTCTGCCGTATCACGGGCAATGTCCTCTTTCTTTTCATACCGCAAACCGCTTTTCTTAAGCGTTTTTTCAATTTCTACGTCAGAATACTCCTTGCCCAGATACAAATGAGCTAATGACTCCGGTCTCTTACCGGTTTTTTGATAGTCAAGAAGCCAGGCCGCTCCCAAAACGTTTCCCATATCTCCGGCTGCGGGCTGAACCCACAATTTGTCTGCCAAACCGGATTCCCAAATCGCCTTATTCATTTTAACGTTCAAGGCAACTCCTCCGGCCAGACATAGATTACGTGTAGCGTGTAGCGTGTAGCGTGTAGCGCAAGAAAACAACTTCTTTACATAAAATAATGCTGCTCTTTCCAGACGATCCTGCAGGGTGGCGGCAATATCAGTATTGGGCTGCGGAGGGGATGCCTCGCTGTATTCCTTGGCCAAGTTCGGAAACCGTCGAACCAGATTTTTTACGGAAAAAGGATAAAGAGAGTAGCAAGTATTTATTTTAGCCCCGTGCGCGCCAACCGAAATTACATCATCCATCGGATAATTTGGTTTGCCGTAAGGCGCTAAACCCATGACCTTGTACTCGCCGTCATTAATCCTGAATCCAAGAAAGTCCGTTATAGAGCCATAAAGATAACCCAAGGAATCAAAGATGCCATAACGCTTAAGATTTTTTATGTCCCCGCCTTTCCCATGCCACATGGAGATTGAAGTTGCCTCGCCCTTGCCGTCCACGCATAAAACCACGGCCTCGCCAAAACCGGAGCCATAATAGGCCGACGCGGCATGACACGAATGGTGGTCAAAAGAATATATTTTTCGCTCTCTCCCGCCAATTATTCTAAAAATTTGCTGGTATGGTGCGCGGCCGAACATTGCGGCGACCACTCCCCTAATCTGCACTTTAAGAAGTGATGCGGCATAGCGAAGCTCGATGCGGTTTCTCGGAGGACGAAAAAGGAAATAAAAAAATACTTTGATCAGTGTTTTCAGATTTTTCTCACGCGCAAAGACAATATAATCAATCTGATCTAGAGTTAAATTCTTTTGCGCGAGACAAAAAAGAATAGCCTCTTTGGGGAAATAATCAGCCGCGTGCTTTACGCGCACGAATCTTTCCTCCTCCGCTGCCGCAATAATTTTCCCGTCCTCCAGAAGACAAGCAGCGGGGTCGTGTCCGGTTTTAAAGCTTAATATAAGCATCCATGATTTTTTTAATCGTTTTTCCCAAACTATGATTTTGGATCACCAAATCGCGTAAGCCCATATTGGGCCTATTCTCATCGGCCAGGATCTTTATACGCTCCGCCAGAAATTCAGGGCTTCTTTTCTCCAAAAAATATTTTGGCGGCAGAAGCGATTGGAACGCTTCGTTGGCAGTAATCACCGTAAGGCCGGAGGACATGGCCTCCAGAACCGATTTATCTATCGATCCGGTGGTGGACATGGAAATAAAAATGTCGTGCTCGTTATAAATATAAGGAATCTCACTCCAAGGACGCGCGCCCTGGAAAGAAATATGCCGGGCAAGATCGCCTTCGGCGACAAGTTTTTTAAGAACTCGTAGGTACTCCTCGTCACGCGGCATGAGCGGCCCCCCCACGATGGAGAACGACCATTGCCGATCCCAATTATTTTTTAAAAAAGCGCATGCCCGGATTATGGTTTCTATATCCTTCACCGGCGAAATACGCCCGACAGTTAATATTCGTAACGTCTTAAAGTTTAGAGTTTCGGGCTTAGAATTTGACACAAATATATTTGTGTCTATAGCATGCCGGGAAGCAAGGACAAATTCAGGGATCATATGAAAAAATATCGCGTCTGCTTCCCTCAAATACCTACAGAAAAAGAATATATACCGCCAGATTCTCCGCGGTCTGCCCGCCCCTTTCTCTTTCTGAAGAGAGACAACCCTAACATTAACGGGAAAGCTGTGCCTACCCACATAACCGGCAATTACCGTTAACTCATCCGCGTGTTTAGCAAATTCCTCCACCCAACTGTGAAAAAATCCTAGATTCTCATCATCTTTATCGATTTTTTGAGTGACAATAAGAAGACGCATATTTTTTAAAGTATTCCTCCTCTGTTCTGGTTTCAAGATTTCTAATGGTTTCCAGTCCCGCGCGGCCATAGCGTAACCTTTGCTCCGGATCGCGGTACATCTCGACCACCGCCTCAAGCATAGCGTTGCGATCCCCCACCGGAATAACCCTTCCGTTCTTCCCGTCACGCGCCGCCTCTCCCGCAAGGCCAACATCGGTCATCACCATAGGCACACCCGCGGCCATAGCCTCGATTGCCGTCCTTCCCCAGCCCTCGTAGTTTGAAGACATGAGGTATAGGTCAAAAGATTTATAAAAAGACGGAAGATCATCGCGCCATGACTCTATTATAACATTATTTTCGAGCTTGTAGCTTGTAGCTTGTAGCTTGTAGAGTTCACGGTCGGGGCCGTCGCCGACAAGGACCAAAAGCGCTTTGGGACATACTTTCACGAAATCTTGCATCATTCGAATAAGCATACTGAAGTTTTTTTCTTTATCCACGAAGCGCCCTACGGAAATCATTTTGAAGTCGTAGTTCCGGAAACGAGCCTCAGTTTTAAAATCTAATTTTGTCTTAAGAAACTTCTCAGTATCGGTAAAAATAGGCAACACAGTAATATTAGCTGGTAACCGGTAACTGGTAACTGATAGAATAGATCTCTTAATTCTTTCCGAAACCACCCTTATACAATCCGCCCTTGGGATAAGAAATCTTGCCAGCCGATAACGCAACAGTTCTTTCCACCCCGCACGTCGGTACCACGGACTAAAAATATCTGTATGAATTTGGAGACGCAAAGGAAGTTTGGCGCTACGGGCAACCAACCAAGCCACCAATCCCCATTCTCCTGGATCCTGGGCGTCGATGATCTGGGTGCCGTATTTTCGTCCGATCTCTTTCCCCAAACGCCATGCTTTCCACAGCCGAAAAGGTGATAGTCCGGAACAAGCTGGCCAGAGAAAAAGATTTCCATATTGTTTCGGTACGTGCCTCTGCTTTTCTCCGGAAATAATATGCAGTTCTTCAAAAAGACCGGCATATTTGCGGATTCTTTTAAAGGCTTCAGAGTTTTCGTCGAAAAGATTCGGCTCACGGCCGATTACGAGCACTCTCATAGAGTATTGAATAAGCTCAGCCAGTCTTTGGCAGCTGCCGTCCAGGAACGACTAAAACCTATTTTGGGTATAGTTCTTTCTGCCGGTTTCTCTATAAATTTTTTAAGTTTTTCGCGCAAATCTGCCTCATCCAAGGGATCAATCAAAATCACCGCATCGTGAAAAACCTCCGCGTATCCTGATTCTTTGGTCATGATAACCGGAACCAATGCGCCAATAGCTTCAGCAACGACATTAGGCCCCACGTCGGAGAGAGATGGCAATATGACTGCAGTAGACAACGCAAGTTTTTCCATAAGCTCCTGATGACTCATCGCGGGGAAAAGTTTTATGCGTCTCTCCGCATGCTGTTCTCTTACAAGACGCTCAATATTTTTTTTCTCCGGCCCCTCTCCTACAAGGTAAAGTTCATATGACGAGATATCTATACTCGCAAATGCCCGAATGAGCCGATGAAGATTTTTAAGATATAACATTCTCCCCGCCCAAAGAATAACATTGCCTCGTTGGCGGCGAGTCGGGTTTCCAACGAACGGAAAAGCATTACGGATGATTACGGTTTTTTTAACGGGAACACGATAAGCATCAATAATCATTTGTCTCCTCCATTCAGAAGAAAAACCCAGACGAGTTGCGCGACGCATTACCCAACCGGAAACATAGAGTATCAACCGTTCCTTGAAAGAAAGCGGCTGCGGCTTGCCATAAAACATCGGAAGGGTTACATCAAGCCGCGTACGCTCAACAAATTTTTCCCACAAAAAATCGCCCTCCACGCGAATAATCAGCGGTTTTCTCAAAAACCATGCCGCCACGGCCGTTGGAAATCCCACACTCGTATAATCCAGCGCAAAAATAAGATCGGACCTTAATGCGCGCGGCAGAAGCGCGAAAAAGTATAGGAGATGCCGGAGGCCGCTTGGGTAGCGCAAAAAATGTCCGAACGAAACTGTGCGAACTCGATGCCCCATTTTCTTAAACTCATCTCCGAGATGTTTTACGTAAAGCGCGGGGCCTCCGAGTTGAGGCGGCAGAAGCGGGGTCGCAATCAAGATAGTCAACACTCGGTGTTGACTAAAAAGGACGCCGTACTGCTCGGATATTTTATCCCATAAAAACCGTTCTCTCACCATCCTTAAGCCCTCTCGCGCGATGGACGCGGCGAGATTGTGATCGCGCAAAAGGTGGATAATTTTCTCCGCTAGGTCATGCGGGTCATCCCTTTCCGCGAAAAGCCCTGTAGCCCGCCCTGAGCCTGCCGAAGGGTCTTCAATAATATCAGTTATGCCCCCGACCGGCGTTCCAATAATCGGCAAGCCGGCAGCCAACGCCTCTATAAAGGAATTGCCCATTCCCTCGGAACGGGACGGGCGAACAAAAATATCGGCCCGGTGAAGATATTCGGGAATTCTTTCGTGAGGGATTTCGCCGAAATTATTTTTTTGACCTCGGCGATTGCCCGGATTAAAATATCAATCCCGTTTTTGGATACTAATCGTGAAGTTGTTACAACAACTTTTTTGGTACGATTGGCGATGGGCGATGGACGATGGGCGAACTTTCCTATATCTACGCCATTAGGCAGCACCTCCGCCCTACCTCGATAACCGTAATCTCTAGCCAGCTCAAGAAGATAGGTAGAAATGGCCGTAACATAATCGGCCTGCCAGAGCATAAATTTAAATGCGAGTCCCATTACGCCAAGCCGTCCTGAAGCGAGACGCTCCCCGCTTTCACCAAATTGAATATTGAGCAGGAAAGGGGTGCGCGGATGTAAAAATTTATAAATAGCCGCGGCAATCGAGGCATGCGAAATATCAACTCCGACTATCATACTTGGACACGGGGTGTCCAAGTTGGTTAATTTCCAGAATGGGAGAAGATATTTATCCAGACCATTGCCAAAACCAACACGAATAACCGTGCCTTCGCTGCGTACTTCTCTTCCGGGCAGATCACGCCGGAAACGCGAGGTGACAATATAAAAATCAAAGCGGTCTTTAAGCCGCCTGCATATCTCCTCTATAGCGATCTCCGAGCCGCCAACAAATGGGTAGTAGGCGGTGGTGAATACTATTACCCTTGGTTTTTCCATCTTTTCTTTACGACCAAAAACGCCACGGCAGCGATCATGCTAAGAAGCGCGGCCAATCCCAAAAACACTTTTCCCGATACGGAAGCTGAAGAAACGCTCGCTACGTCCGGACTCGGTTCTCTGACCGAAGAAGACGCCATTATTTCCTCTTGGATTATCGGAATAATGGCGGTCTTGAAGGCCTGGGGCCGCTCACTCACAGCCGAAGGAGCTAATACTTCCTGCCCCGTCAAGCGGTATGCCTCTTTACCATCCGGGTAACGCATTATGACAGAGGTCGGGAAGTTACTTTTCAAAAGCCCCGTGACGGCATTGGCAAGCGTCACCTCGGCTTTTTTCTCAATGCGCATCCGCGGAGGTATGCGAAATACGATCCCGCCCGAGTCTTCCAGACTCCAGCCGTCAATGTCTATATCCGTATCCGAATCGTTTCTTAAGCGTACGAAGCCGTCCTCTCCTGATAAAACGCTGGAAATCACAAGTCGGTTTGGAACAACAATTACGGCAAAATAGTCGGACGCCCCGTAGCCTCCGGAAGATACATGAAGCCCTACGGAATATTTCCCCGGAAATTGATAGGTATGCGCAACGCTTCTTCCCTCTTTTGCTCCCCCATCGCCGAAATTCCACCAAAATCTGGCGTTCTCCAACGGCTTTCCCTCAAGACCCGTGGCCTGCCCTAAAAAAGTGGCCAGTGAGCCAACGGCGACTTCACGATCCTCTCCGGCATAAACCCTAATTTGCGGCTGAGGTACGGCAGGCGCAGGCGCCTGGCCGACAGAAGGTAAATCAGGGCTACCGCCCTGATTTTGTTGGACGGCCTGTCCAACGCTTATGGACTGACTCGCGGTCCACTGCACGGACCACTCGCTTTGCGGCCAGCCGGAGCAGGTAGTGTCGAAGGGTTTTGCCGCAACCTTCGCGGTCAAAGAATAAGAGCCGCTTGATACATCCTTGTAATAAAAAGTTCTTGAAGTCCAGTTGCTGTTAACTGTCAGGACAGACACCGTCTGCCAATTATCCTGATTGGAAGAAAACTCTCCGCCGGAAGAGCTGGAAAAAAGGCCAAGGCATAATGTCTGTTCAACCTTCACCGGATTCCCCTGTCCATCCTGCGCCTGCAAAGTTATCGGCGCAGACACCGCACCGGGATTTAGGGATTGCGGATCGGTGATAAATTTAAAAGCCGCAATATGATTCTGGGCAGATGCGATCGGGGCGACCAAAAGTAATAAAAATATGATTAAGCATAAGATAATGGTAGATTTCATATTTTTCGAAAAGCCGCGACGAGTATTACGCCGTACCAACGCATGGCCGGCAACAGGCGCACAAACCTGCGCCATCCCGTAAGCGGTCTCTCTTCCCAAAACTTTTCTAATACACACCCCTTTTTCTCCAGAAATCTGACGATCTCCCATGAAGACACTACGTGGCACAAATCATCATCTTTTTTCTCGTAACGCCCGGTGGCCTCGGTGAAATTTTCCCCAATAAGGCGGAATGAGTACCTGCCGACAACTCTTTTCAGATAATCACAAAGACGAAGGAAAATAAACCCTGCCCGAAACCAAACCGATCGGTGCCGAAGAGCATTGGGCCAAGCCAAGGGAAACTCCAGATTAGGCGCTGCGATCACAAGGATGCCGCCCGGAATAAGTACCCGCAGGCACTCAAGAAGTACACGGCGCGGCTCCTTTAAGTGTTCTAGGGAAAAGAGCATCAAGATTATATTGAATTTCAGAGCAGGAAATTTCATCAGAAAAATATCATCGGCGAACACAGTATCCGGCCTCGCGGCCCAATTTTTTCGCGCTTCCGAAAGCGCATACTCGGACTTTTCCATGCCGACGTAAGCAACATCTTTGGAGATAAAATTAAGAATTTCCGCCGTGCCGCATCCGACATCTAAAACGGCATCGCCCGCCTTAAGGCGGGCTTTAATATACCCCAAGATGTCCCGACGCGGAAATTCATCCCAACTCCCGCCCTCTCGCGCCATATCATAATAACGACGCTCGGATGAAGAGGGCGTCATTTTGGTAATTTCGCCTCAAGCTCGGCTATGTCTTTTTTTACTTCCTCATCGCCCGGCGCAACCGATAACACCTTTTTCCACCAATCCAAGGCCTTAGCATCCTCTTTTCTTTGCTCATAAAGATAGGCAAGGCGTCGGGCCAACGATTCGTAAGGATTGTCCTGCGGATTGGCCGCAATTCCTTCCAAAAGCACGTCATCGGCAAGGTCATACTTCTCTTTCATAGAATAGTGATAAAGCTCTGCCAATGAAATATAGGTAGCCGGATCGTACGGTTTATTCTTGATGGAAATTCTGAAATTTTTCTCAGATTTAGGATAATCATGCAGATATCTCCAGTAAAGTTCTCCAAGATTGGCGAAAGAAAGGGAATTCAAGGGCTGAATCACCCCGGCGTATTCCCATGCGTCTCCTGCCCCCTCAAAATCCCCTATGGTTTTTTTTAAAATTCCCACTTGGATCCAGCCGTTAAAATACTCCGGATCAGCCTTTACTGCCCGGCCGTGGGTCTGAAGTGTCGCATATAATTGCTCCTTTTGCTCCGCGGTAAAAAGCCGGACTTCATCCGGCACCGGACGAACTTCCGTAGGATCACGACCGGTGTATTGGGGCCGAGCTGGCGCTGAAATAACCGGTTTTACCGGAGTTGGTAGGACTTGCGCGCTTTCTTTTTTATTACCTTCTTCGCCGCCCGACAAAGAGGACTCGTCCGAATACGGCATAGATCCTGCGGGCGCTTTTTCCTGGAAAGAAAGCAGACGCGAAATATCTTCCCGGAACAAAAATGACGCTCCCAGGAGAAGGAGCACGAGTACTAGCGTACTGGTAAATTTTGCGGAAATCATTAACGCTTATATTAAAACAACGGGGCCTCGCGTGTCAAGAGAAAATCAAAACCACCCTTAATATCGGTTGCGTTGACCGCCGTAATCTTTCTGGTCTTAAGCCGCAGTGTTCCGCTCTTTACATATTTGAACTGATCCACCCAAAGAGTCGCTTTTTTCTCCCCGTCGGCCTTCACCGTCACGTTAAATGGCAAAGTTATGACCGAAATATGCGGCTGGCCCGGGGAGGGCTGTGCCAAAATGAAAGTAAATTCGGTCGTACTTAGAGTCGTGTCCGTGGCCGACGAACCGTCTTTAAACATAAAATATACTTTGCGGTTACGATTGGGAGCAGAATCCATTTCGTCGGTGATTAGAACTTCAAAATTGGCCATAAGCACGTCGGCCGAAGTAGTATTGGTAACTTTGATTTCTCCCAATTTAGTAGGGTTTGTCTCCACAATCGGAAATTCGCCCGTGGTACTCCCAGAAACTTCTATCTTCTCCACCTTTACAGGAACAGGGGCGGTTTCAACCGGCAGAGACGGCTCCTCGGCGGGTACTGCGGCCAGTGCTGCCTCTTCAGCCATTTTTTTCTGGAGTGACGCAAGCTGCGCCGTCAATTCCGCGATTTTGACCCGCAGGAATGCTATTTGCTCCTCGCGCGAACCAGAAGGAAGAACGGTGGCGGCGGGAGTTGCTTTACCCGACAAAAGTTCATTCGCCCTTACGCGCGTCTTGGGGCCAAAGTAGCCGGCTGACGGTTCAATTTTCTCCTTCCGCTGAAATTTTTGTACCCCCTCGCGTGTGAGAGTAAAAAAACTCCCGGTTATCGGCCCGCTGTATACCTCCTGATCCCGCAAAAACTCCTGCAGACGCGTTACATCCGCATCCCCAGCCATGCCAAAATAAAGATCGCGATCAAAACTTGCCGCCAACGCCGCCAAAGGGAAAAACAGCGATATAAAGCCCAAATAAAGAATTTTTCTCGCCATGACCCAATTATACCACATAGTAATATCTATAGGAATCCATCGCATTGTTAACACTTTTCTCCGCCCCGCTTTTTGTAAAAAGGTATGCGGGAACCCCCTCGCCCAACCCCTTGTCCGCTCACAGTAAGGGGGAGCCCTTGAACCCCCCTAATGAATACAGGTGTCTTCCCCCTTAAGTTCGCGGTCAAGGGGTTGGACTCGACCCCGCGGATATATACCAAAAGCGGGGCGGAGGATAGGAAAACACGGTCAAGGTACATGCGTTTGAAAACACAAGTGTGAACAACGCGATTATTTCTTACATAATGCCCTCACTCACCACCCCCGCGAGCTTCCAAAAGTACCAGATAGTTACCCATAAATCGTACTCGAATCCCCGGCTGTTCCGTGTTTTTAAAATAGGGCTTCGGCATGATAAGAAAATACGGCGGAGGGAACCCGGTCTTTAGATCATCCTTTTCCACAAGCTCGATATAACTCCTGCCGCTGTAATAATAAATGGTGTCGTACGCTTTCCAGTCAAAACTATAAAGTTTGTGCCCGCGCTCGCCTTCGCGAATCAACTCGCCAATTTGTTTCTCCTCTGCCGCCCATAGATATGAATACGGGACATTGGATAAAAAAATCTGGTAGGATGTGCTCGCTGCTCCGAGCGCAAGAGCCATACCGCAGGCAACAACAACAGATTTTTTGTACCGCCCAGGCGCTAGGTGATATAAAAATAATGCCGCAGCGGCCAGGGAGATCGCCTCAAAAGGAAAAGCGGGAATCAGATAAAATATCAGTTTTGTTTTGGCTACCGCAAAGATAAAGAAAATGAAAAGCGCGGAAATAAATGAGGCAAGCGCAAGCTGAAACCCCGGAAATTGCTTCTTGCGATAAAGAACCAAAAATGCCCCTGTTGCCAAAAAGAGTAAAAACCACGGCTCGTTGAGAATAAGAAGATGTTTTAAATAATCCCAGTTGGTTATATTCCCCCCAATAACTGCGGAGCTGGCTCGCTCCAAAATATGGCGGATGAAATAAATGTCCCAAAATTCTCTGCCCAAGCGCAGACTTTCCACAATGTGCCAAGGAGCGGCTATAATCAGGAACAAAACCGAACCAAGCCAAAAATACCAGTTCTTAAGCCAATCCCACCTTCCATAAGCCGCGCTGAAAATAACCGCGATAGGAGCCGATAAAAACGCAGGCAAGCTTTTTAGCATTATGCCAAGCGCCATAAATCCCCAAAATCCCCAAAACCATTTTCTATCGGCCCACCCTTTTACGAAGCTATAAAGCGCAAAAACTATCACGAAGGCAAGCGGAACATCCATGCGAAACTGCCTGGCCGATGCCGGGAAAATGCCGGAGAAAAGCAAAATGGCTCCCGAAAGGAACGATGCCCAAAAACTTTTGGTCAAATAAAAGGTAAGTAGATACGTTCCCCATATAGCGCCCGTCCCCAAAAGCGCTGTTGGCAGACGCATGGCAAACTCGTTCTCGCCAAATATTTTAACGCTCAAAGCCGTCAGCCAAAAAAGCAATGGCGGTTTTTCAAACCAGTCGCTTCCGAAACGCTGCAAAGTCAGGAAATTCCCGGAATCCAGGGTATCTCTTAGCACTTGCGCGTAGTAGGCCTCATCGTAGTCATAAAAAGGCCCGGACCCTAATTGAAATAAAAAGAAAAAAAGGCCTAATGCCATAAGCCCCCAAAAGAATATCCTCTGAATATTCTTTTCCACGAGATAAAATACTATTTTTTCACCTGATCAATCTGTCCTTGGATAAGACTCGCTTTCTCCCGGAGGAGTTTGAGCTGCAAGGCCTGAATTTTTTCCTGAACTACGCCTATCTGGACCTTGATCGCCGCATTCGGATCAGGAACAGGAGCTGCTGCTGGAGCCGGAGTACGAGGCAGAAGAAGTACTTTTTCCTGAAGAGCGCGCACTTGCTGTTGAAGAAGAAGGGCCTGATTGCGCCTGGCGGCCTCCTCCAATGATTTGCGGATCTCCACTTGCAATTTCTCGTAGTCTGCCAGAAGAGCTCGCATCTCGGCACGAAGTTTTAGGAGCTGAGTACCGTTTGCATCTACAAGCTCTTTATTGATCTCGCTTACCCTATTCTCAATACGAGTCGCCTCCTCTTCCGTGGCGCGAGGCTGTAAAGATTCAACAACCTGTTGTAAGGACTTAATTTTTTGTTCAAGATCGCGCGCGACTTCCTCGCGGCTTGGAACTGCTGCCGCACGAGCAGATTCTTCTGCGGCCTTGGCTCTGGCCTCGGCAATCTCCTTATTCTTTCGCAAACGTACGGCATCAATCTGCTCCTGAATACCGGAAACGCTCGTTTGCAAAAGCTTAATCTGCGCCTCACGCAATTTCTCCTGTATAGCCGAAACTTGAGCAAAATCATTGCTGGTGGAGAGGAAAAAAGAAAGAAGAAGTATCGCGACGATTATAGAAAGTCGGCTAGCCATAATTATTTTTTAATTAAGGAGTTAATCTTCTCCTGAATGGCTTTGATCTGTGCCTGAATCAGCTTGGTCTGTATGGCTTTAATCTGCTCCTGAATTGATTTGACAAGAGAACTCCTAGCCGCATCGCTCACCGGAGCTGTAGGAGCGGGTGCCGGAGCTGACGCAGATACTGGTGCCGGAGCTACCGGAGCAGAAGGCGCTTCACCGAAAAGTTCGTTTAATTTCGCGCGGGTCTTTGGTCCTACGCGCCCGTTGCCGGGATCACTCGCATTTTGGATAACACCATATTTTAATTGAAACCGGCGCACAGCGCTCGCAGTCAGGGGTCCATAAAGTCCGGTGGTCAGACCTTCCGGATAAATTTCTTTGTCTTGGGCCAAAAGTCCTTGCAGACGTTTTACCTCATCATCCTTCTGCCCAGGGACAACATCGCGCGCAAAAACTCCAAAAGCAGGAGGGGTTACGCCAAATTTAGGCTGGGCCTGCACAAGTGCCAGTTGCTGCGCAATTTTAGTCTGTACAGTCGCGATCTGCTGTTTTAACTGCGTCACTTTATCAACTGTCGTGGGTGCTGGCGCGGGAGACCCTCCTCCTCCGCCGCCTCCACCGCCTCCACCGCCTCCTCCACCACCTCCGCCGCCTCCACCGCCTCCGCCTACATTACACGTGCCGGATGGAGTAACAGTAATGGTGCTTGCAGTAAACGGGGGGTCTATATCTATAAAAATAGTCGATTGGCTATCTTCGCAGGTGGTGGCTACTTTCAAAGGGGAAGCAACATTGGTGCTGAAACTCTTTTTATCCCCGGAGGTCAAATGAATTCTACCCCCTTGGGAAAGGGTGAATTTAAAAGTAGTGGAGGTAACTTCTATGGAATCAACCTGTGAGTCGCCGCGGACAGTATAATTTGATCCGTCAGTAGGCAGAGTCAGAGTTAATTCGCTTATGATAACTTCATTGGCGGCCAAAGCAAACGTAGCAGGAAACAGCCAAATTGTGAGAATAGCGAGGATGCGCTTCACCCCGTTAGACATTTTTTGAGTTTTCAATTCCATAAATAGAGCAACAAAAATTTATTATGAATCGCCCCGGCATCATATCGCGCACAGAAAAAGTAACTAGGTTAGGAAGTTAGCCGCACGTAATTCTATTAAGTGCCTGCGCACGTAATTCCATTGGTTGCTTGCGCCTGTCCAGTAACAAACCAGTTGGTACCGTCGGAGCGGACTTCAACCCAGTCGCCAATGACATCTGCCCCCTCAGCAAACGTGATTGTAGTTTCACTAGTACACAACACCATGGTGCTGTTCACGTCAATCGGGCCCTGAAGGATAGCTGTCGGAGCAATTACGGTCTGAGACGTATCAGCAACTGCTGTACTTACTACAAACCTATACCAAACGCCGTTGGTGTTAGCAATCGCGGGAAGCGTCAAATCCAGGCCAGCAGTTCCCATAAAGAACGTCGTGCCGGACTGCGCGGCGGTCAGGGTCGTGTCCGTGGTCGGAGATGAAGTTGCTATGCGATTAAGAAGAGCGGCTCCGCCCAGGGTAATCACGCCGTCGGTAGCGTTAGAAATCGTTTCGCCGTTCTGGAGACGGATGTCGGCTGTGCCGTAATCAACGGCTGAATTAACATAGCCGGTCGTTTCCGCGTGGAAAAGATCTAATCCGTAGGAAAACTTACTGGCTGCGGTTGAGTTGAAATACTGAACACCATAAGCTGCGTTCGGAGTAAGCGTACTGTCATCACCACCAAGAATAGCCATAATGGCCGCATCAGCAACGCTGGTTTCAGTTTCGCCTACCAAACCTGCTTTAGCGCCAACCACACCGTCGCTGGTAGTAACAGAGTACTTACCAATCACGCCCGCATGAACAACTGCATTAGTATTGGAAAGGGCGGCGCCCATAAAGTTGCCCATAACGCCCGCATGGTAAAAACTGGTGCTGCCCGCAGCGCCTTCATACGTGAGGTCACCCCATATGGTCTGAAAGGAGCCGGTAGTGGCGGTAGCCCTGGTCTTGGAAGCACCAACTTCGCCGTCCGGCACAGAGATGTTGCCGCCGACTGATAACGCGCCGGCAACATACGCAGGTCCGGTTAACTCCAATGCTCCGGCAGTAGTGGTGGCCTTGCCCACGCCAAGTCCTCCGGTAAGATAGCCGTTTCCTCCGACTGCAAACGTCGCGCCAGGTGTCGAGGTTGCTATCCCCAAAGCATAAGCAATGCTTGAAGAAGCGCTGTTAGAGGCGGATATAGTCAGCTGGTTGGTCGCGGACAAGGTTCCGGACGAAGATATATTAGTTCCAATAGTGGTTGCCCAGACCGATCCGCCTACTGCCAAAATCACCCCAAGAAATAAGGCCAGTATAAATAAATAAGGATTTTCTCGACTTATGACTTTTTTAACTTGTAACATAATTATACTTTATAAGAATTAGTTAAAAGCGACCCGACTGTAAAGTCGCTTCAATAAATATTTAGTGCTGTAGAAAAAGAGTTATCCACAACTCTTTTTCTAGTTTACCTGAAGCATATAAGTAGTAAATACCCACCTGTGGATAACTTGGGCACTCGCTCAAGCGGTTCCCTCGCCCAGCCCCTTGTCCGCTCAAGGTAAGGGGGAGCCCTTGAACCCCCCTAATGAATACAGGTGTCTTCCCCCTTAATTTCGCGGCCAAAGGGCTGGGCTCGGCCGCTTGGCTCGCTGTGAAATTTTTTAACTTATGGCCCGGCCTCTCGGTGTTTTCAAAGACATTACCTCAAGCGCCTATCTCATTATTATCTCTTATCTAACAGTTTTTTCACTGCTTCGGATATCCTGGAAATGGCCGAGGCGATATCGGCCAATTGTGTATCAACACTTTTAACAGCTCCTGCTTGCTGCATATTGCTTTGCACCTCGCCAGACGTCATAACCCGGTTATAAATTTTAAGATTGTCTATGTCCGTATCAACTGCCGAATCGCCGATGATTATGTCCACCGCCGGCGTCTTGGCAGGCCCCGTATATTCCGAAGAAAGAATATTGGTATGAACAACTGCTCCATCCAAATAATACGCCGCCACGCTGGTGTTTCTTGTATAAACTACATGATGCCATTCTCCGTGCGCCAACTGATTGGAATTACTCGCCTGATGCCAATATCCGGTACCAGCGGCAGTAGAACCCGCTATAATGGGCCCAAAATTATACTCGTTCCAGAGCTGGCGGAATACTCTAAAATTATAGTTATTCATCGGAAGGCCCTTATAAACAAGATCCTGGAAAAAACTCCGGTTAGCTCTCTGGCGAAACCAAAATTCAATACTAAAGTCATTGGGAAGATCATACATACTATTATAAGGGATTTTGACTGAGTCGCTTCCGGTAGGGATATAGGCGTACCCGCCGAATTTACCGCCGCTGGAATTAAATACGGCATTTCCGACAATCTGGGCAGCTGGCGCGCCAGAAACTTCATTATTACCGTTACCGTCAAACTTCCAGTGGCTAATTAGAGCAGAGGAGAGAGGCGCAAGCTGGGGAGATGCCGTAGTAAAAGTATAGTTCTGCGAGGCATTACCGTTTCCAGGAACATCCTGGGATACAACCCGATAGTTATAAATAGTGCCGGCTGGCAGTCCCGGAATAGTAACCGAGTGCGAAGTTACCAAAGGAGAATAAGAAGTCGAATAACCGTAATAGCTGTAAACTCCGTAATCCACTTGGCTGTTGGCCGCTTTGTCCGTAGTCCAGGTAATGGTGGCCGAGTTCTCGGTAACGGTTGCCTGTACATTGGAGATAACAGGCGGAACCATCGGAGCCGTAGTGGTAAAAGTATAGTCGGAAGAAGATATGCTGTTACCCGAAGCATCCTTGGAAGTAACCCGATAGTGATAAGTAGTGCTGCCTGCCAGGTCAAGCAGAGTAACAGCATGACTAGCTACCAAGGAGGTGCTAGTGCCAACCCTAGAGTAAACATAAGAGAGCGTGGGTCCGTATTCCACCTTATCATCGGCTGGCACGCTGGTTAGCCAATAAATGGTTGTCGTATTATGAGAAGTGCCGCTGGCCCGCACATCATAGACGGAAAAAGCCGGACTGCTTGTTGCCGTTGTGGTGGCTGTGCTCACGGATGAAGATGTGATTGTCGTAGTAACCGATGCCGCGGATGTCGGTGATGATGACACAGACACTGCGGATGCCTCCGGCACCGGAGTCGGAGCCGCCGTAACAGAAGCTGTTGTTGAAGTTGCAGCGGTAGTAGTTGCGGTTACTGCCGCAACTGCCGCCTCTACTGGTACGCTTACGGGCTTAACTGTCGTTGAGGTTGCCAAACCCGTTTCCGAAGACACAGCCGGGACTTTTTTCTCAATCCCCGGAGCTTGCAGAAGGCCCGGCGGTATGACTCCTGATACTCCGGCCCCTTGATTGAGAAGTTCGTTGATCTTAGAGAGGGTTTTGGGGCCTATAAATCCGACGGACTCAAATCCATATTTTTCCTGCAGTTTTCTCACCGCAGCCTCGGTGCGCGGGCCAAATATGCCCGTAACCAGCCCTTCAGGATAAAGATCGGGGCGCTGTGCGAGGAACTCCTGAAGTTTTTTAACTTCCTCTCCTGACTCTCCCCTTCTTAAAAACTTGGTAAGTTTTAATTCCTCGCGTATCGCCTGAACTTCCTCTCGGGCGGTTTTTACTTCTTCTTTGGTGGCCCGCACCTCCTCACGGGTGGCTTTGGCTTCTTCCTTGACCACCGCTGTTTCTTTCTGGGAGACATCCAGCTTGGTTTGTAGATCCACGACTTGCTTTTGTAGGGCCTTGATCTGATCCTGAAGCTGTTTGATCAGCGCTTGAAGGTCGGAGGATACGGGCTTGTCCGCCGAAGCTGGGGCGGAGGCGGGAGATTGGGCCCACGCGAAAGCAGGAGACATAAAGAATGCCGCGCTAATTATGACAAAAATGGCGATAATGTTTTTAAAATTTCTCATATTTTTATCGTAACGCTTGCTGAAGTTTTTGCAGTACGGAGGAAAGGGATTTAAGTATGGCTGCCATATCGCTCTCCTTTTTGGCGCTGGCCGAGCACAAACTGCTGAAATTTGAGCCGCCAGACGCATCGTACCAATATCTGTAATTCAGGTTGTTACCGCTAATATCCTCCGGGTCTATGCCGCCATAATAGTTTCCTTGTTTGAAAAGAAGTATACCCCTATAGCAAGAAGATTGTTTATCAAACATCAGCACCGAATACTCATCGTTAAACGTGTAATTGGACGCGCTGGTAAACTGGCATATATTGGAGATCCCCTGGTAGCTTTTTTGTGATGGCACATTCGGGCTGCATGTGCTTCCGGCTTGTGTCCCCCCCGCCAAAAACATGGGCGGAGTGGTCCAGCCGGTTGATCCGCCCGAATACAAATATCCGCTGGTGCCGGGTCCGGAAACGCTGTAGAAAATTGACCCGGTGCCGAAGTTGAAATTTTTGCTGTCCGCCACCACCCCGGTTCCCGTCCTGATGTCAGGAGTAGAAGACACGGACGCAGGAGCAGCGGCGATGCTAAAAGTTTGGTCAGAAACATCTTCGGCCGTAGTTGACCCAATGGTAATAGCCACCTTAATACCGTAATTATTCCCGGGAGCTACAGACGATGGAATTGCCCAGACATAATGATTTTCTCCGGCAACTATATTTATGGAACCGATTTGAAGAAGCGTTTGGCGCGATGACCCGTCTACGGTTTGTAAATAAATGGCCGCGCCCTCATGGATGTAATAATCGGAATACGAAAATGAAAACCTAATGGTCGGGCCGGTTCCCACCTGCCAACTTTCTCCACCATTGGGAGTGATAATTGTTAAAGAAGCTGCAGCAGGAGCCGTAGTAGTGGTCGTGGTTGTCGCGGTGGTGGCTACCAGAGTCGTAGTAAACGATCCGGTTGCCGTAGCCAGATTTCCGGCGGCGTCTTTAGACTTAACACGGAAATAATAAGTGGTGTTTGACTGTAATTGGGAAAGCGTAACCGCATGTGAATTTACCATACTAGTATTCAGGGACGTGTTACTACCATAAGAAGTTGTAAGGCCGTACTCAGCTTGGGAATCGGCTACTTCATTCGTGGTCCAAATTATAGATATGCTCGTGGAAGCATAATCAGTACCTCCTATGGTGTAGATATTAGAAATCACGGGCGGGGTGGTGTCGGATGTGACGGCTGATGTAGTAATGAATTGGCCTGGATACGTTCCTATATTCCCGGCGGCATCACTAGATTTTACGCGGTAATTATAAGTAGTGCCGGGCTGTAGGTTAGAGACCGAAACCGAATGCAAAGTTACCAGGACGGTATCTACGGCCGTAGTATTCTCAAAATCTCCGAAGGGGCCATAGGTAAGGCCGTAATTTACATAAGAATTTCCGGGCTCATTAGTAGTCCAGGTAAAAGTTGCCGAGTTGGAGGTGATGTTTGTCACCGTAACATTGGAAACAACCGGGGACGTGGTGTCGATGGTAGTTGTAGCGGTTGATGCAGTAGTTACTGAAATCGGGCTTGATTGCGCCGATACATTCCCGGCCGCGTCATAGGCGGCCACGGTGAAGCTGTAAGAAGTTCCAGCGGTAAGTCCCAGGCCTGTATAGGATGTCGAGGTAACAGAAGCAAGATAGGAACCGCTTCTGTATACTTTGTATCCTGCGACCCCGACATTGTCGGTTGAAGATGCCCAGAAAAAGGTTATTTGTGAAGAAGAAATAAAGGTGGCCACAAGATTAGTCGGAACTGAAGGAGGGGTAGTATCTGATGATGTAGTAATGGTAGTAGCGATTGTTACAGGCACTGCCGGAGTCGCCGGTGCAGCCGGAGTTGCGGGTATGGCAGTAGTGACCGCCGGCGCGTCAGGAATTATAACCGGCTGTGTGAATGTGGATAATGAAAAACCAAATTCCCAACATGGGTAAACAGGGTTAGAACAGTATTCTTGCGGCGGCCGATAACGGATATCAAACAACGCAAAGGTGATATTGATTCCGTTCGCGTTACTCCATACCACGGCATAACGATTTCCTCCCCAGACAATATTGCCCAACATACCAACGGACGTAGCAATATCTTTTAACGACGAGGTAATTACTATGTTATTTGTCTGTTTTATATACTCCCCGAGTTTAATGGTGCCCTGATCAAGCCGGACAAATCCTATCGCATGATTCTTTTCACCGGTCCTCTGGTAGATCTGTGAACTGGATACAAACGTCATCTTATCATATACATTAGGCGCGAATGTCATTGATGAATGGTATACCGGGTAGGAAACCGCGTTAGAATTTCCATAACAATTAGAATTAGTCCAATTAGGCAATATGGCGCCGGTGGGAGTTCCATACCAACTATACGAGCCGGGTGTCCAATGATCTTGCGAAATAACCTGGAATTCTTCTCCATCCCATATAATACTTGGCTGCCAGGCAAAGCCGGCGACAGAGTCCTTCACACATGACATTGGCATTGGCGAAACAACGATATTTCCATTCACGTCGAGCGCGAAAAACGTCGAGCCATCGCACATGACACCGAATCGGTCGCCGTTCCACTCAATCGCGACGTCGCACGCTTGTGAAAAAGATACGGACGGTAATTTAGTTGTCACCACCGCTGACTGTGCGGGAGAATAGCGCGCAAAATGAACTCCGTTGTTCGTTGCCGCATTCCATGCGATATCATACTGATTGCCATCCCAGGTAAGCGCCGGACCCGAATACGGCGATTTTCCTCCAGGACCAAGGTTACTCGATGAAATAAAACCACCCTGTGCGTTAACACGAACAAGATAGGTTTGTGTTCCGGATGGCTCATTGACGGCAACACTTATCCCATATTCTGTTCCGGTCCACTTAATTGCAATGTATTTCCAAAGAGAACTGCCGGGAGAATAGATGGTGCGAGGAGCTATAACAATATCTCCGCTCCAGTTTACGGCAGCAAATCGGATACCGGTTCCTGCGGTATCTACCCATACAATGCCATACCCGGAGCCATTCGGGATAATTGCCGGCGGACCGCCAGAACTTTCGCCACTCACTTTTTTTTCTAGTGGAAGAGGCGGCAGTGGCGAAGAAAGTGGTGCGGGTTGAACAGGTATGGCGGGTATTATTTCTACTGGAGTCGTCGCTTGAGTGGTGGTGGCAACAATAATAGGCGCGGTAGTAGTGGCAGTAACTGGAGTAGTGGTAGTAGCGATAGACGTAGTGGTTGTAGAGATCTCCAATTTCTTTTGAATTCCCGGCGCTTTAAGAAGTCCGGGAGGTATGACTCCTGATGCTCCAGCTCCTTGCTGAATAAGCCCCTGAACCACTCCCCTTCCAATATCTTGAAACTTGGCTATGGTTTTGGGGCCGACAATGCCCACGGATTCAACTCCGTGTTTCTCCTGCCATTTCTTAACCGCGGCTTCGGTAAGAGGACCAAAAAAGCCGGTAAGAAGGCCTTCCGGATAAATATCTTTGTCGCGGGCTAAAAACTCTTGGAGTTTGCGAACATCATCTCCGGAGGAGCCGCGGGAAAGGGAACGGGTGAGTTCGGGAGGGGTGGCTTCGGACAGGGATGGGGGGATTTCGGATGATACGGATGGAAC
>JACPMG010000032.1 GCA_016186095.1 Candidatus Sungiibacteriota bacterium | reverse complement strand
AATATCTTCTGCGCCGTGGCGCTGGGGCTAAGCCAGCATACGGCACTTGGGAAAATTGCTCGCGCCGTCGCGCGCGTCAACCTAATCCCCGGCCGCATGGAATTTATTCCCGCCTTCGTTAAAACTTCGGCGGGCGAGCAAAAAGAGTTTACCGTAGTCGTGGATTACGCTCATACGCCAGATTCCCTCCGCAAAGTTTATCAAACTTTGCGGGAACCAGTAACCAGTAACCAGTTACTCCAAGTACGCAAACTAATTTGCGTACTTGGCTCTGCGGGCGGAGGTAGAGATAAGTGGAAAAGGCCGGAGTTAGGGAAAATCGCCGCCGAGTTTTGTAGCAGAGTTATCTTGACTAATGAAGATCCCTACGACGAAAACCCAGACCAGATTTTATCGGATATAAAATCTGGAGTAACTAGTAACCAGTTACTAGTTACTAGTATACCGGACCGTCGTGAAGCCATCCGTATGGCGTTGCGACAGGCCCAAGCTGGCGATATAGTGGTTATTACCGGCAAAGGCGCGGAGCCTTGGATCGCGGGGCCGCGCGGCACGAAAATTCCCTGGAACGACAAAGAAATAGTGGGGGAGGAACTAGCGCGCCTGAAATAATTTTAAGTCTCCGGCGGAATGAATACATTTGATCTACAAATCCAAACTACGGCTTCCGATGGAAAACATTCGCCGCGAGAATGCGTGCAAATGGCAAAAGAGCATGGACTTCAGGTGATTGCCATTACCGATCATGACACCATCGGAGGAGTTGAAGAAGCGCTGCGGGCAGGCGCGGAATTCGGCGTGCGCGTGATTCCGGGCATTGAGATGTCGGTGGAGGAACATGATTCTCACATCCTGGGATACGGCATAAATATTGGGGATGAACTCCTACTTGGCGAACTTGCGAAATTCAAAGAAGGAAGGATCGCGGGCGCCCAAAAAATGGTTGAAAATTTGCGGCAAGAAGGTTTTACGGTTGAGTGGGGAGATGTTTTACGAGAGGCAACCGGCGGAGTGGTGGCCAGGCCGCATATCGCGCGCGCCATCCTCGCGCGTCCGGAAAATAAAGAAAAGCTCGGACTTATTTCTACGATCCACGACTTTATTGAGAAGTTTATTTCCAATGAAAGTCCCAATTACGTGCGCCGCGCCCATATTTCCGCCCAAGACGCCCTAGCGCTTCTCCATGGGGCAAGAGGCGTAGCCGTATGGTCACATCCCGCAATTCATTTTAAAAATAATTACGAGGGGCTCGAAAATTTTTTGAAAGAGCTCACCGGATGGGGCCTTGACGGAATTGAAGTATTCAACCCCTCGCATACCGAAGACGACAGTGAGTTTTTGGAGGGTCTATCCAAAAAATATAATCTCCTGCGCACCGCGGGTTCTGATTTTCACGAGGCCGGAAAGCACGCCGCGGATCAGGAAACCGGCCTCCACTCCGCTCGTTTCATCGGCGATTATGAGACACATGGATTTTCCGCGGATGATATCGTTCCCAAACTTCTTGAAACAATTAAAAAGCGCGGCGGGAATGCCGATTGATATAAAAACAATGACCCGCGCTTAGTTATCCACAGGGCGGCTATTTGACGCCGTCCCGGCGTAGCGCTACTAATGGCCGAGAGACATGGACACATCAAAGGCTATTGAGCTTATAGAAAAAAGTGAACACCTGGGATTGCTTCTTCCCAAAGACGCGTCTTTTGATTGTCTGGCCGCGGCCGACGTGTTTGCAGGCGCACTTGGGAAAAAAGGCAAAAAAACGGGAGTCCTCGGCAACGGCGCGTTAAAATCCGCCGTTCCGTATATTTTCAAAAATCTCGGCTCTCTGGACGAACTGCCAAGAGAATTTGTCGTGTCGCTAGACACTAGCCGCTCTCCTATCTCGCAGCTTCGTTACGAAAAAGGCGAAAATCGCATAGACATTATCCTTTCCCCGAAAGAGTCCTCCGTCCCGAATGACGCCCTATCGTTCAGGAACGGGAAGGCCATCTGCGCCTGCATAGCCGCAATCGGCGTTGTGAATATCGAGGAGGCCGCAGGAGCGGTGGGCGCTGACCCGGATCTGCTCACCAATACGCCCATAATAAATGTTAACAACGGGCCGACCAATAAAAATTATGGGGAGGCAAACGTCACCGACGAGACAAAGTCATCAGTCTCGGAATTAGTCTATCAACTGCTGTCTTCGGCCTATGGAGATCTATTTGATCGCGACGCGGCAACGCTTCTCCTGGCCGGAATAGTGTCGGCCACCGGCGGATTCAGGGCGGGGTCAACCTCCGCGGATACGCTCCTGGTCTCCTCCGAACTCATGCGTCTGGGAGCAGATCTTGAAGAAGCGCACGAGCTTGTAAAAGAGCGTGGAGACGTGGGGCTGGCCCAGCTTCTCGGGCGCGCCTCAGTAAGATCGCGTCTTGATGAAGACCAAAAAATCCTCTGGTCTTTCCTTACCAAAGAAGATTTTGAAAAAACAGGCCGTTCGCCGGAAGACATTTCAGGAGTACTGAGCCGCCTTGATTCGGAGTTCCCAAGACACCGCATATCGGCATCTTTATGGCAGGACCCCGCGGATGAAAGGATATACGCGACCCTTTCCGGCGAGCGCCCGGCGCTGGAAGCATTGCGCTCGGCCGAAGGAGGAGAATTTAAAAGTCCTTATCTTAAACTCTCATCGTCTTTTGCGTCCTTCCGCGAAGCGGAAGAAAAAATCGCCTCGCTCTTTTAAGTAGCGGCGACATACCGTCCCTGTAAAATATCCTCACACAAGATCTGCTGTGCCCTGTGGAAGCCGAGGGTAGAGAAAGAACCATATTTAAAATACAATTAGGGTATGCCCCAATTTAAAGAGGATTCGGTGGCCCGCAAGCTTGAGCTGCTGCGCAGGAAAGAAGAGGAGGAAAACGTCAAAACCCTCTCGCAAAAATATAAACTGCCCTATGCCGATCTTACGGCCTTTCCGATAGAGATTGATGCCATAAAAGTAATCAGCGAGGAAAAGGCGCGCGACGGCGAGTTAGCCGTATTTCAGATAGCAGGGAAACGCCTGAATATCGCAGTACGAAATCCGGACAAGAACTCCACCGCGGCGATCCTCAAGCGCCTCGCCGAGGATCGCTACGAATATGAGTTGTACCTTGTATCCCGTTCGGGATTGGAGCGCGCCTGGAGTTTTTACAAGAGGGTCCCAGCCGAACAAGGGACCATGCCGGGAGCGATCGAGGTTTCGCCGGAAAGAATGGCCGCATTCCAAAAAGAGATAAACACCGTAGCCCAGATTCAAAAAAAGATAGCAGGCGTACTTTTTGCCAAAACAACCGAAATACTGGAAATCCTGCTGGCTGGCGCAATATCCGTCGGCGCCTCGGACGTACATCTGGAGCCGCTAGAGGACGCGGTACGAATACGTTTTAGAATAGACGGCGTGCTCTCGGACGTAAGCGCTATCCCCCCCAAGCCTTACGCTCTCCTTCTCTCACGCATCAAACTCGTGTCCGAACTAAAACTTAACGTCCACAACCGCTCGCAGGACGGCCGCTTCACTATAAAGACAGACGGCACGGACATTGAGGTACGTACTTCGACACTACCCGGCCCCTATGGGGAAAATACTGTACTGCGAGTTCTACATCCCCAGGCCATTCAGGTGCCATTTGGGGATCTGGGCATGCAGCCCTGGGTCATAAAAACCCTTACCGCAGAACTCAAGCGTCCCAACGGCATGATTCTCACCACGGGCCCCACCGGGTCTGGAAAGACCACGACTCTCTACGCGTTTTTGAGGAAAATTCACACGCCGGCCATTAAAGTAATTACCATCGAAGACCCCATAGAGTACCACCTCGCGGGTATAGAGCAGACGCAGGTTGATCCCGAGGCCGGGTATGACTTTGCTAACGGCCTGCGTTCCATAGTACGGCAAGATCCGGATGTAATTTTAGTCGGCGAGATAAGGGATCTGGAGACGGCAGAAACGGCCATGCACGCGGCCCTTACCGGACATCTGGTCTTTTCAACGCTTCACACCAACGACGCCGCCGGAACAATTCCGCGACTTTTAGACCTCGGGGTAAAACCAAATATTTTGGCTCCGGCCATAAACGTGGCCATGGCGCAGAGGCTAGTACGAAAACTTTGCGCCGAGTGCAGGGTGCCAGCAGAACTCGGCGCCGCCAAGAAAAAAGAAATTGCGTCGGAGCTTACGGCCCTGCCCAAGGGGATCACTGCTCCTGCGCAGGATAAATGGACCATTTTTAAAACAAATCCGCGGGGCTGTGCTTCCTGCAGCGGCCTAGGATACAAAAAACAGATTGGGGTCTTTGAGATCATCCTAATAGATGACGGCTTGGAGACTCTTATCCTGAAAGATGCCCCGGAATCTGAAATTAAAAAAGCGGCCGAGCGCCAGGGCCAAATCACGATGAGACAGGATGGTCTTCTCAAGGTATTGAGCGGAATAACAGATTTTGCGGAACTGGAGCGGGTGCTCGGAGTTAGTTAGTAACTAGCTACTAAATTGCTTTCCGAGGCCGTGGGCAATTACTCCGGTTTGGGAACACGGAGGCTAGAATTTCTCCCAGGCATGAACCAGTAACTGATAACTAGTAACTAGTTACTAGTAACCAACGCATCCTGGTGTAAAAATCCCCATTAATGGCAGGTTTGACGAACCATTAATTGCCCACGGCCCCGGCAAACAACAAAAATCGGGGCGTGCCCCCTCCTTAATTACATTCTAATTATAGCAAAATAATATGGACTTGTCAATGAGGCCGGATCATACGCCGATAAACAAAAGCCAGAAAACTACTCCAGTAGTTTTGGCCGAGAAGAGCGTAGAGGATAAAAATCTGGATACCACGCTCCGACCACAAAAATGGTCCGACTACGTGGGACAAGACTTGTTGAAAAAAAACCTGCGCATTCTTATTGACGCGGCCCGGAAAAGGAACGAACCCTTGGAACACGTACTTCTGGGGGGGCCGGCGGGCCTGGGTAAAACCAGCATGGCTCACTTAATTGCGCGTGAGATGCAAACCAATATCCGCGTTACTTCCGGACCAGCGATCGAGCGTGTAGGAGATCTTGCCTCCATCCTTACCAACCTCCTGCCCGGAGAAATCCTTTTCATTGACGAGGCGCATCGCCTGAACAAACTTATTGAAGAAGTCCTTTACCCGGCTATGGAGTCACGAACTCTCGATATCGTAATCGGCAAAGGTCCTTCGGCGCGCACCATACAAATAGAACTACCGCCGTTTACGCTTATCGCCGCCACCACGCGTATAGGACTACTCTCCAGTCCTCTGCGTTCTCGCTTCGGCGGGGCATTCCGGCTTGATTTCTACGCCGACAAAGATATAGAAAAAATAATAGAACGCTCCGCCGGTCTTCTAAATATCGCTGTTGAGGCGCGCGCGGTAAAACTGCTGGCCGCGGCCTCGCGCTTCACGCCGCGCGTGGCCAATCGTCTTCTGAAGAGAGCCCGCGATTACGCCCAAGTTCATGGCGACTCAATAGTGACCGGCGAGGTCGCCCAAAAAACACTTTCGCTTTTGGGGATAGACGCTTCTGGGCTGGAGCCGATGGACAGAAGGGTACTGGAAGTCATCATCAAAAAATTTGGGGGCGGTCCGGTGGGACTCTCGTCGATCGCCGCCGCTTCTTCCGAAGAAGAAGACACCATCGAAGACGTATACGAACCATATCTCATGCAATTGGGCCTTTTGGAGAGAACCACTCGCGGCCGGGTCGCAACCGAACGCGCCTATGCCCATCTGGGACTTGCTTCAATGAAACAAAAACCCCTGCTTAGTTAGGCTTATGTTCCTTATTGCTCTGGCCATTTTTATCGCATTCTCCCTCATCTACTTGCTACTCTCGGCGGCGATTTTTTATCATCTCCGCCAATACACCCTGCCCGGCCGCCCGGCTCCCCGCATCATAATGCTCGCTTTTATCTTTCTCTCCGCGCTCTTTTGGCTATTTAGCGCCACCTTTCTCTTAAAGATCCCCACCTAACATTCTTCTTATGCTAAAACTTTACGATAATGAAAAAATAGTGCTGATAATCCATAAACATTGGTTCGTTATGGCGCGGACCATTGCTACTTTCGCGGCGCTCGTCTTCATCCCCCCGGTTATCCTTACTTTTCTTCCCCTGGCGACCGAACAATTTGACATACGCATAGTGGAGCCCGCTACCAATTTTTTCCTTTCCCTTTATATAATGGTCCTGTTTATTTTTTTGTTCCTTTTATGGATGGACTACTACCTTGATATGTGGATCATTACCACCAGCAGAATTATTGACGCAGAACAGCACGGCCTATTCAATCGGGAAATATCCGAAATCCCCTTACAGCATGTTCAGGATGTGACCATTGAAATCAAGGGCTTTATTGAAACTTTTTTAAAATTCGGCCGGATCAGAATCCAGACCGCGGGAGAAAGAGAATTTACCATAAACTTTGTCCCGCATCTGTACGAGGCCAAAGAGGTGATAATAAAATACGCGCACGAGGCGCAGAAAACTCAGTTACCAGTAACCAGTAACTAGTTCTATGTCCGGGCATTCAAAATGGGCACAGATCAAACACAAAAAAGCCGTCACTGACGCCAAAAAAGGACAGCTTTTTTCTAAAATGGTGCGTGAGATTACGATTGCGGCCAAGGAGGGGGGGCCAAACCCGGAATCAAATCCAAGATTGCGCGCGGCGCAGGATCGGGCCCGAGCCCTCGGCCTGCCCAAGGACAACATGGAACGCGCGATTTTGCGGGCATCCGGGGCCGGAGCAGACATGGCCCTACAGGAATTTCTCTATGAAGCCGCCGCACCAGGCGGAGTTATGATCCTCATAGAAGGAATTACGGATAACAAAAACCGGACTCTGGCCGAGATAAAAAAAATCCTTTCTGAGCGCGACGTAAAACTTGTACCCCAAAACTCCCTTCTATGGAATTTCAAAAAAGTGTGGACCGGGGATGGCAAAGACTATCTGCCCAATACCAGCATAGATATACCCGCCAGCGAACGAGAAAAACTAACACTATTGCTTGATAAGCTATCAGAACAGGATGACGTGCAAGAGGTGTATACTAACACAGCTAATAGCTTCTAGCTGCTAGCTTCTAGGAAGCTAAAAGCTAAAAGCTAAAAGCTAAAGGCTTTTGATAATCCTCGGTATTGATCCCGGTACAACATCGGTGGGCTATGCGGTCCTGGAAGGCAGGGAGCGCGGATGCCGTCTGCTTTCTGCGGACCTTATCCGTATACATACGTCATCCCCATGCGAACGCCTAAAAGAACTTTCCGCGGGCGTAAACTCGCTTATAAATGAATGGTCACCAGGAGCTCTTGCTACCGAGCGGCTCTTTTTTGCTAAAAATCAAAAAACCGCCCTGCGTGTAGCCGAGGCCCGGGGGGCTATACTCTTGACAGCCGCGCTTGCAGAACTTATGGTCTATGAGTATACTCCGCTTGAGATTAAAAGGGCGGTTACCGGCGACGGGACGGCCGATAAACTCCAGCTCCAAAAAATGATGCGCCTATCCTTTCCCGAAATCGCCGGCCTCAGGGCGCGTGACGATGTCTTTGATGCCGCTGGCATTGCCCTGACTTGTTGGCTGCAAGACATCAGGTCCGGCGCGACAACACGATCTATCCAGGAAATTAGTTAAATTCCAAAGGTCGAGAAACTTTCTAAATTTAGATTTGAGCTATCCTTGTATGACGTATTTTAGCCACAGCGCGGCTCTCCAAGACGACGACTACACAGGGGATGACGCCGGAGAAATGGTTGAGGAAGAAAACCTTGATGAGGACGCTGATGCCATGGACGGAGAAGACGCCGAGGAAGACGAAGACGAGACCTAGTCTTTTCCAGTTGCGCCAAAAGCCCCCGGTTTAAACCGGGGGCTTTTGAATAGGTTCTCTTCGGGCAGTAATCCGCCGGCGCTCAACGTATTTTCACCATTCTCCTTTTTCCAACGCGCATAAGCTCTCCGGCTCTGATTTCCAGCGGTTTTTTGAGCTCGCGGATAACACTGCCGCCCACCTCAACGGCGCCCTGCACTATCAACCGCCGCGCCTCGGATTTAGAGCGCGCAAACTTCAGGCGGAGGAGAAGGTCAGGGAGAAAATATGAACCGGGCGTGATTTTCGCCACCGGAATATCCTCCGGCATTTCCCTCTTGGAAAAAACCGCTAGAAATTTATCTTTTTCTTTCTTTGCCTGCTTGGCACCATGATATCTTTTAACTAGCGCCTCGGCAAAAAATAGCTTTGCTTCCATGGGGTTTTTGCCGCCGGCCAGACCCTTCTCAAGAACGCGGATTTCCGGAAGCGGTACATCTGTGTAGTGCTCAAGGTAGGTAATAATCAGCGCATCCCGCAGGCGCATGGCCTTACCGAACTTATCTCCGGACGAATCAAGAAGCCCTATATAATTTCCCGTGGATTTAGACATTTTTTCGCCTCCGTCAAGGCCGGGCAGGATAGATAAGGCCATAATTATTTGCGGGTCTTGAACAAACTTCTCTTGGAGAAATCTTCCCATATGCTCGTTAAAAAGCTGGTCGTGCCCAATAACGGTCATGTCCGCCCGAAGCTTGACTGAGTCATACCCTTGTAAAATAGGATAAACGAACTCATGCGCAAATATTTCGGTCCCGGCCTTGATGCGTTCGCGAAACATTTCCCTCTCAACTAGCCGCGCATGGGTGACCAGGGAAAGAAGGCGGAGAAACTCGGGCGCGGGCATCTTTGCATACCACTCGGAGCTTTTATGCGTCTCCAAAACTTTTGGGTCGGTTAAAAGAATGGCGCGTATCTGTCTTTCTATTGACCGTATGTTTGAGTTTATCGTCTCCGCAGGAAGAACCGGCCTGGCCTTGGAGCGCCCAGTCGGATCGCCTATAGCAGTAGTAACATCTCCAAAAAGAATCACGGCCTTATGTCCAGCTTCTTGCAGCGCACGCAGCTTCCATAGGCTGGCGGCATGCCCTATGTGAAGCTCGCCGGCAGTCGCATCAATTCCGTGTTTAACTCGCAGGGGTTTCCCTTTTTTGATCCGCGCTAAAAGCTCCTCGCGCGTGACAATATCCGCTACTCCGCGGGTAAAAATTTCCGAGCCGAGAACGATTTTTTTCATGTTTTTAATCATAGCATGCCGTGCTGGAAAATCCCAGCAATTTAGATTATACTTCTTGGGTAAATGAATCCCATCTACTCGCCCCGTAAAAGACGGGTCCCCAGAAAAAAACGTTTTTGGATAATGCTCTTAGTCCTCTCCGGCGCGGGCGGTGCGTTCTTTTTCTATTACCTCCTATGGGATCTCCCGGGGCCGGACCGTATCACCGAACGCAGCGTTGCCGAATCTACAAAAATATACGACCGGACTGGGGAAATACTGCTTTATGAAATACATGGCGAAGAGCGGAGAACCGTCTTGCCGCTGAAAGAGATCCCCCCATATATAAAACAGGCCGCCATAATCGCCGAGGACGCTAATTTCTACCGGCATCACGGAATAGATTGGCGGGGAATCGCCCGTGCGTTTCTAAAAAATATCGCCCGCGGAGACTTTTATTATCAGGGCGGGTCCACCATAACCCAACAGCTGGTAAAAAATTCTATTCTGACTGGGGAGCGCACGTATACTCGAAAAATAAAAGAAATCCTCTTGGCCGTATTAATCGAGCAGAAGTATTCCAAAGACGAAATTTTGGAGTGGTATCTGAATCAGATCCCTTACGGAACCAATGCTTACGGCATCGAAGCCGCCGCCCAAACTTATTTTGCCAAAAAAGCCGCGGACGTGACGCTGGCCGAAGCCGCCGTGCTTGCCGCGCTTCCCAAGGCTCCCACCTACTATTCGCCCTTCGGATCCAGGCGGAACGAACTTATGCAGCGAAAAGACTGGATTTTAGAACGTCTGCGGGAGGCCGGTTTCGTTTCCGACAAAGAAGCCGAACGCGCCAAAAAAGAACTCTTGGCCTTCGTGCCTCCTCAAAAGAACATCTTGGCGCCGCATTTCGTACTCATGGTACGCGAGTACATCAATCAAAAATACGGCGAGGAATTCGTTGAGCGCGGCGGGCTAAAAGTCATAACGACGCTTGATTGGCGCTTGCAGGAGGAGGCCGAAAAAACCATACGCGAGGGAGCGGAACGAAATGAAAAACTGGTGGGCGGCTACAACGCCTCACTTGTAGCCATAGATCCAAAAACCGGAGAGGTATTATCTTTGGTGGGATCCAGAGACTACTGGGCTGATCCGCTTCCCGAGGGCTGCCATCCGGGAATAGACTGCAAGTTTGACCCAAACGTTAATGTAGCCCTCCGTCTGCGCCAGCCCGGATCGGCATTCAAGCCGTTCGTTTATGCAACCGCGTTTAAAAAAGGATACACGCCCGAAACTACGCTTTTTGACGTCCCTACGGAATTCAACCCCCTGTGCAACCCCGATGGTACGCCCGGACCGCTGGTGAAAGAAGAAAAAGACTGTTATCATCCGCAGGATTATGACGGAAAGTTTAGAGGCCCCGTGACTCTACGCCAATCTTTGGCGCAGAGTTTAAACGTTCCTTCGGTAAAACTGCTTTACTTGGCGGGGGTAAAAGATTCTATGCAAACCGCACGGGAACTGGGCATATCCACACTTGTAGACGAGAGTCGTTATGGGTTGTCGCTTGTCCTAGGAGGTGCTGAAGTGACGCTTCTGGAAATGACCTCCGCTTTTGGCGTATTTGCCCAGGAAGGCATCCTCCATCCCGCCTCATTTGTCATCAGGGTAGAAAACTCCCAAGGGGTCCTTTTGGAAGAAAAAGGGGCGGCTTCCTTGCCGGTGTTGGATACCGAGGTCGCCCGCACCATAAATGATTTACTATCGGATAACGACTCCCGGGTTCCTATCTTCAATCCGCGTAGTTCGCTCTACTTCCCTGGACGGCCGGTAGCGGCAAAAACCGGCACCACGCAGGATTTCCGTGACGCTTGGGTGGTGGGCTATACTCCTTCGCTTGTTGCCGGCGTGTGGGTCGGCAACAGCGACAATTCCGCCATGGACAAATCAAGTCTTTCCATCATGGTGGCCGGCCCTTTATGGCATAACTTTCTGGAATCGGCTCTTTCCCGGACTCCGCCGGAAGAATTCACCAGGCCGTCTGAGCGGCCTCCGGAAAATCCGTTCCTGCGCGGGCTCTACCGCTCCGGAGAAATAATTAAAATAGATAAAATATCAAAAAAACGCGCTACTCCATACACTCCGGAAAATCTCCTAGAGGAGATGAGTTTCGGGGCCGTCTCCTCCATACTAGCCCACGTGCGCAAAGAAGATCCGCAAGGAGGCCCTCCTAGCAAGCCGACCGATGACCCGCAATTTAATAATTGGGAGGAAGGAATACGCCGCTGGCTAGCTCAAAATCCTCTTCCCGATTTACGCCCGCCAACAGCTTTTGACGATATACATTTGCCGGAGAAACGCCCGCGCATAACGCTCCTGCAGCCCGCAGCAGAACTCGCGCAAACAATCGTCCTAGACAGTATCATTTTTACCTCCGCGGGGCCCTTTCCGCTGCGCGAGATCTCCGTCTTTATTGATGACGAGCTTATGGGGTCAAAAACCGCGCCTTTCTTATCTAACATAATAAGTTTCTCCTTGTCCCCGGTCCCGCCCAAAGGAGTCCGCAGAATAAAAATAATCGCCTACGATTCTGTAGGCAATCAGCAAACTGTTGAGAGGGAGTTACTAGTTACTGGTAACTGATTGGTGGTAGCGAGGCACTACGAAACCCTGATAGGCATGAGCACGTAAATAAAATCGTCGCCTGATTTGTTGCGGAGAAGCGCTGCTCCATCTCCCCCATTGATGCCCCAAAAAATCTCTTCCTCGTCAAGCGCGCTTAAACCGTCAAGAAGATAGCGATAATTAAAACTTGCTTGTGCCTCCGTCTTGCCGGTGGCGGGTGCCAAGAGCTGGGTGTGGTATTCCCCAACTTCCGGGTTGGAAGAACTTATCCTCATCTCGCCTCCGCCAAAAGAAAATTGTACCTCCTGCAACTTTGACGCAAAAATGCTGGAGGCCCTTACCGCGTCAAGCAATTTTTTCTGCCCGAGAAAGCTTGCTGTTTCAAATCTTTTTGGAACAATCGCGCCATAGTCAGGAAATCTGCCCTCTACAAGCCGTGACACTACCCGGGCGGGTCCCGAAACAAATTCCGCTTGATTTTCGCCGATGGCGACATAGATCTCTTCGCCGCCGAAAAGACGGGCAACCTCCTGGCTGGTACGGAAAGGAAGAATAAAAGAAAAACTATCCTTTTCATCTTTTCTTTTTATCTCCAGAGTCGCCTCTGCCAGGCGAAAAGTATCGGTGGCGGCAAGACGAAGATTCGATCCGGAGACAAGAAAATGCACTCCTGAAAGCTCCGGCTTAAACTCCGAGGCAGAAACGGCTGGCAATACTTTCTCCAGGCCTTTTTTTAAATAACTCCCCTCAGCGGAAAACCCATGTATTTTTTTAATTTTAGGAAAGATGGGAAAGTCGTCTGCCGGAAGACCGTTGATGCGTGTATCCCGAGCTTGGGTTTTTACCAATAAACTGCCTTGTTTCCCCTCCAGGTCTATTTTCTCCTCTTCTATGGATTGCAGGAGGGAGCTTGCCACCTTGGCGGGAACACACACTTTGTCGTCCCTCCCTCCTCTGCCGGGGACAGAAATCTCGGCTGCGTACTCCAAGTTTGTCGCGCTCACCGTAAGATTGTTGCCCCGGACAGTTAATAAAACGTTCCCCAAAACGGGAAGGGCAAGATTTTTTCCTGTAAACCTTTCTGCCGTGGACAAAGCGTAGACAAGGTGCTCTTTCAGACAAGAGAATTTCATAATAACAAATAGTTTATATCTAAATTTATAACTATATTACTATTATTAGTCATGCGTTTATTGTGGAAAACCGCGGTTTTCCTCCTAACTTTGCCCTTTTTTATTTTCGCCGGCAAGGCATAAGATGGGGAGGATAAGTGGAGATGCTGCAGACAAAAATTAAGGCAAGGACAAGAACTTATCTTTAATAGCCCGGATTTCCTCCTCTAATTCAGGGTGAATCTTCAAGTCATTCGCAATTTTTTCACAGGAATGAATTGCCGTCGTGTGATCTCTCCCCCCGAATTTCTCGCCGATGGACGGGTAAGAACATTTCAATTCTTCCCGCAAGAAATACATAGCGATTTGCCGCGGTTTTACCACGTCTCTGCGGCGCGAGCGGGTTAGTAGATCGCGCTCTTCAATATCGTAAAATTCCGCGACCGCTTTAATTATTTTTTTGGGCGAAACAAAGCGCCCGGCATTCGCCTGATGGCCCGAGACAATCTTTTTGACCGCATCGATTCCGATGGGGGCCGCAGACAGCTTGGAGGCCATGATGACCCGGTTTAGCGCGCCCTCAAGCTCGCGGATATTTGTTTTTATGCCGTCGGCGATTTGGGCAAGAGCGTCTTCTGGAAGAGAGATTTTCTTTGCCGCGGCTTTGGTTTTTAGAATAAGCAGGCGGGTCTCGAAATCCGGCTGGCCGATATCCGCGATCATTCCCCCTTCAAACCGGGAGCGAAGCCGTTCTTCCAGCGTGGCTATAGCCTGCGGAGGGCGGTCGGAGGAGATAATTATTTGTTTATTTTTTTCATACAAGGCGTTAAAAGTGTGGAAGAATTCCTCCTGCATTTTTTCCGTACGCGCTATAAACTGGATGTCATCCATAATCAATAGATCAACGGAACGATATTTTTCTTTCAATTTATTCATTTCTTGATTCCTGAGCGCATCTACGATTTCCCCCATATATTTTTCCGAGGGTATATAACGGACGCGCAAACTGCGGTTGCGAGACAGAAGTTCGTTTCCGATCGCCTGGATGAGATGTGTTTTGCCTAGTCCCACCCCTCCGTATATAAAAAGAGGATTGTAGCCCGCGCCCAGATTTTTTATAACCGATTGCGCTGCGGCATGAGCGAGCTCGTTGAACGACCCCACTATAAACGTTTCGAAAGTATAGCGCGGATTGAGGTTGGTGTCCGGATCGACAGAAAGTTCCTTGAACGAAGAGTCGTCGGCGCCTCCGAGAACAATAGAATGGGGGCGGCTTTTCTTAGGGGACGGGTCTTTAAGAAAACTTCCAGTACCCGGTTCCGTGGAGCGGCCTATTATGTAAGAAACGTCGCGGATGTCCCCAGCGACTTCACGCAACGCCCCCAGAATAGATTTATGATATTTATTTTGTAGCCACTCTTTGGCAAAGCCGTTGGGAACGTTGACGGTAGCGACGCCGTTTTGGATATCCGTGATTCCTGTCCCGTGAAACCACGTTAGAAAACTTGGGCGAGAAAGAGAAAGTTCAAGTTTCGCAAGTGCCGCTTGCCACAATTCGTGTTTTTCCATGAAAGAAGAAAAATTACTTCCGATTGCAATATGATTTGTTTATTATACAATAGATGAAAGACACGTTCATAGCCGTCAACTGTGGAAACAGTGTGCACTGGCTGTGAATTGAGATAACCCTTAGCCCATGTCGGTAACTTATCAACCATCAAAAAGAAAAAGAAGGTCAGCCCACGGCTTTTTGGCGCGAATGAAGCGGTCTTCCGGCAGGCGCGTGCTTTCCAGGAGACGCGGAAAAGGAAGAAAGAGGATTTCCGTATGAACAGAGCCTATGGCCTGCGCGGCGCTAAAGACTTCCGTCTATTGTTTCGTTACGGAACGCGCGTCCAATCCCCGGCTTTTCAACTGCTGTGGAGGTTAAATCGTCTTTCCCACGCACGGCTTGCTTTCATAGCCCCAAAAGCGGCGGTTAAACTGGCAGTGGCGCGCAACCGGCTAAGACGCATGGCCAGAGAGTGGGTCAGGAAAAACATTTTACCCTTAAGCCGGCCCGCGGATGTTGCCGTCATTTTTAAAAAAGGAGCGGCGAATGTCCCGACCGAGAAACTGTATGAAGAGTTTGACCGCGTATTTAGAAAACTTTCCCTCCCGGACGATTAAGGGGGCAATTGTTCTCTACCAAAAAACGCTTTCCCCGGATCAAAGCGGTCTTTATTTTGGTTCAGCGTACATAGGCTGCCGATTCTTTCCTTCCTGCTCAGAATATGCGAGGCGGGCGATCAGTCAATATGGACTAATAAAAGGATGTGTGTTATCACTTAAGAGAATTTTTCGCTGCCACCCGTTCAACCCCGGAGGGTATGACCCTATCTAAAAAGATTTGAGCTCACTTCTCTTTCTTTACAACGAAGTTCTCTATCGGCCGCTTTTTAACGGCCTGGTTTGGTTCTATAATATTTTCCCGTGGCAGGATTTGGGATTGGCCATTATTGCTCTCACCATAGTGATCAGGATACTGCTTGTCCCGTTTCTGTGGAAGGCGCAAAGAGCCCAGAAAGATTTAGCCGCAATTCAGCCCGAGATAAAAAAGATACAAGCCGACTTGCGAAATGACCGGGAAGGCCAGGGAAAGGCGCTCATGGAGCTTTACGCCAGACACAAAGTTAACCCCTTTTCCGGCTGTCTTCTCATGTTGATACAATTACCTATTTTGATAGCGCTATTTCAGGTTTTCCAGAAAGGGTTTAACCCGGAGGAGCTTAAATATCTTTACGAGTTTGTAAGTAGCCCCGGGGCTCTTAATCCGGTAAGTCTGGGCATCATAAATTTAGCTAAGGGCAATTTGTATTTAGGAGTTGTTGCCGCCGCAACCCAGTTTTTACAAACAAAATTTTCCAGTCCAGCGCCAAAGCCGTCCGGGGACAAAAGAGATTTCGCGCAGATGATGCAAATGCAAGCGACGTACATTTTCCCGGCACTTATCCTGGTCTGGTCTTATACTCTGCCGTCGGCGCTGACCCTTTACTGGACAATTCTGAACATCCTTGCTATCGTGCAAGAGGCCATAATGAGAAAATTTCCTACCAATTACGAATCGGGACGAGCCGCCATTAAAAGCAATCCGTAGTTTGGGATAATTCGTGATTCGTAGGATCCCGAAATGGATCCAGAGCTTGTTAAACAAGAAATTAAGGAAATGTTCGAAAAGATGGGATTCGGCCCAGAGGCGGAATCCATAGAAGCTCATCAGGGAACGACGAGCCGTTTTAGCGTACGGGTTTTCGGCGAGGCTAATATGCTTATTGGGGAACATGGCAACAACCTTTCTTATCTCGAGCACCTGCTTAAAAAAATAATAAAAAAGAAGTTCGGAGAAAATTTTAAATTTACTCTGGACATTAACGATTACCGGATGAAGCGGCTTGAGGACTTAAAACAGGACGTAAAAGCGGCGGCTAAAGAAGTTAGATTATACAAGAAAGAGGTTCCTTTGCGGCCTATGTCTTCTTTTGAAAGGAGGATTGTGCATCTGCTTTTGGCCGAGTATCCGGATATAACTACGGAATCCATCGGGCAGGAGCCAGACCGAAGAGTGGTGATCAAGCCGTACCCCTAAGCAACTGGCAGCTGGTTACCGGTAACTAAAAATCCGCTAGAGCTCTAGCGGATTTTTAAACTCCACAGTGTTCCATCCCTCCGGTCAACGAATATAAGGTGGTTGCCGTCTTTGGATAAACGAAGGTCAGAGACATCAAAAGTGCCTTCTGCAAACACCTCGGTAAATTCTTTCTTTTCCAAATCAAGTCGTGCCAGGCGATCCAGCGTGTTTATTTCCCCGCGCAGATAATCGTCCGGCCACAGGGCATTCGGGGCTATGGCTTGTGGGATGGCGCAGTATATTTCTGTCGAGGTATTCCAAGCACATTTTTGCGGTAGGGTGCGCGCGCCAAGGGATAGAAGATTTTTTCCTGACGAGTCACGGACTAAGAGTTCAAGATTTTTTCCAGCCGCATCGGTGGAGGCCGTAAGAACCCTCGATCCGTCCGGAGACCACAGAGAGGTTAGTCCGAAAAACGGGCCGGCAATCCTTTGGAACGCGCCGGAGGAGCGCGAGAAAGTGAAAATAAATCCTTCGGCCAATCCGGACGGCGCGGTGGCAAAGGCAATTTTTTCTCCGGTGATCCAGGAGAGTGCGGCCTCGCGCAGGGGCGTGCTAAACACCGTTTTTTGATTTCTTCCTGATGCATCAGCGATAACCAGATTAAGGCGGTCGTCTTTGAAGAGGGTGTAAGCCAAGGATTTTCCATCCGGCGACCAAGAAAAACTCTTTATGTCCGGCGGCAGAGTGGCCACGCTGGAAGTCCCTATGTGCAGAAATCCTTTTAGCGTTTCTTGATCAAGATAAAATACCGCGGTTCTATCCCGTAGGGGCGACCAGAGCGCCCCAATAAGGCCTACGATGGTGATATTGGAAATTTTTTCCTGATTTTTGCCGTCCAGATCCGAGGAGAAAAGATCGCCCCCGGCCTTTTTATAGTAAAGTACTTTTTTCTCATCTTTACTGAAAGACGGAGATACTACTGGAAAATCAGTAATGCGGGAAAGTTTCTGCTCTGGGCTAACCGCAAGCGATTCGCCCGGCTTCAATTCCTCCGGCGCGGGTTTTGCGCCAAGCTCGCCCGTGCCAAAGAATCCCGGCAGCCGTCCGGTCACGCCGCCCTGCGTAGCCGGTGTTGGCAAGAGTTTGGGCGCAAAGTATCGGTAAGCAAGGTAAAATAAGACCGCCAGAATCGCTAGTCCGGCCAGGGCGTAGATTATTTTTTTGGTGCGGTTTAAGTCGGGCATGTTTTATTAATAGGGCTCACGTCTTATTTTAAGGAGCACCCTCCGCCCACGTCGTTATACAATTCTGGTGGGACGCAGGGCCGCGTGGTTACAAATTCATAGCACCGGCCATTTATTAGTTTTTGGGTTCGGGAACAAGTGTTTTGGGCGGATGGCGGAGATCCTCCTTGCGGAGGAGATATCTTAGGAGCCGGACTTATTTTGGTAGGATTTGGGAATCCTTTGGTTACTATATCCGGATTTATAGTATAGAGAATCAGGTAGGAGACGAGTGCTAAAACCAACCCGAAAACCGCGTTGCCCATCATGGATTTGGCCTGATTGGTGCGGGCTTGCGAATCTCCAGCGGTCATGTAAACCACTCCGGCAAAAACAAACATAATGAGCGCGGATATACCCACGAGACCCAATCCGAATACGAACAAGCGGGCTATAAGGCCTCCGGTATCAGCGGGAGTTCCGCCCAAAAACTCAAGTCCCGGAACTACAGCCGCAAGATTAACGCAATATCCCCCGCTTTCCGATCGGCAGGCCGCCGCGGAAGAAGCAGGATTAGTCGCGCCAAAGGAAAGTGCGGACGCGATTATTAAAAAAAGAAAAATCTTTTGAATCATTGAATTTGTAAATTAAATGACCCAAATGCTGGAGAAACCAGATCGTCTTTATCGTCCACGCTGACCGACAGCGGGATCGTGCCCTCGGCAAATCCTTCGGTGTTTAGCGTAAGAATATGAGGATTTTGCGGACTTCCGAAAACCTCCGCTCCGGCCACGTCCCATCTATAGCTTAGATTTTTTTTGGAAGCGGCAGAGAAGAAAAAAGGCTCGGCCACGAAATCAAGCAGTTTGTCAACGGAAGCTGTAAAAACTGCGGCAGCCGCTCGCCACTCCCCGCCCCCCAGGGGCGATGACGGATAAATCACTACCTTCGGCGCGGAGGCGACAAGAAAAATCTCGCCTTCTTTTTTAATTCTTTTTCCCGTATCCTCTATGGTTACTTTTACATGGTGCGATGTTTTGGGCAGATCGGACATTTTAACCCGTAAAACCTCTTTGCCGATGCCGGACACCACGCCCTCTTCATCATCAAGATCCCAGCTATATATTAACTCCTGCGGGCTCAGAGCTCTCCCGTTAAGGATTATTTGCGGAACGGCAACAACACTTACTACGGAGCTTGCTACAGGCAAGGCCTTGCCCGCGTACCATTTTGGAGTGTATGTTTCGGCGAACCAAGGAAGTGAAAGATCCGAGACCATGACCATAAGCGATGCAGAATTACCTTCTCCGTCGCTTCGGGACACGTCAACATTGACCCGCGTTGCCGAGCCCACAGTACCCGCGATGAAAGTGACGGAATCCTTTCCCGCTCCTGAAAGGTCGGGCCGCGTTTTTCCGTCAATACTCCAGGAGAAAAAAGCGGTGTTTTTATCAAAGGTCGGCGTGGCCGCCTGCACTGTAACGGTTTCCTCCGGAGAAGGAGAAGACGGTGAGGCGGCAAGCGAGAGGGCGTCAGGAACAAGCTGGGCATGAACGAAGAAGCCGGAGAGAACGCCAGCCAATAATAGAACCGTTATTTTTATCGTGGCAATCCGCACGTTTTAATTATATCCCCTCCACTACGAATTACGAAATGTACGAATATACGAATTCGTACATTCGTAAGGATTCGTTATTCGTAGTGTCCTAGGCCCGCTGTTTTGCATAGTCTTCTTTCGCCTTTTTTATTAAAAGCAACTGCGCCGGATCAGAGGTGATGATTTGATCCTCGGTGTAAGACGCCATTACTTTGATCGCCACGTGCTTGAGTCCGGCGAAAAATATCCCCTCCCCCCTCTCCGACTCCAGCAGCAAGAATTTCTCCTCCTCGGTGAGATTGAATGTTTCTTTCACCAGATCAATCGTGGCCGGGGACTGCTTGAGAAGTATTTGCATGGAGGAGTTGGTTATGATCGGTTTACCATAGGGCGAGTTCAAAAAATCCCCCACATCCTGCGTGATCGTCGTGAGGCCCAAGTAGTACTTGCGCGAGCGCTTGGCAATGCCGAAGAGAAACGATGCCCCATCCTCATTTTTCATAAGCCACCACGCCTCATCCACCACCAGTATCCTTTTTTTGAGCGTGGCGCGGATGGTGTTCCAGATATAACGAAGAATTAAAAACATTCCTACCGGCCGAAGTTCATCCTCCATGTCTCTCACCGAAAACACCACCAGGCGGTTACTCATCTCTATATTGGTCGGTTGGTTGATAAATCCTGCCCAGGTCCCAGTGGTATATTTTTTCAGCCGCATGGCCAGGTTTTCTCCTCCGGCTGTGGAGGCAAGGACAAGTTCAAGGTCCGAGAGTGTGGGCGGTGTGACTTTGGAGAAGTCTGATTCGGGCGTAATGTCGCGCGAGGCATAGGTTTCGGTGATGGCCTGGTCAAGCATCGCGTCTTCTTCCGCGGTGAGCCCGCCCAGCATGATTCGGAAAAGACCGATAAGGTTTACACTATTTGAGCGAAGGACGTCGGAGGGAGATTCGTCTTCGCGCGGAATAGGGAGATCAAAAGGGTTAATGTGATTTTTGGAGGTGAGGGAAATATTCACGTAAGATCCGCCCACTGTTTGCGAAAGATATTCGTATTCACGTTCCGGGTCAATCACAATCACGTCTATTCCCCACATAAGGGAGCGAAGGATCTCTAATTTTTGCAGGTAAGATTTCCCCCCTCCAGACGTCCCGAATATAACCGAGTTGGCATTGGGCAGAGAGAAGCGGTCAAAAAGCACCAGGCCGTTATTGTGGCGGTTGATGCCATAGAGCACCCCTTTGTTGGAGGTCAAGTCGAAGGAGACAAAAGGGAATGTGGAGGAGATGGGGGAGGAATTTAGATACGTATTGATGTCGAGTTTGTCGGTATTTAGCGGCAGAACGGATTGAAACCCCTCGGATTGCTGGAAAAGAGCGGGTTTGGTGTAGACCAAACGCGCTTCAAGCAGGGATTTTATTTCCGCTTCGGTTTTATTAAGTTCTTCCTCCGAGAAACCGTAGATTGTAAGGTAAAGGCCGAAGTTGAAAAGACGTTCTTGCGCCTGCTGCAGTTTATCCCGCAGTTCCTCCAGATCCCGGTAGGCGGTATCGAGAATTGGGTCGCGCACAAGCCCTTTTTGCTCGCGCGAGGATATTTGTGATTGCACCTGCGCCACTTTTCTGCGAAGCGTGCGAAGCATGGAGGCCGTATCAACCGGATGAACATACATGGCCACGTCGAAAATCTTATCAAGATTTATAATCGGCGAAAACCAGCCGGTGTTTAAGTAGCGCGGATAAGAAAAAACAAAAAGCGTGCGGGCAATTTTTGCCCCTAATCTCACGAAGGTGGGGTTAACTTCCAGGGCTGAAGGCGAGAGGACGTCTTTTAACGCCAGTTCTCCCGCGCGGTAAATCTCCGCCGGGAATACCGCGAAAATTTCCTCCTCCTTTTTCGGTTTTTTACTGAATAGAGCCATGCATTAGTTACTAGTAACTAGTTATTAGTTATTAACTGCTGTTTGCCGTGTTGACCGTCTTCTCAAACTCCGTGGGATTGTAAAGTCCGTAAAAAAGTTCAATCAGCTCTTCGGTATTGAGCGGGGCGGAGCGCACGCCAAATCTCTGTAATCCCGAAACTACGGTATCTACCCTCTGCCAGAGCTGATTTCTGTATTCTTCAAAAGCGTCCGCTTTTTCACCCGGCCCGCGTTTTCCCAGACCGAGCGCGGAGAGGACAGAAGAGAGAACACCCGTCTGTTCATAGGTCGGAGGCGTAAAGGGCACCACCGCATAGAAAGTTTTAGACATAATCTGCGTCATACCCACAAAGGTCTTTATGAATTCTATGTATTCGGCTATCTGGATTTTAAGAAGATCGTTGTCTTCGTCTTTGCGGCGTTCCTCCAGTGACTCAAGGTACGGGGCGACGTTAAGGCGGCGTGAATGGATTACAAATTCCACCGGGAAATCCAGCGAATTCAGAAAATTTTGGTATTGAAAAATAATCGCGTCCTGCTCATCGGTGGACTTGAGGGCAAAATTGAGGGATGAGCACATGAGAACAACGCGAAAACCGCCGCTTTTCAAAACCACGACATCTTCGCGGATGGTGTCCACCGCTAAAAATTGTTGTGCCGGCGCTCCGGTAGGCATAGTAGTTGTTAGTGGCTAGTTATTGATTATTACTTTACTTTCTCTTTTATATCCAAACTCCAGGCCAGATCCGATAATTTTGATTCCGAAAGCGTGGGGATTTTTTTAACCAACGCTTCTTCTTTGCGAGGGGCCTGTTCCTTCGCCGATTCTTTCAAGGGGGACTCTTTTTTCCAGACATAGAGCCGCGGCCGCAGAAGGTAAAGTACGGCATTTTTCAGTATGACCGGGAAGGGCCGTTCGTTCACTTTCAAAAAAGCAAGCGATGCGGCCGATGCCCCGATGAGGACTCCCAGCGGCCAAAAAAAGAATGGCTGTAAAAATGCCCGCGCGCCAAGAATTAGAAGCGCTCCGGCCGCGATGTAGAGAAACTGTTTTATGGTGAAAGGGCCGATTACTTTATCTTCTACGGTTATGAATTGAGGCACCTGGAATTGTTGCATGGTTTATTCCACGGGTTCTTTATATGGATCATATCCGCCATAAGGAGCTTTTTTCCCTATAGCGAGCGGAGTCGAGCTATCGGACGGCTTGGGCTGTCCGGATTCTGTCGCTGGTTTTTCTGGCGCAGGAGTTTCTTTCGGCTTTTCTTCTGGTTCAATCGGCGGTGCAAAAATTGCTTCACGCATGCGCTCTGACTTGCCCGCCATAGCTTTATGCGTAGGCGGGGTTACTTTCCGCAAATCAAGCGGTGGGATTTT
>JACPMG010000005.1 GCA_016186095.1 Candidatus Sungiibacteriota bacterium | reverse complement strand
TATAAACACCATATAAATGAATTTACAGAAAAAATTGGCTCGGTGCTTCGCACCGCGTTGGGCAAATCGGCAAGGAAATTCCACGGAGTTTTCCAATCCACCGAGAGCGTTCCCGAGGCAAGGCGGCGGTTCTACAAATAAAATTTGTTTTGCGCTCCGCGCAAGAGCCGATGAAAAAAGATTTATAAAATTGTCGGTGTAAAAGTATATGATTAAATACTTCATCTATTGCAGAAAATCATCAGAGGAGGAAGAGCGGCAGATCATCTCCATTGAAGCCCAGCTAACCGAGCTTCGTGATTTTGCCAAAAGTCAGAGCTTGTTTGTGATTAAGGAATACACCGAGAGCAAGACAGCCAAAGACCCGGGGAGACCCGTATTTAATCAAATGCTCGAGGCGATAGAGAAAGGCACGGCACAGGGCATTTTAGCTTGGAATCCCGACAGATTAGCGAGGAATAGCATAGACGGCGGCAGGGTTATTTATCTCGTGGATACCGGTAAAATCCAATCGCTAAAATTCCCTACTTTCTGGTTTGAGGCTACGCCTCAAGGAAAGTTTATGCTCTCTGTCGCTTTCGGTCAGGCCAAGTATTACACCGACAATTTACGAGAAAACATTTTAAGAGGTATCAGGCAAAAAATACGCAGGGGCGAACTGTCGGCAAAAGCTCCTCGTGGATATTTCAACGAGCCGAGATTGCGGACGATTGAGCCGGATAAAAAGACTTTCGGAAAAGTAAAAGAATCTTTGGAAGCTTTTGCCTCCGGACAATACACACTCACAGCTATTCGGGACAAAATGTTTTTTCTTGGGCTTGTTGGCAAGGGCGGCAAGCCGTTGCACCTCTCCTCCATTCTCCATATTCTCACCAATCCTTTTTATTACGGACATTTTCAGTATCGCGGAGAAGTGCACGAAGGAACGCATAAGCCGATGATTTCCAAGAAACTTTTTGACAAGATACGGGAAGCACTTGTTCAAAATGGGAAGCCCCGCAAAAAGCGAGGAGATAAAAACTTTCACTTTCTCGGGTTTGCGACTTGCGGCGAGTGCGGCTATGCGATTACTGCCGAACGGAAGATAAAACGAAACGGCAAGATTTATCATTACTATCACTGCACCTTCAAAAGCAAAACTGTTGTCTGTTCGCAAACCCGCTTTTTGCGGGAGGAGGAATTAGCAAATCAAGTGAAAGGGTTAGTTCAAAAAGTTTCTCTACCTGACGAGTGGCGAGAAAAGTATTTAGAAAGATTAGAGAAAGAGACGAGCGAAGCCCGCCACTCGTCAGATGTTTTCGTTCAAAATCTAAGGGGCAAGATAGCCGAGTTAAAAACTAAAATTGACCGCCTCACGGACGGCTATCTTGGAGGCTCATTTGAGCTTGTGGAGTATCAGGAGACAAAGAACCGCCTTTTATCCGAAAAGAAGACACTAGAGGAGCAATTGAGCGATTTTGAACGAAAAGGAAATCGTTGGCTCGGACTTATGCGTAACTGGATTATAGAAGCCAATCAAGCCCTAAATCTTACTAAATCAGAAAACCTCCCCGCTATGAGAGACTTTCTTGTGAGCATCGGCTCGAACCGCCGCCTTGCTTCGGGAACGCTCTCGGTGGATTGGAAAACTCCGTGGAATTTCCTTGCCGATTTGCCTGACGAGGTGCGAAGCACCGAGCCAATTTTTTCTGTAAATTCATTTATGTGGACCCTAGGAGAATCGAACTCCTATCTCCCGGATGCAAACCGGGTGCTCTGCCACTAAGCTAAGGGCCCGCGAGTTCTATAAAATACGATCCGCCTCGGAGGATTTTAACCCTCCTAAGTTTTGCTTTGCAAAATTTTGGCGGGCAAGCCTCCGACCTTCTCCTTTCCGGCCGAGGCGGATCAGCCTCTGGCTGTCCGCCAAAGGACGGATCCGCCTCAGGCGGAAAAAAGGGAACTGCTTTTGTCAGGGCTTTCTCCGCCCACCAGGAATCGAACCTGGAACCTTCTCCTTAAAAGGGAGCTGCTCTACCAATTGAGCTATGGGCGGATAATTTTAGCGCGGGGCCAACTGACCTGCCCGCTTCGCCCTGAAAAGCCCCCATAGCTCAACTGGCAGAGCAACTCCCTTTTAAGGAGAAGGTTCCAGGTTCGAGACCTGGTGGGGGTACGAAAAGGGCGAAGCAAGGCGGGCGGGGCAACTGCCTTTTAAGTA
>JACPMG010000030.1 GCA_016186095.1 Candidatus Sungiibacteriota bacterium | reverse complement strand
TCTCGCCGCTCTTGCCGCCGGCTATCCGAACGTGCGGGAGTATTTCATTGAAAAACTCGCCGACGGCATCGCGCATCTCGCCGCGGCGGTTCACCCGTCGCCGGTCATCGTTCGTTTCTCCGACTTCAAGTCAAACGAATACCGCGGGCTTTTGGGAGGACGGCTCTTTGAGCCCGAAGAGGAGAATCCCATGCTTGGTTTCCGCGGCGCATCCCGCTACTATGACGCCTCGTATCGCAACGCGTTCCAACTTGAATGCGAAGCGGTGCGCCGCGCGCGCAATGACCGCGGGTTTGAAAACGTCGTTGTCATGGTCCCGTTCTGCCGAACCGTGGAAGAGGCGCGGCTTGTATCGCAGGAAATGGAGAGCGGCGGACTCAAGCGCGGCGACAACGGACTTCTTTCCTACATGATGGTTGAGATACCGTCCAACGTGCTCCTTCTTGAACAATTCGCGGAGTATTTTGACGGCTTCTCCATCGGCTCAAACGACCTGACCCAGCTTACGCTTGGCATTGACCGTGACTCGGGCGCGCTTGCGCGCATCGGCGACGAACGGAACGACGCGGTGCGCATGCTGATCAAGTTGGCTATCAAAAAAGCGTGCGCTCTCGGCAAACCGATCGGTTTGTGCGGACAAGCGCCGTCCAATTTCCCCGAGTATGCGGATTTTCTCGTTGAGTGCGGCATTACTTCCATTTCCGTCATGCCGGATGCGATCCCGCAGACGATAGCGAACGTATTGAAAGCGGAAGAAAGAGTCGGGCGCGCAAAGCTCGCTCCGCGTGAATGGCGGTAAGAACCACCCATCCCGCCAACGGCGGGATTTTTTACTGGCTCATCGGGGCGGGGTCCGAGGAATCTTTATTGCAGTAACAATACGGTGGCAACAATAACAAGAAAAAAGACAAGCCACGCCAGAGTGGCGAGGAGCAGCGCGATGGCCTCTTTTTTGAGGCCGGTCAAATAAAGATGGAGCGGTTTCCCCAGCACCAGAAGGCTAGTAACGGTAGCCGATATGATAAAGAGAAGGAGCATAAAGACGGGGATAAATAACACATCCTCAATGTCTCCCAAAATCCCTTTTGCGTTTGAAAGAAACAGCGCTATCGCGGATACATAGATAAAAACGCCCGCGGCGTTGATAAAACTTTTCAAAAAATACTCTGGTTTTTCCATAAATTCTTTGCGCTTTTCTAAAATATGGGAAATTCTGAACCTTGGACGAACCTACTTTGAGCAAAACTCCCAATGAAGCCGCCCTGCCGCCGTGCCGGAAACCGGCACGCCCCACAAAAAAGTTTTCTTTGTTTTTCCCGATTTGCGCGTGCCCGATTTTTTCTTCTAAAAGGAAAAGAAAACTTTTTTGTGTTGCTCTGCTCTGGTGAGCAGGGCGGCGGGGACGGCCTCTGTCTTTCGCCCGGGCGTGGCGGAATTCCTCCCCCCAACCCCCTCCTTCCGCCACGCCCTCGCGCGAGAAGCGGAAATTTGCGGCGACAGGATGTGAACTTCCTTTGCCCTAAAGTTAGCGAAGCGGTATAATTACAATAACGTATGGAATCTCTTATTTCAACAATTGAAGTACAAACTAAATTGCGTTGGGATGATAACAATTGGAAGCACCTCCCCAAACGGTGGGGGCATTCTTTTCATCCGATGTGTTCATATTTGGCAATGTTCCCGCCGGGGATACCTCGATATTTCATAGAACAATTTACAGAGCCCGGCGATATTGTTTTGGATCCATTTTCGGGGAGAGGGACAGCACCGTTGGAAGCATGTGTGTCGGGGCGAGTTGGCATAGGGATAGATCTAAGTCCGCTTGCATATATTCTGACGGCTGCAAAAGTTGACCCGCCAAGTCTTAATTCAGCTCTCAAACGAATTGATGAGCTTCGTGCTGGCTATAAACGACCAAACGTTGATGATGTTCCAGACGACATCAAGATACTTTTTGACGGCAGGTTAACGCTTCCCCAAATAGTTTATCTACGTAACGAGCTCTCCCACGGGAAAAGAGTTGATAGATTTTTGTTAGCATCTTTGGCGGGTATACTCCACGGGGGTTACAATGACGCGATGAATGACTCGTCGTATTTGAGTATCAGTATGCCGAATACGTTTAGCATGGCGCCAAATTACATCCGCCGCTATGTTAGGAAAAATCATTTACATAAGTTGCCGCTGGACGTTTTTGAAAAGCTAACTACAAAAGTACAACGTCTATTTAAGAATGGGATGCCATCAACAAGAGGATATGCTTATCGTGCTAACGCTCGCAACTTTGCTTCATTAAAAAATCCGGCATTTAAAGATTCCGGTGTAAAACTTATTATCACGTCCCCCCCATATCTCAAGGTGGTGAATTACGGTACCTATAACTGGATTCGTTTGTGGCTCTTGGGTGAATCAATTGAGAGGACAAACAAGGAGTTACTTTTAGACGACAAGCACGGCATAAACAATTATGAGAATTTCCTTGGCGACGTATTAAATCAATGCGAGCGTGTACTCCGACCAGATGGCATTTGCGCTCTCGTGATCGGCGACGTTGAAGAACAAAATAAAAACGCAGAACGAAAATCCTATAATTTATCCGAGGGAATTTGGAATCGCCTCAAGCAAAAAACAAAACTAAAATTCCTCACTACAATTGAGGATTTGCTACCGGAAGAAAATAAAGTAACTCGTATTTGGGGGAAAACCCAAGGCAAAGCAACAAAGACTGATCGAATCCTACTGCTTTACAAGGACAAGTTGCCGCGTCCTAGTCATCCTTATTCTGCACAGAAGATAATTTCAAAACTAATTTCCCCTAATCCTCACTCGCATTAAGGTCAGCAACAGAACGAAGTAGTAGCAACACCGTTTGGCTCACTCGTTCCATCTCTGTCTTGAGTACTTCTTCTGGTTGTTGCCCGCCACCAGATTGTAAAGTTGACGCTTGCTCTCCCTCGGTGGTTTGGTGGGACTGTTGAGATTTATGATGTAAGTAAAGATGGTAAGCTACATGCGCGAAATATCGGCGCCATGCCCTTTCTATTTGTTCGGGACGCTCGCCAGCATTTTTTCTTCGTTCTATCTCTTCGGTTAGCTTGATATGATCCCTGCTGACATAAAGATACAGTTTGTCGCTCGGTTCATACTTTCCGACATAACTTTCATCCCATCCAAAACGTACCCAGTTATCATCATCCCTTTTAACTTGGATAATTTCATAATTGGGTTCGGGGCGTTGTTGTGAGCCGCCACCTCTTGGTTTCGGTGGACGTTTTTCTGGCGGCGGAACAACAACACAATCTCTTTTATCTTCTATAATTTTGCCGTCCGCGAGCTGAAGTTTTATTGTCAGGGTCCCTACGGTGCCGTCGTTAGTTGTTTCTGGCGTGAAGATGCGTATTTGCATCCGGCCCTCACTTGGTCCGCGTCTGCCTACTACATTAGAGCCGGGCACAGAACATTCTGCCCCGAAAATGGCCGGATTAGTTGTTCTTGTCAATATATCGTCTGCGGCATCCGTGTAAATGCTGATACTAGTTTTTCGCCCTCGACGGAGATGTAAAAGTGATTCTTTTCTCCCAGCGATATTCAAGCGAGTTGGAGGTTCTGTGGCGGCGAACGGAAGAGGGGGTGGAACGACAGTAAAACTTTTTTCCTCCGCTTTTAGCGGAGAAGGCAAGTTGTCCATATCCAACAAGCACCGAACAACACCGGTGGTGTCGAGCGGCGTATTTTTCGGAATAGTAATTTGGACGTTGATTCTGCCGGATTTTGCGGGTCCGCGGGTAATCTTTGCGCCCGGAATATTTGTTAGTTCGATGGTTAAAGAAGCGCGATTGGTTCTCCTTTCAAAAATATCATCGGGCCCATCCATCTCTAAGGTTATTCTCTGTGCTTCGCCCGGCAAAAATTCAATGGCATCCTCCCCGTTTACGATTTCTAGATATGTCGGAGGGTCTTTTGGTTGAAACTCGGTAACTCCGCCAGCCCCTTCGGTTGAAGGCGCTTCTACACCACCACGAATGCTTGTCTGGGGAGATGTAATTAGTCGGTCGAGAAGACCACGAACTTCTTTTTCACTTTTCTCATCCATTTTTGAAAGCGTTGCCTCGGCTCGTTCCTCCTCAAGCTTTTTTAACTTCTCATCATTCTTGAGCGCGTCCGCAACTACGCGCTTGATGAGATCAAGACGGCCAGATCCCTCTCGAATTCTTTGTCTCGTGGCGGTAAATATATCTTTCTTGCGCCGCAGAGAAAGATTTTCACACTCGACTTGTACAAGTAGATAATCTGCTAAAAAAGATAGTCGAGTCGCATCTTTGATAAATCTCTTATCAAGAAATTCCTGTCGCTGGCCGTTTAATGTAATAGCCACATTGCGGGGCGACTTCGGTGCTTCAAGGTAGCTGTCGAGATAAAATTTTTCATCGCCACCTTCTCCTCGTGGCTTTACTTTAAGAACCCAATATCGGACTAACATCTTGCCGTCTTCTCCGAGATTTTCCTCATACTCGTTTTGATATTCAACCTGTGATTTAGAACTAGAACCTTCCTCCTCTAACTTATGCAGTCGCCGTAAGTTACCAGACAAAGCACGTCGGAATCTGGGCTCTTGACGATTGTCTACCAACCAATATGGAAGAACTGGATCAAAAAGGCGATTTTGAAACAAGCGATAAGAGACAATACTTGCCGGGCCAGAATAACGGTCAAGCTCATAACCTATATGAGCGATATATGTTCCAAACTCAAATCCACTTTTTTCTAAAACTGCCGGTTGGATTGTGGGGACTTTTTTATCTTCTGTGACTAAGTATTCATAAATTGTTGTTTTAGCATCTTCATAATCTGGATTTTTCCGAACAATAGTCCAACCAATAAGGTCGGGTTTCCCATCGCTATGATTAGAACGACGGCGCGATATGATAATCGTGTAATTGCACCACGCAAAAGTGGATGAACCCCCGTGGCCATATGCGCCACAAAGATAGTGCTTGCCGATTTTATTGCTTTCGCCAAGACTCAAGATTGTTGATGGCAAATCGAAGGGGTGTTGACCAATACCTTTGTCGTGAATAACAACGGTGGGATGTTTATCGCGGCCGGATTCCCAAAAAGAGATTTCAACATTATCCGCCAATTGTCTTACCCGTTCTTGGTCGAGCGCATCGAGATGGCCCCTTTTTACATCAAGCCATTGTTCAGAAGCTCTCCTCGGCGAATCTGGTAATGGTCCACTGCCTCTTTTTTCGGCTTCGGTTCTTTCAAGAATCGCGTCTATTCCATTTGTAATTCTTTCAATCAGTGGGGCTACTGGTTCATCTGCAAGCTCAATATCATTTGAGTTTGATCTGCGGCCACCCACTGGCTCGAAGCGATACTTGCCGCCACTAGACATTATTTCTTCAACAAAAGAGATAATGTCTTCGGGTTTCCGTATCTCCAAAAGATGAACGACTGGATTGTGGTTCTTTTTCATAAGATTATAGTTTGAAATCCTTCTTTTTTGGGAAATGGAATTTTGCCTTGGTCTCCTTGACCTTACGCTCAATCTCGGAAAAAACTTTATCAATGTCCTGTTCGTCGTATTCGTAAATACTCCGATTTGAACAATTTCCCAAAACTTTTAGACGTTTTAGGACGATGTTTGTCCGGGCGGTAGCGAGGCGCTTAAAGCGATCTCGCGGATGTTCGTTTTTTGGGTCTTGTTTATCCATAGGTTTTACGCTATTGTTCTATACATGCTATCCTTACACAGAAGTGAAGCATTTGTAAAGAGCTTATCATATGTTAAATTTTAATACAAGGGAGTTCCCAAAACTCGCCCGCGCACTGGGAGGGTGGGGCAAGAGCGAGAATCCTGTCGCCGCAAATTTCCGCTTCTCGCGCGAGGGCGTGGCGGAAGGAGGGGGTTGGGGGGAGGAATTCCGCCACGCCCGAGCGAAAGACAGAGGCCGTCCCCGCCGCCCTGCTCACCAGAGCAGAGCAACACAAAAAAGTTTTCTTTTCCTTTTAGAAGAAAAAATCGGGCACGCGCAAATCGGGAAAAACAAAGAAAACTTTT
>JACPMG010000029.1 GCA_016186095.1 Candidatus Sungiibacteriota bacterium | reverse complement strand
CTCGCTTAGCTCTTCACCGGTCCATTGTCCGAAAGTCGGAGATTTTTTCCTGATATCCGCAGCGGCCACAAATGCTTTTCCTCTTATAACCCGCATCAATTTGCCCAAGGGCTTGTCCCATTGAAAATGTAAGCCCCGTACTACGCCTTTTTTAGAAGAAGAGTGATTAACCTGCAAAAAATCAACGGCAATTCCCTGTTTTTGGAAAAGCTCCTTTTGATATACCTCCATTAAAAAACCGCGGGAGTCATTAAATATTTCCGGAGTGATGCTAAACAGTCCTTTAAGTTTTGCTTCCTCAAATTTCATAGCTATAGATATAACCGATAAAAAACGCCGCGGGTCATCAGCCGCGACTATTTCGCTCCAAATGAATGTCTGGAGATTACCTTAGCGATCGTACCCATCTCTCCAATTTGGACAAACGCAATTGCGCTTGCGATGCCGCTGAAGCGTTTATCCAGAGCATCCATTGCCCTGCCCTCGGCATAATAACCAAGAGTAACATGGGGACGCCATAAATCGTTGACAAGTGGGTTACCAAATACCTCAACATTATATCTTTCCTGCAAGGAAAGTACGGAGAAACCTCCTTCGACCTGTCCCATGCCCCGATTGAAATACCTCGCTAAGCTTAGCGCTCGCCCATGCATATCAACTAACTCCTTTTGTCTTTTCACGTCCCAGAAAAGAAACCTATTCCAGGGGCTAATCCGTGAAAATATAAGCTGCAATTCGTATACCGAGCAAGCCAATTCTTCCAAAAGTTCAGCAATTACTTCCGCGGGAACTCGTACTAACTCCGCGTGGTATAACGTAAGGTGCGGCTCATGTTGTCCACCCAGGTCAATTAAATTGCCGTCTTTATACTGGGCAGCGGCTTCAAGCACTTTAGCCCTGGTACGATCGGCAAACAATAGAACTACACCAAGCCGCCCCTCATAAAAACCCGTTGTAGTTTCCATACAAAGAACTCCTTTCCTTTCTACTATACGGGAAAGAATAATAACATAGTAGTACGTTATAGTCAACGTGCCAAACTAACATATTTGTTGTAAATTATATCTAGTTCTTGCTGGGGAGGCGCGGAGTGGCCATACAAAAAGAAGTGGTCATCGGTACCTGCACGATGTATTCAGATATAACAAGCGTGCGCTACAAGCTCGCCCTTCGCTTCCTGGAAGAGGCGCAAAGAGCCGGATACTGGGTTATCGTGGTTGACCGCTCCAAAGAACCCTCAATACGCGACAATTTCAGGGCTCTGGGCGCAACGGTGTGGGAATTCGATGACTCTTGCGCTCCATACGGCGAACAGCAGCGTCTCTTATTCCAAATCCTCGGAGGAATCGCACGTATTAAAGATCTGATTGCGGTTTATACCCAACCCGAAAAAGTCACCCTTACGAATTTCCTACCCGCGCTTACCGGGCCAGTCGCAAATAACGAAGCTGCTCTAGTCGTAGGAGCAAGAACTCCCACAGGTTTGGCATCATACCCGCCTTACATGATTGAACTAGAACTGGAAGCAAACCGCGTCTATGCAGAGTGTACCGGTCTTATTGGTTTTGACCCGACCTTTTCCGTTTATGCGTTTTCGGCAACCGCAGCATATTATTTTGCAAACTGCAAGCCGGCAGAATATAGGATTCCTGATATGTGGATTGACCTCTTTGCGACTATTTTGGCGTTGAGAGCGGGCGTGAAGCTAAAATCTGTGGCTGTCGATTTCCGCTATCCGCCGGAGCAACTTGAGGATGAGTTGAGAGCCGGCAATGCCGCTATTCGGCAGAAGCGAATCGCACAACGAGATGCATTCATCGCAGGTTTCGGAGCCTTCTCTACGGCAAGATAACTAATATCGCCCGCCAACTTCGTGTTGTCTGGGCGTATTTTATTTTAAACAACTTTTGTGAAGAGTTTTTTAAACGTCGCAATATTATGATAGCGGTCGTGGTGGAAATCACAATCGTTTCCGATCCGCTCGTCAAGCTCCTGCAAAATTCCGGGAACGGTTCCGTGAAATGACACCCCCAGCACATCTTGGGCTTTTTGGTTGGATACGCGGTAGCTGCGCTGGTCCGCCCTATCATGCGTTTCTACGGCGATTTGCTTAGCGTGACGTTTCGCAAAATATCTGCTGACATCATCCGCGACATCCTTTATGGTCGCATTGCCGGAAGCGACTATAAACGTGCCGCTCACCGAATACGGCGCTTCGATCGCTTTTCGATAGGCCTCCAGCGCATCGGTCATCGCCAGATACGGCCTCCAGATAGCGGGATTGTTCACCACCAACCGTCCTTCGGTGAGCGCGGTTTTATACATGGTATTTACCAAAAGATCAAAACGCATCCGTGGACTAAATCCGGAAAGAGTTCCCTGGCGCAAACTTATTACCGAAAACGAATCATCCTCAAGCCGATGCGCGCCAAATCCGCCTTGCAGTTTAGAGATGCCATAAGGATAAGCGCTTCGCGCGACTGTCTCCTCGTCGCACAAAGCGTCTTTGGTATTTCCATAAACCGAGCATGAATCGGCATAAATAAATCGCTTAACACCGGCCTGTTTGGCAATATACGCCAGATGCGATGGAGCGGCGGCGTTGTGGACGAAATTCAAGCCCGGTGAATACTCGGCCATGGGGTCGTTGGAAAGTCCAGCCAGAAAAATCACCTGATCAAAACCTTTAAGGTCAGACGGCTCAACATCAATCACGTTCTTTTTTACCACGGGTACGTCTTGAGGAAGATGGTTGCCAAACCAAAGCAAATCCAGCACGGTGACGTCGTGTCCCAGCTCGCGAAGATACGGCACAAGACGGGAACCTATGTATCCGGCTCCGCCGGCTATAAAAATTCTCTTAGGCATAGTTATTTAAAGATACCCCCTCAAAAATGATTCAAAGGTTTTCTGCAAATGCCGCATCTGCTCTTGGGCCATGCCGTGATGCGCGCCTATCAAAAATCCGTTGCGCATAATGTGATCGGTAACCGGATATCCTTCTTTTCTCTCTTTATGAGGAATGGCTCTGAAAGCGGGCTGCCGCAAAACATTTCCGGTAAATATGGGGCGCGTCTGGATATTATGCTCTTCCAGATATTTGGTTATGGCAAAACGGGAAAAGGGAGCGCCCTTTTTAATGGTAAGAGGGAAAGAAAGCCACGTGGTGTCTGTTTTTCGGTCCTGCCGTGGAAGTTCAAAAAGATGCTGATACTTGGCAAAGAAACGCTGAAGCTTGGCGAAATTCTCTTTTCTGCGCCGCTCAAATTCCTCCAGACGGTCAAGCTGGGCCAGGCCGAAAGCGCCGTTTAATTCCGCGGGCTGGAAGTTGTAGCCGCAGGCGCTGAAAATGAATTTGGCGTCATATCGCTCCCCGTCCACGAATCCTTTGAATCGCTTGGCGATGTCCTCGGATTTCTCATGCACCCCGAAAAGCGCGGATTCCCTGCCCCAGTTGGACAAAACCAAAGCCTCTTTGGCCAAAGACGGATTATGAAAGCACACCATGCCGCCCGCGCCCGCGGTAGTGACAATATGCGACGCGTAAAAAGAAGTGGTGGTAATATCCGAGTAGCTGCCGCTCGGCTTGCCTTTGAACTCCGCGCCCAAGGTATCGCAGGAGTCCTCCACAAAATAAAGCGCGTGTTTCCGGGCAAGCTGCCTTAAGCGGGCCATATCCGGAACATTTCCTATAAGCGAAGGGATCATAAAGGCCTTGGTCTTGGAAGTAATAGCATCCTCCACCTGCTTGATATTCGCCACATATGTCCCTGGCTCCACGTCTACGAAAACTGGCACAAGTCCCCTGCGCACTATGGGCGAGAGCGTAGTGGCAAAAGTAAGAACGGGCGTTATGACCTCCGAACCTTTAGGCAGATGCAGAACCTCCAGCGCCAGTTCGTTCGCGGATGATCCCGAATTTACCATAACGCCGTATTTTTTCCCAAAAATTTGGGCGACTCTTTTCTCAAACTCGCGTACGGCATATCCGGGCGCTATGCGATTAGGATTATCTAATACTTTCAATACGGCATTAATCTCCTCTTTTCCATATACCGCCTGTGCGTAAGATACGCGTATGTTCTCGCCTATAATACGCTCATGCCCCACGGGCAAAATAAACCTCCCGCCCTTGTTGCGAAAATCATTCTCCCTTTCCAAAATAGTATCCTTATAATTCCAGGCCAGAAGCAAAAAATAATCCGGAGGACTATGCCTTGCCTCTTTGATGTGCACCACCGGAATTCTCATGCCCGGAGTATAAAGCCCCACTTTGGATGGAAGCTCTTCGGTGGCATACTCAATTACGCTCGGCCCTATGCCAAAATAATTAAGAAGGGTGTTGCCCTTGGCAGGCGCACCGTAGGCGGCTATATGCTTGCCCTCTTTTTTAAGACCGGCAAGCATCCCCACCACTTCTTTTTTCAGGCCTACTATTTTACCGGCAAGTCTCCTATGGGCCCCCAGCGTATCCATGCCCAGCTTCTTCTCTTTTTTTATCAACTGCTGGACAATGGGCCTTACCTTATGAGTTCCCTTTTTGGCGGCGTACACCCGGAGAGAATTGCCCTGCACCGGAAGAACTTTAACGTCAAAAATCTCCATCCCGAAGCGATCAAAAAGTCGGGCGAGCGGCCTTACGGAAAGATAAGAGAGGTGCTCGTGATATATGGTGTCAAACGTCAAATTCTCAAACATATCGGCAAGATACGGCGCTTCAAAAATAAAAACCCCGTCCTCGGCCAAAAGCGCGCGCACGCCGCGGACAAGATCATGATGATCATCAATGTGCGCCACCACATTATTTCCCAAAATGGCGCGCGCCTTCCCGTATTTTTTGACTATTTTCTCCGCCAGCCGTTCGCTGAAAAAATCCACTATGGTCTCCGCGCCAAGTTTATTGGCAATTCGGGCGACGTTGAGCGCAGGATCAATTCCTAAAACCCTCGGTCCGAGAGCTTTTACGGCCGAAAGTAAAATCCCGTCGTTGGACCCGATCTCCACCACCAAATCCTTTTTGCGCGGTGCAAACTTTTCCACCACCTCTTCGGCATACTGCCGGAAATGATCCGAGAGCTTGGGCATGCCCGACGAGAAATAAATATATTTCCGAAAAAGTATCCCCGGATCCACCACCTCTCCCAGTTGGGATAGTCCGCACTCTTTACAAAAAAGCACGCGCAGGGGGTATTTGGGTTCGGGCCTGGATAAATCGCTTTTTCTCAAAAAAGAATTGGCCAAGGGCTGTTTACCCAAATCCAAAAACTGCACAAGCTTTTTACTCCTGCACATTCGACACTCCTTATGTTTTTTTACGGTCTGTAAGCTCATCTTTTAACCAGCTTCTCAACTTCTCTCGCGGCCATCTCCCCCGCGGAGATCTCCAGGCCTTGAGGGCGAATAAAATCTTTTACAAAAAATTCCCGTTCTTTTTTATGCTCATCCCGCCCTGCCATAATTTTTTTAACTTCTTCCGCACATTGTTCCGGACTGCGGGCTTGCGCGAAAACATTATATTGAAGCAGCTGGCGGAAATGGTGAGTTTCCTCCTGCGACTGGTGATACGCCTCATCCATAATAGCAATAGCCGGCTTCCCCGCAATGATGGCATCAATTATGCCGCTGGTATTTATATTAACCGCGGCAGAAGCATAATGAATCGTGTCATAAAAAGTTTGACGGGCATCACCCGTAGATGGTCTCTCTCCTTCTTTAGGAAAAATAACCACACCGCTTTTACGAAAATTCTCATACTGCCTGTATCCGGTTGGGTGCGGACGTACTACTATCTGTATTTTTCTCATCAACTCGTCCGGAGATTTTTCCAAGGCGTCTTTTACTCGACTTATAAGCCAGGTTTCATCCGTGGCAATATTTTTAGGGGAGCCCAGCCAAAGGATATATGGATCTTGAGCAGAAATCCCGGCCAGGCCCGCAAATTCTTCTGCCGAAACGGATGGCGCAAGCTTGACAAACCAGCCGTCAAAAACAGTCGCCCCGATAAGGCGTATATTCCCCCTAGGAATCCCGTGATTTTCCATGGCCTCTTTAGCCTGATTCGCGTTCCAAACCAGAAGCCTATCGGGAATAACGTACAAGGGACCCCGGACTGTAAGATTATCAAGCGACATCACCGGAACAACTGTAGGGATGCCGAGGTATTTGGCCGCTTTAAGATACTCCAAATCCGCAGAGGAATAAGTGAAATTGACCGGCGCGGCGATAACTACGTCTGGTTTTTCCCTTTTAAGAGACCTGATGATGGTCTTATCCGGAGGAACAAAACGCTCCACTAAATGTAACGCCCAGCCGATAAATTTTGTTCCTAAAATGAGATTAGCCAAAGAGCTGCGCTCGGCAAGAAGGGGCTGAAGCTTTTGCGGAAGGATTTTAATCTGCGCCATTCGCCACAAATCAGCCTGTTCTTTGGTCAACAAGAGTTTGTGGTAGCTCGACAATTCACGGGCCAAAATAATCCAACGCAATGACCCTCCCGTGCGGCTAGCCGTAAAGTCGTATGAGAAGCCCTCCGGAAAATCATGTTTTATTTCCTCCATGGGCTCGCGCGTCGCCTCCCTGCTTCTTTTCATACGGTCAAAAAGAACATCAACTTTATGCCCTCGCTCGCACAAAGCCCTTACTATGCTCGCAAAATAATGAAACGTGGTCGCGGTACGGATGACAAAGATAACACGCATAAACTTAATCAAAATATTTTCTTAGCCATAACTCCAAGTGTATCCACTGCCAGATATGGAAAGAATTTTTTGGATTTTCCTCGCGACAATAACGAGCGTACTGGTTCAAAGCTTCTTTCTGATCAAAATACGGCCTCTTGCCAAAAGATTTGGAAGAAATAATAGACGCAATCCAGGGCCGAAGCTCTTTCTTGAACCACTCGCGTTGGGGGCTGGGCACGGCGCGCTTGGGCGCGCGGCCGACGAATTTAGGCATAAAGTCCTTCATGGCTTCCCGCATAAAATACCTCTGCTCGCCTTCGCGGATTTTATGTTCGCCCGCAAGCGATAATCCAAGCTCCACCAATCTATAATCCACCAGAGGAACTCTCTGCTCAACCCCATAAGCCATGGCCGCGCGATCGGCACTATGCAAAATCCGCGGAAGCTTGGTATGGACAATATCGCGATACTGCATATTTTGCAGGTGAGACGTAAACGGCTTTTCAAACTCCGGACGGGGCTTTGCGGATTTTTTAAGAAAAGAGTCGCGAAGTGCTGCGGTATTTACAAAAGATGTCCCATCGGCGGAAGTGCCTCCCAAAGAGTAAGCGGTAAGAGTGTTAACAAAAAAGTTAAGTCCCGCATTTCCCGAAAAATCGTGACGGCGGGCATAACCGTCAAGCTCCTCAAGAGCCTTGGCCGCACCGTAATTTCTGATCATATCCAGAAGAAACGCCCCCATATAATATTCGTACCCAGCACCCACCTCATCTCCGCCCTGTCCCCCTAAAATAACCGGAATTTTCTCCTCGCGGCACTTCTTGGCAAGCATATGCAATCCAAAAGTCGGGAGGCCGGGGAACGGCTCATCTTGATGCCAAGTTATCTCCTCGACAAACTTCGGCATATCTTGAGGAGACACGATAATATGTTCCCATCTCCAGCCCAGGGCTCCAGCCAGCGCCCGCATGTAAGGCCTTTCTATATCTTTGGTATCGGAATAAACGTGGGAAAAAAGCCGGAAATTTCTCTGGCCTCCTTGCAAGTGGTGCACCATGGCCGTAACTGCCGAGGAATCAAACCCGCCGGAGAGCTGTATACCCACCGGAACATCTGAACGAAGCTGGATTTTTACGGCATTTTCAAAAATGCGGGAGAATTCGCCGCGCGCTCTCGCGTCATCCCAACTCTCCAAATCTTTTACCCTCTCTTTTAAATCCCAGTAACGATTCGTGGATAATTCCCCATTTTGCAAAGTTAAAATACACCCCGCCGGAAGCTGGTATATGTTTTCAAAAAAGGTCCTCTCGGGCAGATGGTGGTAATACCCGTAGGAGAGGTAATCGTATATTACGGGATCATTAGGCCTGGTTTTGACACCGGCCGCCAGAAGCGCTTTAATCTCCGACCCAAAGTAAAATATGCCGTTCTGCATGGCGTAAAAAAACGGCTTGACCCCCAGATGATCCCGGGCGCAAAAAAGTGTTTTTTGGTTCTCATCCCAAATCGCCAAAGCAAAGATTCCGTTGAAGCGCTCAACGCACTTCGGCCCCCACTTTTTGTATGCTTTAAGAATTACTTCCGTATCCGTGTCGCTGCGATACTTTCCGCCAAGCTCTTTTTTAAGTTCCAAATAATTATAAATCTCACCGTTAAACGTTAGCCAAATTTTACCGCTTTCATCGGCCATGGGTTGATGGCCGGACGGGCTCACGTCCAAAATAGAAAGCCGCAGATGCCCTAAGGCAACGTTATTTTTCAAATATTGGCCTTGGTCGTCCGGCCCGCGATGAGAAATAGAATCCATCATCGCCCGCAATTTACGGGGCGATGGCTTGTGCTTATTTTTTTCTATTATTCCTGCAATTCCGCACATACCCTTTTGTTGCCGCACGGGGCATAAATTAAAATATACCGCCTCGTCTTACAAAGACCCTAATAAATTTTTTCACGGGCAGAGGCAAATTTTCCGCCCGCTGTCTTAAAGTAAGAATAGGGCGCAAATAATTATTCGTCTTCCGAAAATGCGCAAGATCTTTTTCAAAACTCGGCCCATAATTTTTTATTTTCTCCTCCAGCAAAGATGCGGCATATTTATGAAGCTCGCGATCCAATTTATTTTGACCCGCAATGATAGCGCGTGTTTCCTCATCTACTCCATCGCCTTGGGGACTGAATTTACTAACCTGCCTCCTAACATAATAACAATTCTTCCATCCAAATTCTTTGGCGGCAACCATTACCGTCTCGTCAAATCTTTCCATAAGGCCTGCGATGCGGAAATGCTCGCGCAGATTCTCTCTGGCTTTTTCCAGCGCGTCGCCCCCGAGCAGTGGCGCCCGCGAAAACGTCTGGCCGGGACGATATGTGCCGCTTAGGATTCTCGTTTGATTGTTATGCGCCGCGCTCACTCCGCTCAAAGCATATTCGCGAAGCGACATTTGGTTGGCCGCTTCATAAAATTCGTGCCTGGGCTTGTGCTTCACCGAGTTATATTCGGAAATCACTCGCTCCACCGGATCACGAATCAGAGTCATGTATTCCGATGGCGAACGGAAAAACTCATGCGCGCCAAAAGGCAGATGGCCGGAAATAAACTTTATTTTTTCACGCTCCTCCGGCGAATGCCTCTCTATCTGTTCAAATGTCGCATCATGACCCTTGCTCATTATTCTTAAAACCCGTCCGGGCTCAAACTGACGCTCTATTATATTACGGAGTGTTGACCCGCCGCTTCGGCCAATATGCAAAAATATAAGATGTTTTGGCTTGAGTAAACGTTGCAAAACCAAATCGGCACATTTATCTATGGAGTTTATATCAGTCCTCACGCGTATGTCGGGATCCAAAGGAGGCTCGTACGGACTTGACGGGCTCACGCCAATCATATCCTTGAGCTCGCCATCTTGGGCCCTACGATACAGGCCCTTAGGATCACGCTCCATACAAACCCCTAAAGGCGCATCCGTAAAAAGCTCTATGAAATTTGCTCCCAAAATTTCTCGCGCGGTTTGACGATCCTCAGCGCGGGGCGATATTTTGGGCACCAAAACATAATCATATTTTTTAGCTTCCTGTACGGCAAGCTCAGCCATAACTCTATTATTTTCTCTTAAATCCTCGCGGGAAAATCCAAGATGGCGCGTATGAGTTTTTCGCACCTCGTCCCCATCAATAATTTTCACGCGCTTTCCCAGATGCTCCATGCGCGCCCGAACTTCCTGCGCGAGAGTTGTTTTGCCGGATCCGCTCAATCCGGTGAACCAAATTATTTTACCCATATATTATTTCACAAAAACCTCCTCCCCATTTTTCAAAGCAGTTAAAATTACTTCCGAGACCTCCGGACGCATGAACCATGAGGGCGGAACTTCTCCTTTCTCAAACATCTTTCTGGCTTGCGTGCCGCTTATGGAGAGCTTGTCTTCCGGGTCATGATCGGGACTTTCCGGCGCGTGCACGTGGTCTCCTTTATTTTTCGAAAAAAAGACCTCATGGAAACGCACCGGCTTTATTTTCAGATCAGGAAATTGGTCAAATACTTTATGCGACGCGTCCGGCGGATAAAAACTTCCCACGCCGGTATGATCCCTGCCCACCACAAAGTGGCTGCACCCGAAATTCTGACGGCAGATGGCCGTAAAAAGCGCCTCCCGCGGCCCGGCGTATCGGGAATAGGTGTTAAATGTGGCAAAAACCACTCGACCTTTGGGGTAAAAATTTTCCATCATCTTCTCGTAACTTTGTATGATGTAGCGGGCGTGGTAGTCCCCGGGCTTTTTCTTGCCTATGACCGGATGCACAAAAAGGCCATCGCACCCCTCATCTTCCATAGCCTTCATCTGCACGTACTCGTGGCTCCTATGAATCACGTTGCGGGTATGAAATCCCACCACCCGCGACCAATGCCTTTCCCCAAAAAGACGCCGAACCTGACGGGGCGTTAGGGCATAATGCCCGAAATCCGTTGGCCGTCTTTTTACCAGATCTATTTTCCCTCCTAAAAAAACCGGCTGCATGGCCAAAACCTGCCTAACCCCCGGGTGGCTTCCATCCAGCGTTCCGTAAAGTTTTTGGGCATATTCTTTTTTATCAAAGGCGTACTTTTCCTCCAGGTGCAAAACCGCCAAAGGCTCGTCGCTATTGTCCGTCAGGGCTATATCTTCGCCCTCACGCATGTCTTGGGCGATAATTTCAGGCACATCCAAGATTATAGGAATAGGCCATAAAACTCCGCTTGCCAAACGCGTAGAATTTAAAACGCTTTCCAGGTCCTTCCTGCCCATAAACCCCTCCAGCGGACTGAAAACTCCGGTGGCGATCTGCTCAACATCCATCTGCAAATTTTCGCTAAGCTGAAATTTCTTAAGTCCTCGCAGACGGCCGCCATCCCAGAACGCAGATGTTCTTTCCACCAATCTTCCCCCATGCGGCTCTACTAGAAGACAATGCTCCCCGTTGCTTTTTCCGGCTTCATAAATAAGACGCTGCAGGACGCTCACACATTCTAGCGGGTTTTTGCCTATGGCGGTTTCGGCCGCGAGAGAAAGCCCGTACACACCATCCTCAATCAATCTGGCCACATCATGGATTTCGGCCCTGGTTGGATTTTTATTTTCGATCATGGATTCCAAAAGGTTGGAGGCCACGAAAACCGGTTTTCCCAATTCTTTGGCTTTAGCAAAAATTACTTTTTGCGCGGCACGCACTTTCTCCGCGGAAATCTCTTTGCCCAAATCGGTGCGGTCAATCAAAATCATGTCTGACTTTACGACTATATCGTCCAAATTCTCCAGGGCTTCCGCGCATTCTACTTTGGATATGATCCGCATCTTGCCTTTGGTCGCTTGACGCACCAGGTCGACATCCTCTCCCCGACGAATATAGGAAACCGCGATATATCCCACGCCCTCTTCCAAGCCCAGAGTAATGGCCTGTAAATCTTTTTCCGAAAGCGTCGGAAGAGAAATGACTTTGCCTATGGCCGAATCTACAACCACCGCTTTGTGGGATTTAAGCCATCCCTCATGCAGAGCCTTGACCTCCAGAAATCCGTCTCTGGCGGAAGAAGTGTCTGCTACCCGCAAGACCAAAGCGTCAGTATCCACATATAAAAGATCGCCCTGGACAAGCTCGCCCAGAACAGATACGGGCTCAAGAGACAATTTAATAGTCTCGTTCTCCTTAACCCATATCCGTCCGGTGTCGCCAGTGCGTATCTGCGCGCCTTCAGTATCCAGTACAAAGGGGATCCCGACTTTTTTGGACAAAGACAAAAAATGCTTCAAGTCTTCAAAACTTGAATGGGACATATTGACCCTCGCAAAATCAACGCCTTTGATCTTTAATCTTCGCAGGTCCTCCTCATTTTTAGTTGAAGGACCGAGGGTGACGATTATTTTTACTTCACGTTTATCCATTTTTTATCTCTTTGCTTTCCAAACGCCTCCGCAGCAGTTCTTCGGCCACCATAAAATCAATGTCTGTATCTATATCTACCGCGTCCTCTTTGGGAATTAAGTGATAGCGGACCCTTTTTCCGGCCATGGATTTATCCTCCATCAAAGTTTTCCAACGAAGAGCAATCACATCCACATGCTGATACGCTTTGGGAAATACGTGGCGCGGCATATTGTGAGCATCTTTTAAGCCGGTAAATTCTTCCGAAAGAAACGGCTCTATGTATTCACCCTTAACCCGCCATACTTTGTAAGGATGCTTGGAGACGCTGGCAATGGTTCTGGAAGAATCGGCTGAAGGATCAATGGACAAGAGCCGCACACACTCATCAATATGCTCCGGACGGCAAAGAGGACTCGTGGGAGGAAGACGCAAAATTATATCCGCTTTCCAGCCCTCGTTGTCGCTAAGATATTTGGCCGCGTGATACAAAAAATCAAAATCCGGCACGCTGTCCCCGGCAAGTTCTTGGGGACGCAAAAACGGCGCCTCCGCTCCGTAACTTTTGGCAATCGCCGCATACTCCGAAGAATCCGTAGATATGATTAGGCGCGATACGCTTTTAGCCATTTTGGCCGCCTCAATCATCCACGCTAAAAGCGGCTTGCCCAAAAGCGGCTTTATGTTTTTGTGCGGTATGGATTTGGAGCCGGAGCGCGCCCCTACTATACCCAATACTCTAGGATTTCCTGTCATCTAATATATAACTACGATAAAGCCCTAAGATGTTCCCATATCTTTTGGCCCGCCTGGCCGTCCAATGGGCCTACGAATTGCTCTCGTAGACGCATTCTTCCTTCTTGGTGCAGCTTGGGATTTTCCAGATACATCCGCACTTTGGCCACCAACTCGCTCTCGTCATTCGCTCTGGCCATGCCGCCGGTTCTTTCCAAATCCTGATAATGCAGAGTATGATCAAGCGCCACGGAAAGCTTTTTTTGCCAAAGAAGTTTTTTTTCGTCATAGCCGTCAAAAGCCGCCAGCACTATAGGCCGGTCAAAAATTGCCGCCTCCAAAGTCATGGTGGAGCCCGTATTTACGGTCACCGCGCTCTCGCGGACGATATTGGAAAGAAGTTTTAAATCCTCCGTACCAAAATTAAAATCCTGCCCGAAATCAAGCGCCGGCGCCCGAGCCGCTTTCCCTTTAAGAACATTCTTGTCAGACGGGTGCACGCGTACCACGATCTGGGCATTACCAAACTCGCCTCTTTCAGAAGCGTTCATTAGCATCTCCACATGATCGCTATAATCATTTTTCCCCAGAAGCGAAGAAGCAAGACCGCCGGTAAAATAAATTACCCAACGTCTTAAGGGGTCAAGGCCGAAACGTTGAGCAAGTTCCTCCCGCGACATTCGCCAGCCGGGGTCCAAATAATGATCAAACTGCGGAAAGCCGACCACTCTAATACGCCTGGCGGGGAAATCCCCCAAACTTTGCGCCTCACCCGCCATGCTTGGATTCTGCACCAGAAGCACATCCGGAAAAACGCGCAGAATCAATTTTGAGGTCAAATTATCCCAACTTCGCGGCATTCCAACGGCGGGTATGCGCTTCTGCCTAGCGTATCTCAAAATGCTTAAATCCTTCTCATCAGTAAGACCAGGCGCCAGTACCGCGCAGGGTTGGTATTTCTGAAAATACGGATCCCAGAGGCGGTCATCGTGAATCAAGACAAAATCCAGCGCCCGTAAAAAAACGCGCCATACCCCAAAATGCCCCAGGCGCCACAAAATCTTTTTTCCTAAAAAAGCCCCCAACGAGCCGCCGTTGAGATAGGCCATTTTCTGGCGGAACTGGATGGTCGCGGTGGGAAGAGAGGCATAAGAGATAAGCGAGAAGAACTGCCGCATCGGCATTTTCTCGGGATGAAGTCCGGGGAAAGGTTCAAGCATACATCGCTCATGCGAGAAAATACTTCGGTAATGGGCAAGCCGCTCCGGAGCAACGAAAATGACCAGACGCATATCCGGATTATTTTTGGCGAGCGTATAAAAATCGCCTAGGATAAAATTTCTTATGTCAATTTCTCTCGGGAGTGTGACAAAAAATGTTTTCATTGCATGCCGGCAAAATAGGAATTTTTATTTTTCGTAAGTTCCTCGGGTCTTCCCTCCTCCACTATGCGTCCTTGATCAATAACCAAAAGTCTGTCTGCATCCTGAATGGTTGAAAGACGATGCGCGATAACGATCACGGTTACATCTCCCCGAAGCGATTGGATGGCGCCGCGCACCAGAATCTCCGATTCGCGATCCAGGGCGCTGGTGGCCTCGTCAAGAATTAAAATAGCCGGGCGGCGCGCAAGAACTCGGGCCAGAGCGATACGCTGACGCTGGCCTCCGGAGAGCATCACTCCGCGATCACCCACCAAAGTTGCCAACCCAGCAGGAAGCCCGGCGACAAAATCATATATGTTGGCCCTGCGAGCGGCCTCCTCAATTTCTTTTGATGATAATTTATCATCATAAAATCTAATGTTGGCCTCTACGGTGTCATTAAGAAGAAATGGGTCCTGTGATACATACCCTACTCTGGTGCGCCACTCTTCCAAGTCGTAATCGCGGCTGTCCGCGCCATCCAGAACAATACGTCCAGCAGTAGGCTCAAAAAGGCGCATGGCCAAATCGGCAATAGAGGTCTTGCCGGAACCGGATGGACCGGTTATACCCATGGTTTCTCCTTTTTTTACGGAAAAATTTATCTCTGACAGGGCCGTGCGGCCCGGAGCATAAGACAAGGATATATCTTTAAACTCAAGCTTACTCTGAAAGTTAAACGGCTTTCCCGCCGATACCGCTTCTCGATTTTGCAGAAAATCCTCCGCGAATTCTGTCAGATGTTCAAGACGCGGGAAAGACTCGTTGACAATATGCAAAGAGACCTGCCCGGATTCCAGATATACAAAAACGCGCTGGATCAAAAAGATGGTTGCGGCGAATGCCTGGAAACTGAAATCTTCCAACGCATAGGAGAGAGCGAAAGCGCTCACCACAAACACTACGCTGGCGGGTTCAATGATCGCGGAGGACATGGAGGTCAGGAGCGCCTTGCGCAGTTCCAGCGATTCCCGATCATGAAAAAGAGCCGTGCCTCTCTGCCAAACCCGATTCTCCGCGGCCAGGCTCTTGACGACTTTCATCCCTACGGCATGCTCCATCACAAATTGTGCGGCATTTTTGGTAACCAAGCTAAGATTCCTGCCCACTTCACGAGATTTCTGCACCAACGGTCTCAACCCCAGAAGGATAAGAACACCGGCAACAACCGAAAACAATGCCAGTCGCGGAGATAAACCAAAAGCGAAAACTAAAAGAACGGCCGCGCTGATAAAAGAGAGCATAAGATGCGCAAAGGCCTCCAGAAGCTTGGCTCCGGCATTAACATCATGCACTAAAACTTCATGAACAAACCCCAATTTTTGGGTAAGAAAAAACGCCCAGCGCGATTGTAAAATCTTTTCGAATAACTCCCCGGACGTACGATTTTTATATTCGGCGCGGATACGCGCGCTGATGTATTGAAAGAAATAAAGCACTGCCGCCCTTATTACAAAGAGAATAACTATAAGAACCAGTACCGACTGGAAAGAATAAGCAACAGGCAGATAGTCAAAGAGGCGAACTATATATCCGGCGGGTCCCGGAGCGACTCCGCCAGAGGCCGAATCACCAATGAGAAAAGAGAGCAACGGGACTACGGCCCCTATTCCAAAACCTGCGAGCAAACTCGCGAAAAAACCCAATACCGCCAATAAAACAATATGCCATCGGTACTGGCCGAAAGCTTTTACAAAAAGTCTAATCATGCACGAGAGCTGTCAAAGAATTTCTTCTGCAGGGGGACTTTCGCGTACTCCACACGTGCCAAAATCTCAGAAAGACGTGTTGCCGCCTGGCCATCGCCAAATTTTTTGTCAGAGGAGTATTTACCGTGACCCAACTGCTTTTGCACGGCCTCCATAATTTCTCCTTTCGTAAAAGATACTTCCATCACATTGCGACCCCGCTCTCTTGCCTGCTGCCTGGTTCCGACAACAACAGCCGGAGTCCCCAAAAAAGCTCCCTCCCGGATGAAACTAGACGAGTTGCCTATGGCTACGGACGCATTGGCAAGAAGTTTGGAAAAATCTTCCGGACTGAAGTTTTTACTGAAAGCCACGTGCGAGGGTCTGCGTTCATCGCGATATTCCTTGAAGGCCTTGGACACGCCATCGGATCCGGCGTCTACATTGGAAGATATAATAAGTGTCTGCACATTCAGGCCATCAATTGCACCGATGAGCTCTTTGGTGTTGGAATGGTTCGCCTCATACTCGGTCGTAACCGGATGATGAACGACCAAAAGATAGGGTTTAGTGAAGTCAATTTTCGCTCCCCACGGCCTATAGCGGCTGTAAATATGTTCATTGCTCAAAGAAAGATCCAAACTTTTTAGAAAATCAATAACCAACGATCCTATGGTAAAAACATTTCCAGAATTTTCCCCCATCTGCCTAAGGCGCTGTGCGCTAAGCTCCGTCACCGGAAAATGCAGATGCGCAAGCTTGGTAACCGCGTGGCGTACGCTCTCGTCAATTGTTCCGGAAATATCCCCACCCTCCACGTGCGCCAGAAGAATATTGGAGTATGCGGCGGCAAAAGCGACCGGCAGCATTTCAAACCTGTCTCCGTTTATGAGAACAACGTCCGGACGCAATTTCTCAAACACTTCGGGCAAACCCAGAAGACAAAGGCCGGCCATTTTGGTCATTATGCGCGTATTGCCTCCTTCCAGAAACATAGGAATTCGTGCATGAATCGGGAATCCCCCCTCACGCAGCAGGCGACCTGGATACGAGTGGCGGAATATCTCCTCCCCGCTCTTGAACGCCCTCAGGCGCGCTCTTACATACCAAGGAATAGATTTCCAAAATGAAACCGGCTCCCCATGGCGGAGATACCAAAGAAGGTTATCAAAAAAAAGCGGTGTGGCCGCGACAACCTGCAGTTCTAGTCCGGGATGCGCCCTGATTGCTTCCATGGCCGGCTTCAGACGCCCGTAATCCGCGCGGTTGGTGGTTATGACGCAAATTTTACGCCTCATTTTTTTATGTGATCCCAAGATAACTGCATATCTTTACTTATGCTTTTTCTGGCGATTTTTCCAAGCAGCTTGGTAAAATCAACCGCCTTAATTTCACCCGTTCCCGGGCGCTTCACCCAGATATTTTCTCTGGTCAATTTTTCTCCCTTGGCAACATTTTTAATGGTAACCACGCAGGCGTAGGCAAAATCTATAGTAGGTTTTTCCTCTTTCAGAATATTTTTATTTCCGCCCAAGGCCTGATGAATGGCGCGCGATCCTTCGATAAGCTCTCCTAACTCTCGCGGATCAATGGAGATCGGAACGTCCGGACCTGGCCATTTCTTATTTGAAGTAAAATGTTTTTCCAAAATTGCCCCGCCGCCCAACGCCACGGCGCCAAAACACGTATAGTTCCCCAGCGAATGATCGGAGAGCCCCAAAACCGCATCCGGAAACGCTCTTCTCAATTCCGCGATAGCGCCCAGCCTTACCTTGCTGTAAGGGGTGGGATACATGGATGTGCAATGAAGCAACGCGTAAGGCGTATTATGCTTTCTGAAGATGCTGACGGCTTTTTTTACCGCCGGAATGTCGTTCATCCCCGTCGAGAGAATCACCGGCTTTCCGAATTTAGCTATATGCTCCACCAACGGGTAATTGTTGCACTCGCCCGATCCTATTTTATAAAATCTAACCTTCATCCTACGGAGCCGATCGGCCGCCGCTCGGGAAAAAGGAGTTGAAAGAAAAAGCATCCCTTTTTTCTCGACATAACGCTTTATTTTCCGCTCCTGGCTTTCAGAAAAAGCACAGCGCTTCATAATATCATATATGGATACGGTGGCGTTCCCCGGAATGACTTTTTTAGCTTCCGGAATCATCTCATCTTCAATCACGTGCGACTGGAATTTCACGCATTCGGCACCCGCCTTATGCGCGTCATCTACCATTCGCATGGCTTTCTTCATGCTTCCCTCGTGGTTAATTCCTATTTCGGCAATTACCAAAGGCGGATAATCTTGGCCAATTTTTCTTTTACCTATTTGTATATATGGATTCATAGTTATTTCTCGTCCTCCAAAATTTTCTTAAACTGGCGCTCGGCAAATTCCCAATCCTCGGACGTATCTATATCAAAAGCATACTTGGAGTCGGTAACATAAGCGCGCACATCCTCGCCGTAAAAACTGGGGTCATCCGCAAAAAGAAGTTCCGGCTTAAAGACGTAAATGGAACTGTTTCGGTAATACGTTTTGGGCAGATCTTGTCTGCGTCTAATTACGTCTTTCATCGTTCCTCCGGTAAATAGCTCAACTCGGTCATCTTCTCCGATTTTAATCTGCCAATGAGGACTGAATACGCCGGGTACTTCGGCAACGCTTATCACCGAATCTACTCCGGTCTTAAGAAGCATCTCTACAACTCCTTTCACATGAAAAGGCCTCTTTGATGGAGAAGTCGGCTCAAGCAAAACCACATAGTCCGGCCTATAGCCCTCATTATCTTGCAGCCACTGCACCGCATGCTGTAGAACCGGAAGAGTTGGTGTCAAATCCTCGGCCAGCTCTTTGGGCCGCATGAATGGCACTTCGGCGCCGAAATCTTTAGCGGCTTTCGCTATCTCCTCATCGTCGGTACTCACCATAACGCGGCTTACCGCGCCGCTTTGTTTCAAGGTCTCTATGGCCCAGGCAATAAGGGGCTTCCCGGCAAAAATCTTAATATTCTTCCTCGGGATTGATTTGGAGCCGCCTCGGGCAGGGATTATTCCTAAAATTTCTTTGCCCATCGTATACTAAAACGATTTACTTTTAAGCTAAGTTACGTCGGGGCGTAGGATTCGAACACAAATCAGCCCCAGACCACCGTAATTATAATGCCCGAAAACATAACCGCCGCAGCCAAGAATCTCCTACCCGCCCTCCTCTCCTGAAGTATGCTACCCGCCAACACGATAGTCCAAAAAGACCAAAGGCGCTTGAGACTTGCCGCGTATGCTACCAACGAGTAATTCAGGGCCTGATTGGTCATAAATCCGCCCAGCGCGATAAAAAGGCCTATCAAAAGAAGTTTACCGCGCCAAAGATGAAGATTTTGCCAAAACCCGCCTCTAAAGTTTTTGCTAAAGGCAACGCTCCCGGAAACAACGGCCAAGCCAACAATCATATGGACAAGCACCGAGAAGAATAAAGCAGAAGAGGCCACCACCGCTTTTTTGTCAAAAGGAAGAGAAAAGGCAAAAAGGGTTGCGCCAATAATTCCCCAAAGAATCCCCTGATCAGTAAAAACTTTGGTAAAAGCGCCACGGAAAACAAAATTATTTTCGGATGATAAAAGCAGCCAGAGCCCCGCCATAGTTATAACTATTCCGGCCGCTCCGGCAAAAGTAGGGGCCTCTCCTAAAATAAAAAAGCCCGTCAAAATTACGAGCGGCGGGGTGAGCAGACGCAGCGGAGCGATAAGAGACGCTTCGCTCAGCGCAAAAGCGCGGATAAAAACACTTTGTGAAATTACGTTCAATGCTGCCGTCACCAATAAGGCAGACCAAAAACCGGGCATAATCTTTGGCGTCCCATAATAAAACAGGGCCGGGAGCAGCATCGCCCCGCCCGCAATCCACGCGATCCCCAGAAGAAACTGCTGATTAATGCCATCACGTAAATACTTTCTTTGAAAAACGTCCTGCGCGCCCAAGAAGAAAGTTCCAGCGACCATTAATAACAAGAAAATCATCATAGTAACTTAAGTATAGCTTCTGCCGTCCTCTCCCCGGCCTTGCCGTCGTTGGGCTCTATAAAAAGACCTGTTAGTTTCTTTCTCTTTTCTTGGTCCGCCAAAGGATTGGCAAGATACATTTTTATGGCCTCTGCCAATTTTTCTTTGCTGTCCACTTTCCGTATTCCGCCGGTCGCCATCACGGCCATAAAATGCGTGCTGTGGTCGTGAAAACGCAATGGAGAAAACCAATATAGACTTTTGGTCTTCTCAAAAGCAGCGGCAATAGCGGGCTTGCCCAAAACCATCCCGTCTATAGCTATGGTGGAGACGGTGGTAATCACCATTTCGCTATGAAAAATAGAATTCAGGAGATGCGCTACCTGCTGTTCGCGCATCTCCAGATCATCCGCCCACTGCATGGAAAAAGCCCTCATATCCGGAACAACATGCCGAAGATCTTTTACTTTTTCTACCGGACCCGCAAAACCAGGATAGGGCCTGAAGAGCATCACTAAATTATCCGGAAGCATTCCCCCATCCACCATCTCTCCAAAAATCTCGGCGATCTCATAGTCGCGCGGATACCAATAATACTCCGCCGCGCCAAAAAGTATAACTTTCTTATTTGGGTCAATACCGAGTTTCGCCAAAAATTTATCGCGCGGCTCAATAAGATCTTTTCTCCAATACCAGTCAAAAGCCGGAAATCCGACCACCTCCATAGTATCTACATCGATAAACTGATACCTAACTCCGCATTCTTTAATATAGCGGTCAACAAGCAGTAGGCGATCCGGGACAACGCGAAGATACCCATGGGCGACAAAAGCGTCCCAACTGCGCGAAGCGGCGCCAAGTGTTTTAACACCGCGGCGTTTCGCTTCACGAAGCACTGGCATATCCATACCGGCATAACTTACCAGGGGGCAAAAAACTAAATCGGGATGGTAGCGATCAAATAATTCTTTTACGCGAGCCGCGGGAGCGATATAAAGCTCAAGCTTTCTAAGCAGACGCGTTAATAACCTTTTGAGTGGCAAATACCATAAAAATCTCTTGACACATAAGGTAAGTAATCTGCCGTCTTCCTTAAACTGCCTCATCTGCTTAAATTTTATCATTCCCGTTGGCAGACAGTTGCCGGCCAAAAAGGCCATGACCCTCTCCGTGTAGTTTGGCACCGCAAGAGGTAAAGATTCGATTACGATATTTCCGCCGCCGAACTCCTCCTTATAAACCTGTTGTTTTTCCGGAGTTACCAAAAGTACAATTCTCAAATCTGGCGCGCCTTTTATTTTCGTCCCAAACGGACCGCGCAAAATGTTGTTGGCGATGGATGACTCGGCAACAGTAATAAAAATGGTCTTCATTTTTTAGCTTAACGGGGCTAAACTCCGCACCTGCCCGTGCGGGAAAAGATTGCAATCGTAACGTGGCAGGGCTTGAGGACGCCCGATCAAATCCGCCTTTTCCACATCTCGCGCCTCAACGGCAAAAGAAAATAGGCAATTAGCTTCTTTTAAAATATCCAACGTGTCGCCATCGAAGGATAACGGATCTCCATAAGGATGGCAGTATGTTCGCGGAGATAATCCGCCTATGGTCTCCTCCAAAAGATCAAAAGATGACGTAATTTCCTCTTCCTGCTCAGCGCGGGGGAGCTTGCTCATAACCGCGTGATGCGCGCCGTGCGACCCTACCATCATGCCCTCCGCGGATAACTTTTTTAAATCCTCGGGGGAAAGATAATAATCTCTGGCAAACTCGCTCTCGTGCGGGAAAAACTGTCCCATCAGTTTATCCAGAACCGGCTCCCGGTAATGCTCGTCAATAAAGTAGTTTAGCGTCCGCTTAACCAGTTTAGTCGTATCATCGTCTTGATGCCGCCGGTAAGTTAGGGTCTTAAACTCTTCTCTGCTTGAAAAAGGCAGCATGTCGTCAGAGACGATATTTTTTAATGCGCCGAAAATCTCTTCCCCGCCGTATTTGCCAAGCAACATGTGAATGCGGTGCGGGCCGAGAAGCTTCCCGCTCTGATACATTCCGGTCGGAATGTAAAAAATCCCGAAGAGATTCCGTTTCTGCAATTCCGGTAAGACAAAACGCGCGTGATCTTTCAGGCCGTCATCGAACGTAAGCACAACGCCTTTGGGAGGCGCAGTTTTATCAGTGATGGAAGCGAGAAATTTATCTTTGGGAATAAATCCAAAGGCGCGTTCCAGATAGTCAAGCTGTAACCTGAAGTCATCAATATGCAAATGTCTGAAGTGCGGTAGCGAAGGCTCATCTTGCCGCACATAATGATACATTATGACTTTCATATTCGTCAGATGGATCTTTTTAACGAATCGAGGGAGATTATGGGGTTAGAAACAAGCGGCACCTTTTTCTCCCGCTCCTGCTGCTCGGCCAAATATCTTTCTACTAGGCCTTCGCGGAAATTAGAGTAAAGTTGTTTTACCGAGGTCTCATCGTAATCTTTTTGTTTGTAAAACCGCGCTACGGATGGTTCGGACAGCTGAGGCATTACCCTAAGCTCATCATACTTTCTAATAATTTCTCCGTATACGGGCGCCATATCGGCGATTACCCGATTACCTATTTGATGCGGCGTATCTCCCCAAAATATTTGCGCCCTAATCTGATGAATAATCTCGCCCGTATCTATGCCCGGGTCAATATGCATAAAAGTGGCTCCTACGTATTCCGGCTCGCCGTTTACCAAAGGCCAGTAATTTGTGCCGCTGCCGCGATAATAAGGTGAAAGACCAAGATGCACATTGAGGAATCGCCGCGGGAAAGCGCGGAGCAATTCCTCGCCTATAATGGAACACCCATAAGCGACTAGGAGGTCGGGTTTTGCGCTGATGATTTGCCGGACATATGCGGCGTTATTTATTTCTCCTTTGGGTATAAAGATGGGCCCTGAATGGTCTGGCGAATTTTCTACAAAAAGAGAGAAGAAGTCCCTCTCTGACTGCTCACGCGCAGTTACATGCTGCATCATTATACCATCCCGCGCTTCTTTTTTTTCGACAAACGTTTTAAGACTTTTTTCCTGACCCTCGCCAAACGAAAAAATCACCTCGACACCATCGAGGAGAGCAATATACTTACGGAAAAACGTATGCCTCAACTCGGAACCGGTAAGAATAACAATCCGTTTAACCATAAATGCCTATTACTTCACCCTGCGGAGCGCCCTGGCCGGTACGCCAGCGACGATAGTATAAGGCTCGACGTCTTTGGTAACCACGCTGCCGGCACCCACGATCGCGCCCTCGCCGATAGTGATACCGCCCAAGATAGTAGCTGAACTGCCGATGGCAGAATTTTTTTTGACCAAAGTGGGTTTGAATCTTGCCCGCCACTCCTCATCATTTTCCAAACGGCCCTCCGCAGTGGTAGCGCGGGGGTAGTTATCATTGATAAAAGTAACATTGTGGCTGACAAAAACCCCGTCCTCAATTTTCACTCCCTCGCAGATAAAAGAGTGGCTCTGTATTTTGCAGTTTTTCCCAATTTCTGCCCCCTTCTGAATTTCCACAAAAGTGCCTATGCGCGTGTTATCTCCGATGCTGCATCCGTAAAGATTCACAAAATCCTGAATAACAACGTCTTTGCCCAATATCACATCATTGTTTATTTTCTTCAGCATACTGAGGACTATAGAGGCCGAACCTCTATAGTGAATTTAGTTAATACAGCCGGACGTCTTTTCTTTTAATTATAGACTCGTCCGCCGCTTCCAGAATTTTTATTATCCTCAAGCCGTCCTCTCCCATGGAAGGAAGTTTATGACCTCCCCGGACGGCTCTATACAACTCTTCTATTTCCGCCTGCAGAGATTCTTTGTTTTCCACCGGGATTACGGAGCAGTCTCCTTTTCCCTCTCCCGAGATATCTCTGTCTATCAGCTTAATTTTCTCGGTTGGATGCGTGTCATCAAAATAAAGCGTCTTCCGGTCCCCGACAATGGTCATCTTGCGCGATTTTTGAGGAAGAAGCCAGCTGGCCGTGATTTGCGCCGTAACTTTGCCCGGATAGCGAAGAAATAAACTTCCGAACTCTCTGGGGTAGCCATCGGTATATCCCTGGCCGTCTCCGGCTACATTGGTAGGCAGAGTGCCGTTGAAAAGATAATCAAGAATGGAAATATCGTGTATGGCCAAATCCCAGAAAGCATTTACGTCCGGCCTTCTCAATTTCTCGATGTTCAACCGCTCGGCATGTATGAAATAGGGCTTCCCTATTTCGCCCGAATCAAAAACTTCCTTTAATTTTCTCACCGGCCCGGAATACAAAAAGGTGTTATCAACCGCCAGGATTTTGCCCGCTTTATTGGCGATATTAATGAGGTCCTGGGCATGATCCGATCGCGTAGCCAGCGGCTTTTCCGCGAAAACATGCTTGTCCGCGTATAAAGCGTCCTTACATATTTCATAATGCGAACTGGGAGGAGTAGCCACCACAATCAACTCTACCTCTTTATCCCTCAAGATATCCTGATAATTAGGGACTGTTTTTGCCTGCGGATAAGTTTTTTGAGCAAGCTCGCGCGCGCCCGGAGAAACATCAGCGATCCAGGTCAAATCGTAAAGAGCGGAGGCCTCAAAATTACGGGCCAAATTCGGCCCCCAATACCCAAATCCTATAAGTCCAACTTTCACTTTTTTATCCATCGCTAGTATAACCAGTGGCGGCCTTTGGCGGTTATCCTTGACATTAAAGATTATGAGATGTATATTAGAGCGCGGAACTTTCACTCCGAGGAGCTGCTATGTCCAGAGTGTACGGAATCCCTCTCGCGCACGACGTATCAAGAGTCATGTTTACTCCTACCGATATGCCGTGGTTGCCAACCGGATACATAGCTGATTACATAGCCCGCAGAACGCTAGAATTGAGATTTAACGGGCCGGCGTGGAAGTTATGGGAATGGACCTTTAGTCGTTCCACCGGATACTTGACCATAGTAGCCGGACCGGGGAGATACGCGGACTATAAATTCACCAATCTTGACCCAACAATACGTAGAAGCTATTCTTCTCCAAGATTTTGGTTCAATGCCATAGTTCCTTGCGGGCTCTGTATAACCGGCGATGATAAAATCGTGCTCGGAATGCGGCGCGAAAAAATCAACGACGATCCGCACACTCATGTGCCCTCAACGTGGGATATACCGGGCGGACACCCGCCCGAAGGACTTGGACCTGACTTGTCTGGCTTCAATGTCGCACTCGCGCATGTGGTGCGCCGAGAGATCCTGTCAGAAATCATACACGCCAGACCTTTCATCCTCGTAGACGAAATACCCACACACGGCGTCAATCTAGTTTACCTTGTCCGCATCACAGAGACAGCCGCCTCTTTGCCGACAGAACCGACCGACCAACATAAGTTCTTTACATATCTAGACATTGACCCCGACAGGATAAAGGCATTCTTCAGAGACGAATGGAGGAGCATGGGTCCACCTACCTATTCAGCACTTCTTTACTTCGGCAGGGAATCATTCGGCGAATCGTGGTTTGAAGAAGTTATCAACATGACGGCGCACTAGCCGTCATTTCTATTTATGCGCAAAGTACTCCCTTATTGCTTTTGAAACGTACAGGGCCTGATTTCTAGTCATCCCCGGAAACATAGGCAAACTTAATATATTTCGGCAATATTTCTCGGCCACGGGAAAAGCTCCTTTTTTATAGCCAAATTTTTGGAACGGAGGCAAAAGATGCAAAGGATTGGGGTAATGAATCACGGTAGCAACGCCCCTTTCTTTTAAATACTTCATTAAATCGTCTCTGCTTCCTTTCTCAAGCTCAATTACGTATAAATGATACACCGCCTCGGTATAAGGGAGGGTCTCAAAAATTTTTACATCACGCAGACCCTTCAGCTCTTTATGATAAATTTGGGCAATTTTGTTGCGCTTCCTGTTCCAGGAGTCAAGATATTTTAATTTCTCATCAAGCACCGTCGCCTGCAAAGTATCCAGACGACTGTTATATCCCAAAATATTATGCTCGTATTTGGCAATGCCTCCGAAATTTCTCAATTCGCGAAGGTGGTGATCCAAATTTTTATCGTTGGTAACCACCATTCCTCCATCTCCGTACCCGCCAAGATTTTTTCCCGGATAAAAGCTGAAGCACCCCAAATCTCCGAAAGTACCTACTCTTTTCCCTCTGAATTTTGCCCCATGCGCCTGACAGGCGTCCTCAATGACTTTTAGCTTATGCTCTCGGGCCAGCCGCATCACCTTATCAATGCGCATGGGCTGTCCGTAAAGGTGCACCGGGATAATCGCTTTAGTACGGCGCGTAATGCTTTTTTGAAGCTTTTTATAGTCAAAGTCCCTAGTTTCCGGATCTATATCTACAAAAATGGGCTTAGCGCCTACATACACTATGGCGCTGGCCGTAGCATAATAAGTGGTCGGCACGGTGATAACCTCGTCTTCCTTCCCAATTCCCAAAGATCTTAAGGCGAGAGTCAAAGAATCGGTGCCGCTTCCCACGCTTACGGCGTATTTTACTCCCAAGAATTTCGCAAAGTTTTTTTCAAAAATATCGCAATCCTCTCCGCCAATAAAGGCGGTCTTGGCAAATATCTTCTCCCATCTTTTCGCAAGAGAATTTTTAATTACATTGTGCTGCCACTTTAAATCTACAAAGGGAACTTTGGTCATGAGTTAGTTACTAGTAACTGGTTACTGGTTATTTATAAATGCAACTACATTATCCGCCCACCTGTCCCACGAATAACGCCCTACTTCTTCGCGCGCTTTATTTATCTTAAGCCCCGCCTCTTTTTTTTGCAAAAGCGCTCTATGCATAGCATCTGCCAAAGATTGCGGATTATCCGGTTCAAAAAACCAAACCATGCTCTCATCGACTATCTCCCTCATGGAGGGAAGATCGGATACTACCACCGGACGCCCGGACGCCATGTATTCAAAAAGCTTAACCGGCGAGGCATCAAACTTCGCGATATCAAACTTGGCGGTGTGCGGCAGGACCAAAACGTCAGCCGCGCGAAGCCATAAAGGCACCTCTTCGTGCGGCTTTCTGCCGACTATCGCCAGTTTATCTTCACACTTCACACTTTGCGCTTTGCGCTTATAATTTCCGATGTCCTCATCCGTGCCTCCAGCCACATATATAACTTCGTTTCGCGCAAGCAGTTTGCTTGCCTCAAAAAAAATGTCCACACCCTTCCAGTCAGTTAGCTGACCGGCATAAAGAATTATTGTTTTATCCTGCGGTAGATCTAATTTCTTCCTTACATCTTCGCGATCCAAGTCAATCGCAAACATACCCACATCAACCGCGTTTTGCTGGCGAAGCAATCGTTGGTAAGGAATCCCAAATTCCTTATGCAGAAAGTCGGTTTTGAACTGATTGGTGGCAAGAAACAAGCTCACGCGTGAAAAAATCCATTTTATGAAAAAATTATCGCGCTTAAAGCGTCGGTTCAATTCGTGAATCTCCATAAAAAGCCTCGGACGAAATACGGCGAGGATAATCACGCCTGCCGGGCCGTGAGTATAAAATAGGGCTCTTTTTAGTAACCCCCGCGCAAGCGCGTAAAAGAGGACGGAGAGATTAAACGTAAAAGTCAGAATTAAAAATCCCAGTCCTCCCCTGACCAGCGGGACTAGATCAATAGCTGGCAATTTACGGATAACGAAATTTTTCTTGACTCGATACCATGAAAATAGATCACTGTACTCAAACTTCTCGTTGAGACGCCTCGGAATCCAAAGCTCAACCCCGATCCCTCGCTCGGCAAATTTCTCGCAGCTCCTCATCACTATCCCTGACTGTATTTTTTCCGAAGGAAACCGCATAAGGGAGATATATATAAGGCTGTTGAAATTACGTCCAGAAAACATATAGTAGAAATATGGCCAATAAAGCAATCGGAATAATACTTACTTATAACTGCGCCCCCTTTCTTCCTGGTCTCCTGACGCGCATCCCCAAGGGCGTATTGAATGAAATTATAGTAGTTGACGATGCGTCTGTAGATCACACGGCCAATGTAGCCGAAGGCTTGGGTCTTGCCGTATTTGCGCATGAACATTTAGGATACGGCGGCAATTTAAAATACGGATTTACGCGTGCGCTTGAACGCGGGGCGGATTACATGGTGGAAATTCACGGGGACGGCCAATTTGATCCTTCAGTCATCCCGGCGGCCTTGGAAAAACTGAGCCGCGGATGCGATTTTGTAATCGGGTCCAGATTCACGAATATGCTGCAGCCGCTGCGCGATGGGATGTCTAAAGCTCGATACTTTGCCAATATCGGATTAAGTTTTTTTGACCGGATTATACTCGGCCTGCCCCTGACTGAATTCCACACGGGATTTCGCGCTTATAGTAAGAAATTAGTAGGGGCCATTGGCACCGACAAAGGAGCCAACGATTATCTTTATAGTTTTGAGATAATAGTTATGGCCAGATACCGCAACCTTAGATTCTGCGAGATCCCGGTACGGGCAAATTACAAAGGGGCTCATACCTCAATCAGCATTAGAAAATCTGCCGTATATTCTTTTCAAACCTTCTGGGTGCTTTTTCTTTATCTTCTCGCGCGCTTAGGACTGAAGACCAGACTCTTTAGATAATTTATAACTCACATAGTCTTTAAGCGCTCTCTGCCAACTGCGCATGGGGACGGACGTTATTAATCCTTCCATAACTCCTCGTTTAACTAAAGCCTTTTCAACCGTTTTCCCGGAAATGGCTGTTATTTTACCTTGAAGACCTCCGTACTCGCGTATTTTTTGGGCTACTTCAAAATAAGAAGTGGTGCCTTTATTTACGACGTGCACGACACCCCGACGTTTACCCCGAATAAGCGCGCCTATGGCCTCCAGAAGATCCGGTATATAGGTAGGCGATCCGAAACGATCATTGGTCGCCCTGACCTCGCCTCCTTCCCGGAGTTTCCTAATACAGAAGTTTATGAACTTTTTTTCTGAACCCGGCCCTTTTCCAAAGAGCCATCCCGTGCGCACCACCAGAGAGTCGGGGACTATATCTAAGACCGCGCACTCGCCGAGAGATTTGGTGCGCCCATAAACATTAAGCGGTGCGGGAACATCGTTCACCGTATACGGCGTTTTCTTTTTCCCATCAAACACCGCGCAGGTGGACATATAAACCAGGCGCACGCCAAACTCCTTGGCCACTCGGGCAAGATTATAAGTCCCCAGAACATTGAGTTCATACGCCTTGGCAGGATTTCTTTCACACCCCTCCATATCGGCAAAAGCGGCAAGGTGCAGGATGGCGCTGGGATGATGCCGCCTGACCCAGGAGCGCATTTTGGACATATCAAGAATATTAAACTCCTTATGATCCGGCTTCATGCCGAACTCAACCGAACTGCCGACCATGCCGCTTCCCCCGGTTACCAGAACCGATGACAAACTATTTTTAGAAATCGTCCTTTTCATGATTATCTTTCCTCTAAAGCATAAATTATATAGCGCGTATTCTCAAATACGCGTGGGTATGAAAGACTTATCTCATTGTCCGCAAAAACATAATCCGCACCGTATTCTTTCACAATACCCTTAAGAGTTCCCGGGCTCTTTTCTGCCTCCGCGACCAAATCAAAACGCTTTCTCCACTCTAGCGCAAAATCGCGATTAAACATACCGGCCCCGCCGTCCTTTTTAGTGACCAATACACTCCGCAGACATACCAATCGTAAATCTCCGCCGGCATCGCTAAACGGCTCCGCAATAAATAGCGCGTCTTGGCCGATATTTTTCTTTACCCATTCGCAGGCCTCCATAAAATCTTTATTTTGCAAAATCCCTTGCGGATAGATGCTGAAGGAAGATGCGTGCGAAACCGCGCCCATAAGCATTATCACCAAGGCCAACGGAATTAAAGCGCCGAATATGCGCTCTTTAAGCAAATATACAACCACAGCACTCAAAATAGCTATGGAGATAATAATAGGGGCGTACTCCGAAAAGTTTTTGGTCCCGTGCAAATTGGCAAAATACCAGAGAATGGGCAGGGCCGCGATGAATGCCGTCCAAGATACGATCTTTGCGTATTTACTCTTCCATGCCCAGAGAACAATTTGTACCGGCAGAAAAATGAACATCAGCTTCTCGCTCACGATAAACGCGGCTATGATCCCCAGCAAAGAAAAATTGTAAAGAAAATCGCGCGGATTTTCCGTCACATGCCGATACGCATAATAGACGAAAAGGAGATTTAAAAATAGCTTCCATAAAATCAGGCTGCGGCTAAGCTGCAATTGAAGTATAAAGGCGGATCCAAAAATCTCACCACCCAGAACAGAAAGAGCCGTTAAAGCCAAGGGG
>JACPMG010000028.1 GCA_016186095.1 Candidatus Sungiibacteriota bacterium | reverse complement strand
GGATGCTAAGTCGGAAAGCGGCAGTAAAGAGTCGGGTAAATTATTTTTTTCTTCCGGCATGATACGAAAAACGGATGCGTTTTTATACACTTTCAGTATACACCGGTGCTGCGTTTGGCTGTGGATAACTGACCGCATAGCGGTCATCCTGAGGCATCAGCCGAAGGATCTCCGGAGGTTCCTCGTTCTCGCTCGGAATGACGGAAAGGGCAAGAACCTTAATAAACCTTACTAAAAACAAGGGTTTTGCTATCAAGGTTTAGTAAGGTTGGCCGAAATAGCAAAAATCCGCGTATGGCACGCGGACTTCCACCGAAAACTCACTTAAAACACTTGACGAGTTTTCTAAACTTGATGTTTTGGGCAATAATGCGCGGACCGCGCGCCTATTTTTATACGTCGAATAGTCGCTCCGTCGCGGCTGCATTTTTCTCCGGCGCGATGGTGTGCTTTTCTAAGTTGATAGTAGCCGCCTTCTTTTCCGTCCGGCTTCCTATAATCACGCATACTTGTTCCCCCGTTTTTGATCGCCAGGGCAAGGACTCTTTTCATCGCCCGATATAGGTTTTTTATGTCCTTTTCTCTAAGTGAGTTTGTCTTTCGCAGGGGCCGGACTCCGGCTTCCCATAAAATCTCGTCGGAGTAAATATTGCCGATGCCGGAAACCGCTCGCTGGTCCAGCAAGAAATTCTTTATCGCGGATTTTCTGGTGCCGAGAAGAGATTTTAAACCCCTAAATCTTAAAGACAGCGCGTCTTGGCCGGGAAAAACTTTGCCACCCTCCAGTATCCGGCAGCGGCCAAACTTTCTTGGGTCGTTAAATACTAATTGCACGCCGCCGGATAATTTTATAACTAGGCGGTCGTGTGCGCTGCGCTCTTTAGGGTTCAGCAAAATTTTGCCCGTCATCATAAGGTGAAGCGCCAAGCATTTTCCTCCGGACAGGTTAAATAAAATATTTTTGCCGATTCTATCAAGTGATTCGATCTTTCTACCGATGACTTGTTTTCTAATCTTTTTGAAGTCGGACTTCATTTCCGTCGAAGTCCGACTTCGACGTACGCGAAAAAGGCGAGGCGTGTCAGAACTCATATCTAAAATTTTTCGCCCGGTGATCTTCGGGCGAAGGTAACGAACAACTGTTTCTACTTCCGGTAACTCAGGCATAAGATTCTTGTTTACCCCAATTTGGGCCGAATTTTACATCCACCACCAGCGGCGTCTTTAACTTAGCGGCCCCCTCCATAATTTCTTTAATTTGGGGGGCGATTTCTTTCAACTTTTCCTTTTTTATCTCAAATAAAAGCTCGTCATGTACCTGCAGAAGCATTCTTACCCCGCTTTCTAGCCCCTCCCTTTTAACCCATTCGTCAACCTTGATCATGGCCATTTTCACCAAATCGGCCGCAGACCCCTGTATGGGGGCGTTAATAGCCATGCGCTCGGCTTCACGTTTCATCTGCCAGTTGGGCGAATGAATTTCCGGTATGTAGCGTCTGCGGCCGAACAAAGTTTCCGCAAACCCCCGCTCTTCAGCAAAATGCTTGGTCTCCTCGATATATTTGCGGATTCCGGCAAAATCGCGAAAGTATTCGTCTATAAACTTTCTAGCCTCTTCTCTGGATAGGCCGGTAGATTCGGAGAATGCCTGTGTCCCCATCCCATAAAGCACGCCGAAATTTAAGGTCTTGGCCGCGCGGCGCAGCTCGGGAGTTACCTTGTCAAGCGGTACGTTATAAACTTCGGCCGCGGTCATTTTGTGAATGTCCAGACCTTCCTGGAAGGCCTCTATCATTTTTTTATCATCCGCAAGATGAGCGGCCACGCGAAGTTCTATCTGCGAATAATCAAACGATACAAATAAAAATCCTTTCTCCGCCACGAACGCCTTTCTGATCTCTCTGCCGTATCCGGAAAGAATCGGTATATTCTGCAGGTTCGGATTTGAGGAAGAGAGCCGGCCGGTTGAGGTACCCGTTTGGTTGAAAGTGGTGTGGATACGGCCGGTGCGCGGATTCACCAGTGTAGGCAGAGTATCTATATAGGTAGTCTTTAACTTTGTTAGTTCTCGATAGTCCAGGACATTTTTGATTATGGGATGCGCATCGCGAAGTTTTTCAAGCTCCGTAGCACCGGTGGAAATGACCCCCCCCTTGGCGGTTTTGCGAAGTCCGTGGGTTTTGACATTCAATTTTTCAAATAAGATGCGGGATAATTGCTGGGAGGAGTTGATGTTAAAAGACTCGCCCGCGCGTTCGTATATTTGTTTAGTCAGCGCGCGCAGTTCTTTATTTACCCGACCGGAGAGGTTCTTTAAAAGTTCGCGGTCTAAGAGAATGCCGCGTTTTTCCATCTCCGCCAAAATTGGGGTGAGGGGTAGCTCAATTTCTGCAAGAACTTTTTTAAGCTTCCCTTGCGCGAGCTTGCCCTCAAGCGACTCAACAATTTCAAAAAAGTGCGTGAACTCTTCCTCGGCCTTGGGTGAAACAAGACGGCCGAGTTCCCGCGACGCTACGGCAAGATACGAAAAATCGCGGCTGGTCCCTCCGGCAACGTAGGAGGCAAGCGCTATATCAAAATTGAAAGCCCCGGCGACGATGTCCCGTTTGCGCAAAAAATGTAGGATGGCCTTGCCATCGTGCACAAAAATGTTTTGCTTGCTTCGGAAAAAATCTCTAACCACGCGCTCCGAAAAAATATTTTCCCCGAGACGAAAGACGGTTTTACCTTTATGCGGCACGACAAACAGGCGCCCGCCCTCTAGAATTATTCCGATATCTCCGGCGACAAATTCGCTGCTATATTTTTTGAAATCCGCGGGTGCGTCTATATTCCGAAGGGCAACTGTCTCTTGACTAGACTGTATGTCTAGCGTCTCCTGCATTGGTTTGGCAGACGACTCCGCGCTGAAACGCTTCAGCAAGCTATGAAATCCGAACTTCAAGAAAAGCTGTCTGGCCGCCTCGGAGAGTGCGCTATCAGTACCACGGCTTGCAAGCGAGGCCAGTTCAAATTTCAAAGGAACGTCCATCTTGATGGTGGCAAGCGCCTTGGAAAATTTAGCTTCTTCCTCTCCTTCACGAAGACGTTCGGATACTGCGGC
>JACPMG010000027.1 GCA_016186095.1 Candidatus Sungiibacteriota bacterium | reverse complement strand
GCTAGGAACGGCGGTTCGATTCCGCTCACCCGCTCCACAATTAGACTTTCCGGTTTTTGGCCTACGAACCAATGGGCGGATTCTTGGTTTATCTTGTTAATGCCTAAGCCTACACGGGCAAGATTAAGAACCTCCTGTTTGATAAAAGTTGTAACTTGGTGATAACATCAAACTATGTTTAGCTTGCATAAAAAAGTTTCTGAAAATCTAATATTCTTTACCCTCACCTCATTTGTTTTCGTGAGTATTTTAGGAATAGGCGTAGGAATGGAGATGAAAGACGGGCACATGTCTTCTTGTCCGTTTACGGCAGGACAGGAAACGATATGCCAAATGAACATAACGGAACACATTGCGCAATGGCAACGGGCATCTTTCGGCACACCATCGAAGACAAATTTTCTTGCACTTGCCGTGGCGTTGCTGATCGCGACTCTCGTCTCGTTCATAAAACCATTTTCACAACTCAAAAAACTAACCGCATCTACAGCGCGGCTCCTTGTTTATCGTAGAGCCAACTTCGCAAAAGTTTTCAACCCGCTTCTCGCTGCGTTTTCCGACGGCATCTTGAATCCCAAAATTTACGAACCAGCGCACATTTAATACTTGCGGGCCTTGCCAACTTTAGTTTTGGTCGTTTGGCAGGCATTTGTCCGCAGGTATTTTTGTTTGTTGATTTCCTAGAAACCCGACATGAATAAAAAGTTACAGATTACAATTGTTGCCATCGCAGTCCTTGCGGGAGGATATTTCTACTTCACCTCACGGCCAGCTTTCGATTTCTCGGGTCAGCCATCAAAGAACGAATCATCATCCCATGTTGTAAGCGAAGCTCTCGCGGCAAGATTTGATTACCTCTCTAAAAACGGCAACTCGTCATGTTCGGCATCGTTCAGAAGTTCCATTTCTTCACTGCCGGATGACGAGCGCCTGCGCGGTTCATGTTGCAGTCCGATGAGCGTACATCGTTATTCGGAGCAGGTTGAGGGGCTCAAGAAACTCAAGTCCGTTGCCGGCCAGAACATCGATAAAATCCCAGACGATCCTTACAATATCGAAGTAAAACTTGCCAAAGAGCTTATGTCCTACTACGACAGGGAGCTAACACCGGAAGAACAAAAAGCGTATGACTACGCCATGCAAAACTCAAGCGAAAAAGGGCCTTGTTGCTGTAAATGCTGGAGATGGTATGTCTACGGTGGCCTAGGAAAATACCTCATTAAAAATCACGGCTTCACTGGCGAGCAAGTAACTCAAGTATGGAATCTCTCGGACGGGTGCGGCGGCGACAGCGAACATCATCACTAATATGACCAAGATAATTCAAAAAGAGAATAGAGAGCTATACCAATGCGAGGAGTGCGGCTTTCAGTACGCCGAAAAAGAATGGGCGGAAAGATGCGAGGCGTTGTGCAAAGAGCATAAAAGCTGCAACATTGAAATAACCGCGCACGCAATCCCGCAAGAAGACGAGTCTAAACAAGACGTGCTCAAGCCGGAAGACATCGAGTTTCTGACAAAACTTTTCTACGGGCTTATCGGCATTGTTTCATCCCTTACTTTCTTCCTTGTGCTCTATTGGGTGCTCCGACTCGATTCAGCAATTACGAACATCGTAACAAACACTTACAGCACGCCTCTCTACTTCTGGCCGTATGTGGTCCTTACTCTCGGAGCTATTGCATTATTCGGCGTTAATATCTCACTTCTTGTCTATCGCTGGAGAAAATTCGGGCCTCCAAAATTCAAAACCGAGGCAGGCGGTGGAGCCGGAACGCTCGTAGGTATTGCCGCTTCTGCCTGTCCTGTCTGCGGCTCGACCATACTTTCCGTAATCGGAATCGCTGGAGGGCTTGCCGCTTTCCCCCTGCAGGGACTGGAACTCAAAGCGCTCTCGTTCGGCCTTATGGCCCTACCGATATGGCTCACGCGGAGAGATCTCAAAAAACTTGAGTGCGGAGACGGCACTTGCCCCGTACCAAAAGATCACCGGTTCAAAGAATCGGATCGGCCGTGGCTCTTTGCGCTTTTGGCTGTCGTTATCGCGCTTTCGCTTGTCAGCTGGAATATGCTCAAAACCGAACCCATAATTGCCAAGGCCTTGAGTCGGGGTATAGTCAATCCCAGTGATAACACGCTCTATAACGCAAATACCTCTCAAACTGGCAACAAACTTATTGACGAGGTGACTGCAAAAGTTCTGCCCGAGCAGGGATTTCGGAGTAAAATTGTGTTTAGCGACAGCATGGTAAAACTTGCGCAAAACGGCGTGATTGACCGCGAGAAGTTCTTGGCGATTTATCAAGATCGCGGCGGTCTCCCTGCTGAACTCAAAGATGTGCTTGATAGGCCATCCCAAGGGCCGCTTCATTTGACCAGACAAAACGCTAACTACTATGTGAATCTCTTGTGGCCGCTGGGACTTGCAAACTATATGTCGTCAAATAGAGAAAGCCCGATCAACGGCAAATCTCTCTTCAACTTTGCTTCCACTGGCGGTTGGGATTTAGGCAAAGAAGAAAACGGCGGTGCATACTTCAACAAATTCAAAATTGTTGAACTGACGCTGGAGCAGGAGGCATTAGTCACGAAAATCGCCCAAAACGCTTACAGGCCATGTTGTAACAACTCAACTTTCTATCAGGACTGCAATCATGGATCAGCATTGCTCGGGCTTCTTCAGCTTGGCGCGGCGCAGGGACTTACCGAAGACGAATTGTACCGCGAAGCTCTTGCCTTCAACTCATTTTGGTTTCCGCACAACTACATTCAAACCGCGCTTTACTTCAAAGCAGTGAAAAACACCGATTGGGATACCGTTAACCCCAGAGTAGTAGTGGGCAAGGATTTTTCAAGTGCCAGCGGGTGGTACGCAAATGTTGACAGCGAAATAAAGAAGCTCGGCCTTGTGCCGCAGGATCGCAGCGGCTCCAATTGCGGAGTCTAAGTTTATGGACTTCTCGACAAAAATTTTAACGGCATTCCTTCTGCTTATTTTTCTTTCGCCTGCACTTGTTTCAGCAAACGGCGGTGACCAGAGAGTTGTCGAAAATAAATATCTTATTAATCTTTCACGCGCACCATTTACTCCACGAGTTGGTACTAAAACCTCAATGCTCGCTTCCTTTGTTGATATAGCAAAGGATAAGTTGATCGCCGAAGACTTGATTGTGAGGGTTCGTATTGCGAAACTTGGCGGAATCGACAGTGCGAAAAGAGAGTTTCTATTCGAGAAAAAAGATATACGGGTGCAGGGTGGAGTGTTAGGGTTTCCCTATACATTCGGGAATACTGGCCTCCACGAGATCTTTATGGATTTTGCACTTGTCTCAAATCCGCAAAAAATCTACGAATCGCCAGATTTTCTTATGGATGTACAGGACAAGGAATCCAAGTTGAACATAAGCCGGTTTGTAATCGGCTTTATGCTAAGCAGTATTGTAGGAGTTATCTTAGGCTTTATATTTGGTCTTTGGCTCGGGCAACGCAGAACATAAGTCGAAAGCCCGCCGCAAAAATTATGTTTCTCCAGCAGGCTGGCAAAATTGAAGGGGGTTAAGGGGGAGGGAATTTTTGCCCGCCTGTTTTTGAGCCGAAGGCTGGCGGAGAATCAAGGCCGCTCGGCGCGGTGAGCCGCGCCTCGCGGTTGTGTTCTTTTGTTGACTTATTTTGTGCGCCTTGATAGAGTGCATATTAATAACACATTTCCTACTTATCCTACTTATAGGAAATAATAATATCCCTATGACAAAAAAGAGCGGCGAACCCCATAGCAACGCAAGCTCCCCGAAGGACAACCAGTTACCTACGGGGCGGGCGCAACGGGGTGAACAATTCTACGGGACGGCTACCATTGGCGAAAAAGGCCAAGTGGTTATTCCGAGTGAAGCTCGCGAGGCGATGGGCCTTCAAAAAGGAGACAAGCTCCTTGTGTTTGGTATGGGATGCGACATGGTTGCACTCTCTAAATTATCAAAAGTCGAACAATTCGCGTCGCATCTTTCAAATCGGTTAGATGCGATCCGCGAAGTTATTAAGAAAACTAAATCGTAATGATAACCCATGAACTACGAAACAATTCCATCAAAAGAAGTTATCGAGAAGACGGCCAACGCTCTGAGAGGCCGGGGCATAGAAGTTTTTATTGTGGATGATAAAGAATCTGCGCTTCTGAAGGTAAAAGAGCTTATCCCGCAAGGGGTGTCGGTGATGAACGGTTCTTCGACGACTCTGGAGCAGATCGGTTTCGTTGAGTATTTGGAATCCGGCCAGCATGGCTGGAATAACCTCCACGAGGCGATTCTTGCCGAGAAAGACCAGGCCAAGCAGATGCAGTTGCGCATGCAAAGCTCGTTTGCAGAGTATTTTCTGGGGAGCGTTCATGCCATTACCGAAGAAGGACAAACCCTAACCGCCTCTGCTTCGGGAAGCCAGATTGCGCCCTACGCGTTTACTGCGCGAAATATCATTTGGGTCGCAAGCTCCAATAAAATCGTTCCCTCAATCGAAGAGGGTATACAGCGCATCCGAAAATATTCATTTCCCCTGGAAGACACGCGCATGAAAAACGTCGGATACCCCGGTAGCAGTATGAATAAAGTACTCATCCTTGAGCGCGAACCCGCCATGATGGGGAGAAGGGTCATACTGATTCTTGTGAATGAGAAATTGGGATTTTAACCATGAGTCTTCCGCGTGATTTCGTTTGGTAATTGTGATATGTTGTTTTTGTAGTACTGACCAGACCGTTTCTCACCGCAGCAATGGTAACCCAAGTTCTATGGCCCGACACATTGTTCTTTTCGCGTTAACCACAGGGGTTGCTTTGACCGTTGGGTTTGAGGCGCTCGCCGTGCCGTCCCAGCCGCAGCTTGAATACCGTTTGAGCGCTGAGATGGGAGAGGCATTGGTGGCGACGTTCCCTCCTTCGGTCAGCCGCGATGAGGCAGTGCGCAACTTTCGTCTCGTCCCGGCGGTCTCGGGAGAGGCCGTGTGGTTTGACGATGTGCGCGAGCTGCACTTCCGGCCCGCGCGTCCGTTCGCATCCGGCCAGCGCTACCGGTTTGTCTGGCCCGGGCCGGGCTCGCTCATGGCCCGTCTCGTGCCCGAGGCAAGTTCGAGCGTTGAGATCCCCACAATACCGATCGCTGCCCGTTCGGTTGAGCCGGCGCACGGGGCGCCATCCACGCTCCCCACGAGCGAGATCGCCTTTTTTCAAAAGGCGAGCGGCGAGCGCGTTGGCCTTGACGGGCCGCGCACGCTCGTCGGCAAATCCATTGAGATCAACTTGAGCACGATGGCGATCCAGCTTTTTGAGAACGGTCAGCGCGCGGGCGTGTTTGAAGTTTCCGGCAAGGGCAACCCGGACAAAACTCCGACGCCCACCGGCCGCTTCAAGATTCTTAAAAAGCGCGGCACCATTTTCTCGAACATCTCGCGTGTGTGGATGCCGTTGAGCCTGCAGTTTTACGGGCCGTATTATCTCCACGCCATT
>JACPMG010000025.1 GCA_016186095.1 Candidatus Sungiibacteriota bacterium | reverse complement strand
TTCTGGCGCAGGAGTTTCTTTCGGCTTTTCTTCTGGTTCAATCGGCGGTGCAAAAATTGCTTCACGCATGCGCTCTGACTTGCCCGCCATAGCTTTATGCGTAGGCGGGGTTACTTTCCGCAAATCAAGCGGTGGGATTTTTGCTTTGCCCTCCGGCTTGTCCGCCAAAGCTTTAGCGTCGGCGGAAGCTAGGGGCGTAGGAGGGGGTTGTGCGGGGGGCGCTGGCGGCTTCGGCGGTAAAGGCCTCTCCTCCTGAGGAAGTGAAACCTTGAGCGGAGGCGGAGCGGCTTTTGGCGCGGCAAATTTATCAAAGAATTTGGATTCCGCGACCGGCGTTGGTTTCGGCCCAAGATCAACCGGAGTGGGCGGAGGAACGGGTTTAATTTTATCCGTTTCGGCTTCCCTTAATTCTTGCTTCATACTTCTTGATTCTTGCGCCGGCGCCTGCGGCGTAACCGTTCTTAATTCTTGATTCTGTATTCTCCCTAAGCCGCTTCCAGCGGCCGGGATCCCGGCCGAAGGCCTAGGGACTGATTCTATTTCTGATATTTCAATTTGATGGGTCGCCTTTAGCGCCTCGCGCAGGGGATACAAAACCTGCGAATTTATTTCTTTGGCGATTTCGCTGGCTTTATCCGCACCTATCCCAAGCGCGTCAGCAAGTATCTGTATAAATTCCCCCGGCCTTACAAGTCCCAAGACAATATAGCCCGTCTGCTCGGCCATAATCCCAATTTTTTCAATGGTGAGGCCGAATTTTTTGCCGACAGCAACCATTTTACTAGCAATATCAGAACTATACATTGCATCCTTTAGGATTTCTGGTAACTTATCGTAGTGTTCTGTTAGTTCTTCTTGAGAATATGTCTTCATGTTTTTATATACTTGGCTTCGCTTATTCTCTTCGGGTCAGCAATCTCCCTTGTAGGATCGGCGGGATCTGGTATTCTCTGCGGCTTTAGTGTATCCATTTTGGATTCGTCGTCTATGAATTCTCGCAGTGCCGTGTGCAGTTCAGCGTTGGTCCTTGCGATTCTTGTAAGTTCGTCAATACTGGTGTTCATTAAGATTCCCCGCACGACATCATTACCCGAGGTCGGGTCGCGATATACCTCCTTTCTTATTTTAGTCCTATCCTTGATCCGCTTCACTACTGCATTTATCGCATCCGGGTTTGTAGCTCCCTCGGGCAGGTTTGATACGTTTTCTGTGGTGGCCAAGTGCGGCATTTCCTCAAGGATCGGCCCCTGCGCTCCGTAGCGCGTAGCAAGATCAAGCCCGCTTTTCACTCCGGTATCGTGGTATTTTTCTCCAAATTGCTTCATCCAGCCCTCTTGGGCTACTCTACGCATAATCGCAACTTTTCGTTCAGGCGCGAAAGAGGCCCCATAGTCAGCGATAAGCTGGTCGCGGGAAAAACCAGCCACGCTCTTCTGCTCCGCGTCAATTTTTTGCTGTTGTTGGCCCATGAATCCAGCAGCAAGACGCTGCGGATACGCACCCCCAATCCAGCGAAGAGGTCTCATCTCGCGCCCACCCACTTTTAGTCGCGCTCCTGCAATTCCAGTAAGCCCTCTGCTGACGGCGCCACCCGGCCTTAGCGCCATGGCGGCGAGTCTCCCAGCTCCTCCTGTCGCCACCGTAGTTGCCGCGGCAAGACTCGCATCCAAGGGTTTTCCCTATTTTCACCGAAGCCCAGAGAAAGGCGAAAAATATAACAAAAGGAACCATGGCCAGTATGAATGCCCCAAAATTTCCCGGCGACGCCTCGGGCAAATTGTTGGTCATTACCTCCAGCATCCGCAGCGATAACCAGAAGAGAAAATAAAACGCAGGCGCGTAAAATGCCCAGCAGAAAAGTTCGGAAAGCCATTTGTTCCACAATTGCTGGGCTTTAGCCGTGGGAATGGCCGCGGCAATAAAGGCCGCCGGCGCCAAAATACCTAAAAAGACCATGGCCACCAGCCGAATCAGTAGTGTTACGGAGGCCACGATGAAAGCCAGGATCGTCATCAGCAGAAAAATGATGGACATGGTCATAGAAACAGAGCGGCTTAAGGACCCGGTCAGAAAATCCGCGCCCGTGGCAAAGCCTTTTGTGAATGAAGTTGCGAAGTCTATGGTCTCCGCTCCCAATACGCAGCCAATTCCGGCTTGAGTGGTTAGGGAGCCAAAGCCGCAGGTATTGGCTTTTACTTGAGGCGCATCTTTATATTTTTGTACAGTTGCAGCACTGGGAGTCTCAAAAATACTCTGGATCCGCACCCTGCCAAGTATAATAGCGGCAACATCATTTTTATTTTCTCCGGCTATAGCATCTCGAAAAGGAACGGCCAGCGCGTTGGCTACGCCGAAGACCACAGACACCATGGCTAAGCTGAAGTTTATTAGGAACGCTATTATCACTATTCGTACCAGGAGTTTTCCGGTTTTGGGTCCGGAAAGGTTAAAGATCAGGGTGAAAGCTATCCAAAGAATTATTAGGATGAAAATGGAGTTGGCAATATCGCGCATGATCGTCCAACCCTCTTGCACGACAGGCATATTATTAGGGTTCAAGACCACGTTGTAGTAGAAAATGTTGTCAAGAAAAAATGCGGTTATGAAAACTAGGGCGCTCGCCAGCGTCTGCACAATCAAAAGCAATCCCTGCCATATCGCCAGCGCTGGTTGCGAAGTGAGCCCGGTGAAAAAGCCGCCGATGCTTCCCACCCAGTCAGAAAAGCCGCTCCCCTGCGACGAACTTACAGGAGTCGGCGCATGGCCCGGCTCGTGGTTTGCGAGAACGGTTCCCGCGAGCAATCCAAAAATCGCAACCGCGAGAAATACGCTTGCCGCGCATATAATCAGTTTTTTCTTTCGCGTGGTCATTGTTTAAGCGACGCGTCAATTTTTACGAAAATATCTCCGGTCTGCTCAAGCAATTGGTTTAGGGTAAATAGCCGTTTGACCAGATCGTTGGTTAAGTCGCGGATGCGATCTTGATTGTCGGTTTTGGCCGCGTCTTTTTCAAGCAAAACTACCGCGTCGAGCTGATTTTGCAGGAGTCCGCGTTGTGTCAGGAGTGCTGCGCGGGCCAAGGTCAGCTCTTGGCGTTTGATAGAGTCAATAAGGCCTCCGGCAAGCACCCGTTCAACTTCTTTGCCGGTATCATCAACCATAGCTAGGGCGTTAGTAAGATTATTTTTGGTTCCGCGCGTCATCTCCAGCAGATCGCCCTTATTGCTTCCGGAGGAAAGAGGAGAAGCCGGTAGCGCGCCCAGACGCGAGGTCGCGTCGCCAAGGCGCAAAAGTATGATAGGCAGATCCTGCGCCACGCGCTGGATTTCAGATGGTGTTGCGCTTGCGGCCAAAGACCGCTTCATCAGGAGCAGATCGTACTGGCTAAAAAGCACGCGCTTTTTTACTTCCAAAGACGTGGCAATGGATGTTTGTAAAGAAGATATCTTTGACTGAAGCGCCGGTATTTCCGCAGATGTCCCCGAAGGATCTGCCCGCTTAAGCTCCTCCAGTTGTTTTCTGGCAGCAAACAAATCTCTGCGCTCGCTCAAAAGCGCGGCATCGGCAAGGGCTAGAGCGGCATCGGCCATAAAGAGGCCGTCGTTGATCCTCTTGGCAATTACGCTTTCGGTCAGATCCTCGCGCGGAAGGTTGTTAAATCCGGAGTCAAAAAGTCCTTGTCCGCTGGTGCCAGAATCGCTTCCGGCAAAGGTGGAGGTGACAAGTTTGTTTATCAGGGCGTTGATGATGACCGAGATGGCCTCGTCAAACTCTTTGGCCGACCAGGCAAAATCGAGTCCGCCAAAGGTTGCCTTAGAAAGGCCATCGGCAATAAGGGTGCCGGGGGTTTTGTATTCAAATTCGGTTACGCAAAAGACTCCTTTATCTTCACGATTTTTCTCGCCCACCACGGCAGTTTGTTGAGGGCTAAGCCCGCCCGACAATTCGGCGAAGTTTGGCTGCACTTCGATAATCCTTTCCCGTTCTTTTCTAGCGGCTTCCTCCGCGGCCTCTTTTCTCGCCTGTTCTATGCGCGCTTGGTCGGTGCCAAGATCCTCAATTCGTCCTTGCTGGTTAGGCGCAAACTCTTCTTCAATCGGCCTGAGAGGTGCTGGACCGGTCTGTTGCATTAGCGGTCCTATGGTCGCGGCCAAGCCCTGCGCGTTTTTACCTTCGGGCGTATTTTGCAGCGCAGTTTTTCTTCCGGCCAAAGCCCCCTCTTCCGGAAACTCGCTGGAAGAGCCGGTTCGTACCGCGTAACATCTCTTCGGGACCGCCACCTTAAATCCTTCAAAGGGAAAACTTTTTTTCAATGGCTCCAAAAACCCCTGTTGCCTGCTTGCTTCAGCGCTGATTTTAGCGTCAAGCGCGATCATATAAGCGCCGTAAGGATTATTTTGCGGCTCGAGCGATACGCGAATAAATGCCGGCCAGCCGCCCTGCTGAAAATCTCTGTAAAAATTGTCCAAATTGCGCACGATATCGGTTACGGTACACTCAAGTCTTTGCCGAAGTCCTGGAGTGCGCAAGGTGATCTGCAAAAAGGCGCCGATGTTGCCGCAAAGATTGATTCCGGTAAGATTGTTTAAAAATTCTCCTCCGGCGGCATCGGCCTCATGACGCAGTGCCGCTTCCAGATTTTTAACATACCCGACGTTTTTACCTCCATTGCCCTGGATCCAGGAGACGATTTGCTGGGTAGTGGCTTGCAGGAGCGCGCGGATGATAATGCGCGCCGCCGGATCAAAGATCCATTTTTTAAGGCCGTCCGCCGAAAGGAGGTGAACTCCGGGCGGGTTGGTGACGGAACATTGAAACGTCTTGCCGATTCCAGAACCGAAGATTTTACCTTCCGAAACAGCCTGGGCTATGCAAAAAGCAGCAACCCCGGCAGCCACCGCGCCAAGAGTGGCAAACACCGCGGTTTGCCCGGTCGAGCTGCCGGAACTTTGCTGCGCATGCACAGAAACGGGGGCTGCGATAATTTCGACAACAAAAATCAGAAGAATAAGAGCGGCGGTAAATTTTTGCAGGTTATTGAGCCGGAGCATAGCTTAGACCTTGCATTAAAGACTGAAATTGCTGGAAGTTGGAAGCAAATTCCTGAGTGCCTACGACCGCGCCGACTATATCTGATTCCGCGTTTCTGATTTTTTGTACGGCGGTTTTTTGGGCTTGGACAAGATCCAGGTAACGGAGGTGAAACGAAGTAAGCTGCGAGGGAACAGCGGCCTGCTTCATGTGCTCAAGTTTTTTGTCGTAGGCCGATAAGTAGGGGTCAAGCGTATTTAGCGAGGACAAATTGTCGCTTTGCAGGGCATCAGAAAAAATTTCCAGAGGCGAGCGGGTGATGCCGCTAAATACCGCATCTGATTCCATCATGGCAAGCGAGTAGGTCTCAAACGCTTTAGCGCTATTGTCTTTGGATACTTTAATGTCTTTTTCCGCGAAGTAGTTTTGGGGTGTTGAGGAGTAAAGCGTTTCTCCGGCAATCTGGTCGCCGATGGATTCAAGATCAAGCGGCCGCTTGGATCCGGAAAGGCGTGGAACGATCACGTTGATCCCGAATTTTTCCGCCAGTTGGCCGGTAAGGTTAGATGGCAGGAAATACGGAGAGTCCTTAACAGCAGTGGTTGTAGCTAGGAAATCGTCCGGACCTTTTATAGCAGGGTCGCGTCTTAGTCCGATCTCATCTCCGTCTTTGGTGCCATCCCCATCCGTATCAGGATTTTTTAGATCGGTACGGAATATTGCCTCTTCCCAGTCCTTTAGGCCGTCATTGTCTGTATCCTGATTAAGTTTTTTTAACTGCTCTTCCCGTGCGAGCAACGAGGCATTATCCGGCCTTTTGGTCTGCTTGGGATCAGATCTGCCTGAGACGACCAGCCAGCCAATTATGAGAAACACCAAAATAGCAAGTATCCACCTCGCTTTTTGCGAACTGGGCCAGATAAATCCTAGCCACGTTTTCACCTAGTTATTATACCACGTTGGGGTTTTTTGATTTTCGAGTTGCCTGTGGATAACCAAGACTATAGAGGTTTTGCCTCTATAGTAAATACAATTTTTGCCCACTGCTGCGGGCTCAATTCTTGCGGCCGCGCCTTTTCCGGCAAGCCAATTTTAGTCAACACCGAGTGTTGACTAAAATAAGGCCGCAATGAGGAAGCAAGCATTTTTCTTTTTTGTGAGAAGGCGCGGCGCGTTATTTCAAAAAAAAGTTTTTTATCTACGCTATTTTTTTGGAAAAACCCATCGGAAATTTCGGATATCTTAATAATGGCCGAATCAACTTTTGGTTTAGGCCAAAAACAGCTTGCCGGCACGGCTTTTATAACTTCCGGCCTTCCGAACGTCTGTACCGATAGCGCCAATAGGTTCATCTCGGGTGGTCGGGCCACGATTCTTTGAGCCACCTCTTTCTGGATTGTTAGAACTATGAGTTCTGGCCTAGGTCCTTCCTCCAAGAGCAATCTCAAGAGGCGTGAGGTCAGGTAATACGGGATATTTGCTACGAGCTTGTAGCTTGTAGCCTGTAGCTTGTAGGAAAAATTCTCGGTGGCGAGAAGTTTAAGAATATCAGCGGTTATAACTTTCACATTTTTTATCCCCTCGTTCGCAAGCGAATGCTGGAGATTCTCGGCAAGTATCTCGTCCTTCTCCACGGCAATTACCCGACCGACGTGTTTAGCCAGTTCCCGCGTCAAAGTTCCCGTGCCCGGACCGATCTCCAGCACCGTATCTTTGTATTTCAAGTCTGCCGCCTTCACCAATGTTGACGCCACCCAGTTGCAGCGCAGAAAATGTTGTCCTAGTGACTTTTTGGGCCGCATATTTAGAGCTCAATTAGGGGCATACTTTCGGATGTCTCCAGCAGATGCTCCGGTATTTCGGAAAGAAAGCGAGACGGCGGGTTGGCCTCTATTGATCCGAAGCGCGTGCGCCGGAGCGCGAAAGAAAGGCAAACTTTTTCCTTCGCGCGCGTGATACCCACATAACAGAGCCGCCGCTCTTCTTCAAGTTCCTGCGGATTGAAAAGGGAGCGGGAGTGCGGGAAAACGCCCTCTTCCATTCCCACTATAAAAACAATGGGGAACTCCAGTCCCTTGGCCGCGTGCAGGGTCATTAAATTTACTACATTTTTTTCCTCCTCTACGTCATCCGTATCGGACATCAGCGTTACGTCTTCAAGCATTTTCTCAAGTCCGACGGGCGGATCAAGGGCGTCATATTTTTTGGCAAGATTGACCACCTCTTCCACGTTTTCCCATCGTTCATCCGCATTGGTTGCGAGATCGTCAAGATATTCCTTGTAGCGCACGGTTTTAAGAAGCCCTTTGATAAAAAAAGTTGCTTTTTGCGCGCGTATTTTCGTTTTCAATTCTTCCGTGAGTCTGCCAAACTCCTCAAGCTGCGGCGAAAACTTCTTATCTTTGCTTCCACTAAGATAAGCCAGAAGCGCCATTTTTCCTATGCCCCGCGCCGGCACGTTGATAACCCTTTTAAGGCTAATTAGGTCCTTGGGATTTAGCAGGAGTCGTATGTAGGCCAGAATATCTTTTACCTCTTTTCGCTGGTAGAATTTTATTCCCCCGACAATTTTGTAAGGGAAATTGTTTTCAAGAAGCGTCTCTTCCAGGGCGCGCGACTGCGCGTTTGTCCGATAGAGTATTGCCATGTCTTTTGGTTTGTATCCTTGCCGGAGGAATTCCTGCAGGGAGGAGAGGACAAATCCCGCCTCAGTCCGCTCATCTTCCGCCACCGTGAGGGATATGGGCTCGCCATATTTTTTCTCCGTCCACAGCCGTTTTTCCTTTTGGAGCTGGTTGCGGGAGATGATTTCCCGGGCGGCGTCCAGTATAACTTGGGTTGATCTATAGTTTTGATCAAGCACGATTACTTTGGTATCGGGCCAGTCCTTTTCAAAACCAATTACGTTGCGAAAGTCTGCCCCACGCCATCCGTAAATTGCCTGCGCATCATCCCCTACCACGGCCACGTTGCGGTATTTTGCCGCCAAGCGCGAGACGAGGATGTATTGGGCGCGGTTAGTATCTTGCCACTCGTCCACATTTATATAGCGGAAGCGGTCTTGGAACGAGCGGAGAATATCCGGGTGAGCCTCAAAAAGCAGGCAGACATTCATAAGAAGATCGTCAAAATCCATGGCATTAGAATCCCGGAGGCGTTTTTGGTATTCGTCATATATTTTATGGACTGTTCGGGGGAGCATATCAGCAAGACCCGTGTTTGCGGCGTAAAGCTCCGGGGCAATAAGCTCGTTTTTCAGTCCGGATATTATATTGGCTATCATTCCGGCCGGGAATTGCTTGGGATTTATCTCAACCTCTTTCATTACTTCTTTCATAAGGGCCAGTGAGTCGTCCTCGTCAAAAATGGTGAAGTTTTTCAAATAGCCGATTTTTTGGGCGTAGGAGCGTAGAATTCTTGCGGCTAGAGAATGAAAGGTGCCGATAAAACTAGTTACTAGTAACTGGTTACTGGTTAATGCGCCGATGCGCGTCCTCATCTCCTCGGAGGCTTTGTTAGTGAAAGTAACCGCTAGTATATTTTCCGCAGGCACGCCTTTTTGGATAAGATAGGCGATCCTATGGGTTAGCACCCGAGTTTTGCCGCTTCCTGGTCCGGCCAATATCAAAACCGGCCCTTCGGTGGCTAGGACCGCCTCTTTTTGCCTAGGGTTTAGATCTTTGAGTAGGTCTTGCATAAAATGCCGTTTTTACCGCTTCTTAGGGCTAGACATTACAAAGTAATGTCGCCCGATCTTGCCGTACTGGCAAGATTTAGGGTGTGGAAAACACTGCTTGACCCGGCGCTTTAATGGGGGTAATCTTAGGGCGTAGCGATATTCGCTGTTTTTATTTGGGGAAGGAAGTAGGTTCTGGCCCGCCGTTTTGGAAGAAATCGCTTAGGTTAGCCATAAAATCTATCAGCACTAAATCAAACAGCGGGTCGCCTAAGGGCGGATCTGCAAAATATGTCTTACCTAAGACCTTTTTTAAAAAAGGGCAACTTCTTTTTGCGGCTTTTTCTATAACCAATGTCTTATTTTTAGCAATTCCGAGTGAGGCCCACGCGGGTTTTTTCTCGGATTTTTGGAAGTTTCTTACTCAAGATAAAGAGATATCATCAGAGTCATCGGCCGCGGCCATTGCCATGCCGCTTTTGGGTAGTCAGGTTAAGTCCTCGCAGGCTATCGGTGTGGGCGGACCGGATGAGGTTGTCTCGGCGCTTTCGGTGACCGGAGACAGCGCTTTGGTGGCGCCGAGAAATCCTGCCGGTACTTTGCCGGTTTCCGTCAACAATCAAATTTTGATTTATACGGTGCGGGAGGGAGACACGCCCGGAGGCATTGCGGAGAAATTTGGTCTTCCTCTTAATACTCTGCTTTGGGCCAATAATATACGCAATCCGAATTTAATTAAAGTTGATGACGAGATTATCGTGCTTCCGGTGCCTGGCGTTCAGGTGGAAGTGAAAAGGGGTGACACCATTGCGTCTATCGCCAAAAAATTCAAGGGAGACGAGAACGAAATAAGAATTTTTAACGGCTTGGGCATAGATGAGTTGATTAAGCCGGGCATGATGCTGATCATTCCCGACGGGGAGATGGCGGCGCCTCCCGCTACGCTTTCCGGCCAATCGTCAAGAACGGTGGCTCTTCCGGCCGCCCCTCCGGGATACTATATGAAACCTGTTATTAACGGAAGACAAACTCAAGGGCCGCACGGATACAAGAAAAGTGGAATTGATCTGGCAAGTTACTGCGGCGCGCCTATTCTGTCCCCGGTCGCGGGCAAGGTTATCATCGCCCGTTCCTACGGCTGGAACGGCGGCTATGGATGGTATGTGGCTATTTCTCATCAAAGAGGGACCGTTCTCCTTGCCCACCTTGGTTCTATTCTGGCCACCGTCGGGCAGGAGGTGGCCCAGGGCAGCCAGGTTGCCACTATGGGATCAACGGGCAACTCTACCGGCTGTCATGTTCATTTTGAAACAAGAGAGTAACCGATATTTGTCTTTATGTTTCAACTTTAGGCCGATATTGCAGGGCCTCGGCCACGTGATCCGGCCGGATATCCGCTGATCCTTCAAGATCGGCAATGGTCCGCGATACTTTGAGCAGCCGATGATAGGCGCGAGCGGAAAGATGGTGACGCTCATGCGCGGATTTTAATACTTGGCGGAGCGAGTCGGCAACCGGAATGAATTTTTTTATTTCTTTTAGTCCCATCTCGGCATTTACCCTGACCGGAAGATTTCTAAACCGCCTCTCTTGCGCGTTGCGGGCAAGTATGACCCGCTCGCGTATTTGGGCCGAGGACTCCGCTTCCCCTCCAACCAGTTTTTCGTACTCCACTGCCGGCAATTCGGTGTGAAGGTCTATTCGGTCCAGCATCGGCCCGGATATTTTTTTGGTGTATTTGGAAACCGCGCCCGCGGAGCAGACGCAATCCTTGGTCGGATTGCCAAAATTTCCGCAGGGGCAGGGGTTCATGGCCGCAATCAGCATGAAGTGCGCAGGAAAGGTTTGTACTCCGTGAGTTCGGGCTACGGTTATGGCGCGCGCCTCCAGCGGCTGGCGCAGAGATTCAATCACCCGGCGGTCAAACTCGGGAAATTCGTCCAGAAAAAGCACCCCCCTGTGTGCCAGCGTAGCCTCGCCAGGACGCGGATATGATCCGCCGCCTATAACGGCCGTATGCGAAGACGTATGATGCGGATTGCGAAAAGGCCGGTGTTGAATAAATGGCTGGCCGTGATCAAGCGCCCCGGCTACGCTATAAATTTTGGTAACTTCCAGCGCCTCTTCAAAAGAAAGCGGCGGGAGGATAGAGGGCAGGGCAGAAGCCAAGATAGTTTTTCCCGCGCCCGGAGGTCCGGACATCAGGCAATTATGTCCGCCCGCGGCCGCGATCTCCATAGCCCGCTTGGCTTTCTCCTGTCCTCGGATGTCTTTGAAGTCTACGGGATAGTCCTGCGCCAGATTTTCAACGGCCACTCTGGCCAGCGGCTGAATATCTTTTCTTCCAGAAAGGTATTCCACTACATCCGCCAGACTCTTAACCTCAATGATCTTCAGGCCGTCCAGCATAGCCGTCTCCGCCCCGTTGCCTTCGGGCAGGACAAGCCGCTCGAATCCGGCGAGCCGGGCCGCTAAAGCTATGGGTAGCGCGCCGGCGGTTTTTCTTAAATTGCCGTCAAGGCCGAGCTCCCCGAGGAAGAGAGTGCGGCGAGAATCAAAGGAAATTTGTCCGGAGGCCAGAAGATATCCTAAGGCGATAGGCAAATCAAAAGCCGGCCCCTCTTTTTTAATGTCGGCCGGCGCAAGATTTACGATTACGCGCTGACTTTTTTTGTGCGGAGCGAGCGCGCCCAAGTTTTTGATGGCGGCCCCGATTCTTTCCCGCGATTCCTGCACCTCTTTATCGGCAAGTCCTACAATTGAGAAAATATGAAGTCCGGGGGCAATATCAACTTCTACGGAAATCGGCTGCGCATCAAGTCCCACGACTTGGGCGGAATAAATAGTTACGGACATAAACGAAATGCCCAATGACTAATTTCTAATATCTAATGGATAAAGTATTTCAATACCACAATTCATTAGAAATTAGACATTAGGAATTAGAAATTTATTAACTGTGCTCCATATCAAACTCCGCGGCCGGATTTGCCCGAAGTCGCTCCGGAGATATTTCCTTCCCGCATTTCGCGCATTTTCCGTACGTGCCCGCATTCATTCGCGTAAGAGCCTGGTTAACTTGCAGAAGTCTGCTCTCTAGGCTGTGTTCGGTGGCCAGTCTGGTCTCGTATTCTTCTACTTCATCCGCCTCTTCCTCAAGCGAAGAATGCGACCCGTGTTCTGCCGGTTCAAATTGCGGCATCTGCGAATCCCAATCCCCGGCCATTTTCGGGTCCGGCCTGGCAAAAGATTTTAATTCAGCCGCGAGCTTGTCGCGTTCCTGTTCCAGGGCATGCCTGAGTTCTTCGAGAAAGGCCTGTTCCATTAGGGTTAAATGTAGCGATAAGCGCTATAAATGTCAAAAGTATTTTAATTTTTTGGCGCGCCAAAGGCGTTACCATACGAAAGCGTTATCGCGAGCCTAGATGCGGTCGAGCCAATATGTTTTCGAGACAATGGAGGATGCGGTTAGCATGGTTCCCGCTATAAGCGGGATAACCGCACCCGACTATTAGCGAAGTTTTGTCGCTGGACAAAACGAGCGTGTCGAGAAGACATATGGGCGAGGTAGCCGCGTCGGTGAGCTATTATTTTGCCTCAAACAATCTGTTAATCGCCGTTTCCAGCGCATCTTTGCCCGTGGCTATCACTAACAGACTGCGGGCAGGAAAAAGGGTATGGCCCAGTCCAAAATCTTTATCCGGCGAAAGTTTTAGATACCTCCAGTCTATATTGCGGTACGTTCGGTCTTCGAAAAGCGAGAGAATAGTCTCCGGGCGTTCGCCGAAAAAAAGCTGTTGGAAATCACGCAGCAGCGAGGGCTCCCAAAGAAGCATTTCGCCCAGCACCCTATCTAGGTCGCGTGCCCTTGTCGCAAGACCAATTCTTGAGCCGCTCCGGCCGTAGTAGATGAATACCATAAACGGCGGCTCGGTTTGCAGAAGCAGGTTTGGCGGCGGAGTTATCCTCCATAAAGTTAGGAAGTCAGCGAGAGTGGCAAAGCGTTCCTGCGGTCCATCCTGGACCTTGATTAGTATACGCTTCATGGTCCCCTCCCGTTCGAACTCCTGCAGGGAGTCTTCCATCAGCCGGATGAACTGCGCGCGATCCTGCATTTTTATGCTGATGGTACGCGAGGTCTCCGTGGCAAAAAACGGCGCGGGCGGGATGAGTTTTGCCGGCGTTTCCAGCACCTCTTCCTGCGAGAGAAGCCAGTAGCCTGTTATGCCGGCGAGGACTATGGCTATAAGGCCGGCCGCCGCGTAATAATATTTTCTAAAATCAATTTTTTCTTGGCGTATTGGCCCGCGTTCAGTCTCCCGGCTTACGATTTTTATAAACGAAGGCCTGGAGGACTTGAACATCTCCTCGATATCGGATTTCATGGTCCGAATAGCGGGCTTGTGGGCAGAAGCGGATGCGGTTGGTAATTCGGGTACTGGTGAGGGTATGGAGTTTTGAAGCTGATCAGGCACCATTTTGGCTACGAAATACGAAAACCTACGAAAGTACGAAAACGGTTTCGTATATTCGTACTATTTCGTATTTCGTAGCGATCTTGTCATTGGATTTCGTGCTTCGGATTTAACGCCGCCCGGGCCTTCTTCCTCCAAGATGGCGCTGTGGCATTCGCGTTCTCTCCTCGGCTCCGCGCGCTACCTCCTCCTCGCTGTAACGTCCGGGCACATCTTTTAGCGAGAGATTTATTCTCCCCTGCTCATCGATATTTCTTACTCTCACCGGGACGACATCTCCTATATTAACTATATCAGTAACCCTTTCCACGTGCCACGGAGCAAGTTCAGATATATGTATGAGTCCTTCTTGCCTCGGTCCCACCTCCACAAACGCCCCAAAGTCCAAGATGCGCGTTACTTTCCCTTCCAAGAGCTCTCCTGGTTTTAACTCACGCGTGACCTGTTTTATCAGAGACATGGCCTTTTTCATCCCGTCTTCGTTCTCTGAGGTGATGAACACCGTGCCGTCATCCTCAATGTCAATCTGCGCTCCGGTTTGCTCGATTATGTCGTTGATTACTTTGCCGCCTGGGCCTATAAGCGCGCCGATTTTCTCTGGATTTATTTTCAAGATATTCACGCGCGGCGCCCAGGGGCTTAATTCCGGGCGTGGAGCGGACAGAACGGTCTCCATGCGATCTAGTATCTGCATACGCGAGGTCTTGGCGCGATCCAGAGTTTCGCGTACCATATCCGGCGTCAATCCCTCAATTTTTACATCCACCTGCACGGCCGTGATCCCGTCTCGGGTGCCTGATACTTTGAAATCCATATCTCCGTGATGGTCTTCCGGACCTTGAATGTCGGTTAGTATTTTGTAGTCGCCTTTTTCGTTTAACATTAGCCCCATGGCGGCGCCGGCCACGGCTTTTTTAATAGGAACGCCGGCATCCATAAGAGCTAGAGAGGCGGCGCATATGGATGCTTGAGATGTTGAACCGTTGGAGGAGAGAATTTCCGATACCACGCGCATGGTGTAGGGGAACTCGTCTTTATTTGGGAGAAGCGGCGTCAAAGCCTTGGCCGCGAGTGCTCCGTGTCCTATCTCGCGTCTTCCCGGACCGCGCATGGGTTTGGTCTCCCCGGTGGAATAAGGGGGAAAGTTATAATGCAGCAGAAAGCTTTTTTTGGTCCGCACCTCCATTCCCTCCACAATTTGCTGATCTCCGGGCGCGCCCAGAGTAATAGTGGCCAAAGCGTGCGTCTCGCCTCGCGCGAAGAATCCCGATCCGTGCACGCGCGGCAGTGCCCCTACTTGGGCCTGAAGTTTTCGCAATTCGTCCGGTCCTCTTCCATCCGGGCGCTCGCCTTTTTCCAGGATTCTCCGGTGGATTATCTCGCTTGACTCCTCGTCGAAGAGATATTCAGCGGAGTTTTTTTGAAAAGTATCCGGATGAAGCTCCTGTGCTCGTTTAAGCCACGCCTCTTTTACGGAATCTTTTTCGCCGTAACGTTCCGAGCGCGACCCTTGCTTGTAGAGCGCGGCCTCAATGCGGGACGAGAACTCTTCTTTTATCAAATTTTTCAATTCTTCCGGCAGAGGCAAAAGCCTGACCTGGGCTTTTTCCCGCGGATTTTCCTGCAGGATTTTTTCTTGAAACGCCACAAGCTCTTTTACGTATTCGTATCCCCAGGAGACCGCGTCCGCAAAATCGCTCTCCGTAATTTCTCCTGCTCCGGCCTCAAGCATGTTGATACGATCTTTGGTGCCGGCAACTACAAGATCAAGATTAGATAATTTTCGTTCCTCATAAAGGGGATTGACCACGAATTTTTCGTCAATTCTTCCAACCCTCGCTCCCGCCACCGGGCCTTGCCATGGAATGTCGGAAAGGGAAAGCGCTAGTGACGCGGCCAGAAGCGCCGGAATATCCGGATCATTCTGATCATCAATGGAAAGTGTGGTTACCACCACCTGCACTTCCTGCCTCATGCGCATATCAAAACGAGGACGGATAGTGCGGTCTATCAGGCGGTCAACCAATATGGCCTCCTCCGATGGTCTGGTTTCGCGCTTGATAAAGCGTGACCCGAGAATTTTCCCGGCTGCGTAGAAGCGCTCTTCGTAGTCAACCGTAAGCGGGAAGAAGTCTCCGCCTTCGCGGGACATCTGAGACATGACCGCTGTGGCAAGCACCATCGTGTCTCCCAAGCGCACCAAAACCGAACCGTTGGCCTGCTCAGCCCAGTTATTTAGCTCAACTGTAAATGTTTTCCCCGCGAGTGTATGCGAATACGTTTTAGTATTCACTGACTCTTGGCGCCAAGATCGTTGCGGGAAAAACTTTGGTGATCATTCATCTCTTACCGCGAGCGTCTCCCGATGAGAAACGAATGATCCGATTATTTTTTTGTTTTCCGCCGCGCACTTCTCTTTGCGCCTTGTTAATTAATTTTACAACATCTTTAGATGTTACATTAAATAAATGCTTTCAGCGAGCGACATGCGGTCGAGTCCCGCCCTTGGCCCGCGAAATGAAGGAGAGGTTTCCTTTTTGAGCGGACAAGAGCGGGGCGAGGGAACCGCATGAGCGAGTCACCTTATTTTCATAAGGTATCGTTTTTGATCCGCACCTATGTCTATGAAATCATCAACCGCCTCCTGCAGCTTTTGGGAAGTTGAGCGGGCAAAAGCCATGCATTCCACCTGTATCCCCTTCCCCTTCAAATATTCGGCCAGAGGTATAAAATCTCCGTCTCCACTGACCAGAACAATGGTGTTTACAAAAGTGCCGGCTAGCCGCACGGCGTCAATAGCCATGCCCACATCCCAATCCGCCTTTTTCATTCCTCCCGGAAAGATCTGCAGGTCTTTTATTTTGGTTTCAATCCCGATTTTGGTGAGTGCTTCCAGAAAGGGCTTCTCCTCGCCAGATTCGGTTCGTATTACATAGGCGATGGCGCGTACCAGCTCCCGTCCGGCCACAGCGGCTTTGAGCATCTCTTTAAAATTTACCCTTGAGCCGTAGAGATTCTTGGCCGAATGATACATATTCTGCACATCAATCAGTACGGCGACTCTCTGGGCTTTGTGTTTGATCACACTCACTAAAGTTCGTCTTCCGCGATACCAATATACTATTGCATACCAATTATACGAATACGTACGCAGGATTAGTATTATTGGTATTTAATTCGTATATTGGTATCGGGGCTATCTTTTTAACCCTAATTTCTTTATCACGCTATTATATTTCCTGGCGTTTTTTTCCTTGAGGTAATCCAGAAGTTTTTTCCTCCGCGCTACCATACCCAAAAGCCCGCGGCGGGAGTGGAAATCCTTGGCGTGTTTTTTAAGGTGTCCCGTAAGGTGCACGATTTCTTCCGATAGAACCGCGATCTGCACCTCGGATGATCCGGTATCTTTGTCGTGGCTGCGGAACTTTTCTATGATTTTTGCCTTTTCTTTGGCGGCTAGGGCCATTTTGTTATCCTATCACATTTTCTTTTCTTTTGCAACGCGCCCCCAGCAGTAGGGGGTCGGGGCGTTTACAAAACGCTGGCGATTTGCTAGAGATATATTTAGGGCGTTCTTTACGGGAGGATATACGATGGCTATAGGCTTGGATTTATTTCCAGGGGCCATTGATAATAGGAAACGTGTTGATCCATGGATTTACCTTGCAGAGAAGAAGCGAACACTTTTTCTCTCCGGACCAGTTGGACATGGCGTGCCGATCATTATTGGGGGCATGAGCGTTCCACACATGAGCGCCGAAACAGTAGTTGATTTGATGCTTGCGCTTGATGCTGAAAATTCTAATGATCCGATCAGATTAATGATCGATAGTCCCGGCGGAGAAGCTAGTCTTGGCCTGATGCTTTATGACGTTATGCAGTGCGTGCGAGCCCCGGTGTTTACCATAGGAAGGTCCATGTGTGCCAGCATGGCCGCGGTCATTCTTGCTGCCGGCAGAGAAGGGCATCGCTACGCGTTTCCTAATTGCACCATGATGTTGCATCTCGGTTGGGGCGGATCCGAAGGCAGAGGCAAGGAAAGAAAAAAGCGCGAGAAGTGGCTTGATGCCTGTGACGAAAGACTTGCCCGGATTATCATCAAGCATTGCAAGAAGGTTGATCTTACGCCTCAGCAGATTATCGAGGAATGGGACGAGGAAAGGGAGCTTTGGATGTTCCCGGAACAAGCGATAGATTATGGACTTATAGATAAGGTGGTCACCCCGGAGATATACAGAGCCGAACTTTTTCCGGTGTAGATCAAAGAATTTTATGGCGCCGATGGCGCTATTTATTTTTCCTGATCCGCCCGCCAGGACTCGTCCAGTCGCACGACTGGGCGCCCGGTCGTATGACTGGATGGACCAAAATAAAGTCGTATGCGGGCAGTCCTGCGGCACAAAGCAACCGCGGCATTTACCTTGCACTAAATTTATTTACGATTTATCCCCGCTATTTATTGCTGGCTTGCTGAAGGTCTTTATAAGTGCTAATCTACGTCCGAGAGTTCTTTGATGGAGGGGGAGAATGAAGATCAATAAACGTATCCATCCAAAATGGTTAGAGAGGATGAAGTTTGCATCATTTACTTTGGGGGGAAATTTTCTGATCCTGGCAGCGTGTCTTTACTTATTCTCAGACAATGCCATTGCATTACTGATATTTGACCCGGCAAACTTAATAAGTATAGCTAAGTATTTGAGCGTTGTCGGTATGGGCTGCGTTGCCGCTCTGGTCGTAATGGTTTTTATAGAACACAAACTTTGTAGTAGATACTGTGCAGGATGGGAGAACCACAGCCTCATAAATAAACGAGTTAAGCCAGGGTAAACCCGGCTTTTATTTTATCAAGCTTTAGTTTTCTTTCGGAAATCCGCCCACCAGGAGTTGAACCTGGAACCTTGTCCTTTCCGCCCGAGGCGGATCAGCCTCTGGCTGAAAGAGGGAGCGGCCCGACTTTAATTTGAAATAACTCATTTTAGAAGTCGAGGATCCTCGATGCTGTGTCCGTCCCCCGAGACTCGAACTCGGAACCGTCTCCTTAAGAGGGAGCTGCTCTACCAATTGAGCTAGGGACGGACACAGCATCGGGACTCTGTCAATTGAGCTATGGGCGGATGACGTGATTTTATTCCCGCCTTGTTTTTCAGTCAATTTTATGAGGGCGTTATAGACCACCTTGAAAATAGGAATAAAAGGGAGACGCACAGCTCGCATCATCTGCGGGTTTTTAAATTATGGAAACGCGCCCGCCAGGACTCGTCCAGTCATGCGACTGGATGCCCGGTCATACGACCGGGCGAACCAAACGCCCTCGGAGGGATTCGCCTACAACTCTCGCGAGCTTCCGCTCGCTCAGTCGCAGGCCGCCCCTCGCGGCGCTCCTCGCCTCAAGCTCGTCGCGCAACGCTGTGGTCTTCTCATCCCTCACGCGACACAAGCAGTTGTGTCGCCCTCGGAGGGATTCGAACCCCCAATACTTGCTTCGAAGGCAAGCGTGATATCCATTTCACCACGAGGGCAAATTACTCAATAAAAATATCACAAAACCGGAAATTTATCTATATTTTGTATCATTTTTGCATATTTGTCAAATCACAGTTTTTGCGGTATCATTGTTAAGATGACGCGAGAAAATTTTCCGCCAAGGGCGGATCCGCCTCTGGCGGAAAAAATTCCCCAAGAAGTTTCCGCGGTGCTGGAAAAGTTGCAAAGCGCAGGTTTCGAGGCCCATATTGTCGGTGGCTGTGTGCGAGATTTGTTGCGAGGCGAGAAACCAAAAGATTGGGACGTTACCACCTCGGCTAAACCGGAAGAAATCACAAAGATTTTTCCGGATAGTTTTTATGAGAACAAATTTCTCACGGTAACCGTAAAGACGGAGGCCAAAGACGAAACGCTCAAAGAAATAGAAATTACCACTTTTCGCGCCGAGGGAAAATATACCGACAAGCGGCATCCGGACGAGATTAGATTTGCCAAAACCCTAGAAGAAGATTTATCGCGCAGAGATTTTACGCTGAATGCCATCGCGGTGGGCGTAGAGGGAGAAATAGTTGATCCATTTGATGGACAGGGGGATTTAAAAAAAAAGTTGATACGCGCCGCGGGCGATACGGAGAAGCGTTTTGAGGAAGATGCGCTCCGCATGATGCGAGCAGTTCGGTTTGCGGTGGAGCTTGGGCTCGGGATTGAGGAGAAAACCAGAGAGGCGATAGAAAAACTTTCCGGAAACATGCAGTTTATCGCCAAGGAGCGGATCCGCGATGAGCTCGTGAAAATTTTTGCCGCGCCACGCGCGCGAGAAGGCATTGGACTTTTGCACGATCTCGGACTTCTTAAATATATTATTCCGGAGATTGAGGAGGGCATCGGCGTGGAAAACAGGCCAAGAATTTTTACCATCTGGGAGCATAATTTGAAGGCCTTGGAATACGGGGCAAAACAAAAGTTCTCTTGGGATGTCTGCCTGGCCGCGCTTCTGCACGATGTGGGCAAGCCGCGCACCAAAGGGCCTAAGAAAAACGATGAGTGGACTTTTTACGGGCATGATATGGTTGGGGCGCGGATGGCTGCACAAATTCTTGAACGTTTGCATTTCCCCCGCGATACGGTAGAAAAAGTAAGTACGCTTATCCGCTGGCACCTTTTCAAGTACGATCCCAATGAGGGAATTACCGATTCGTCCATCAGGAGATTGGTGCGCCACGTCGGCGCGGAGAATATGGATGATTTGGTGCGGGTGCGGATTTGCGATCGTATGGGCATGGGAGTGCCCAAGGCCGTGCCCTATCGCCTGCGCCACTTTCAATTTAGAGTTGAGAAAATTTTGCGCGAGGAAGAAACGCCCACGCCAAAAATGTTGAAAGTGAACGGCGAAGATGTTATGAAGATTTTGGGGATTCCGCAGAGCATTAAAGTGGGGCATGTTTTGGAAGTGCTTCTGCAGGAAGTGATTGACGATCCTACGCGGAATACGAAAGAGAAGTTAGAGTTAAGAATTAAGAATTTAGGCGCTTTGAGCGATGAGGAACTTGTTAAGATTGCTGATGCGGCCGAGTCAAAAGTGGAGATGGTGGAGGATGAGAGGATTTCGGAGATGAAGGCGAAATACTATGTGAAGTAGAAACCTGCCTCCGCGGGTTTCGGACGGGCCTTGCCCGCCGAAGCCCGCTACGGCGGGCGAAGGCGGGGTGTAGTATACCGGCAGTACGCGCGCTTCGGGTGCGTGAAGACCGGGTTCGATTCCCGGCACCCCGACAGGTAGCATGAAATTAATTTCACTCAATATATGGGGCGGACGAGCTTATGACCCGCTGATGGATTTTATAAAAAAGTCCGCCAAAGACACCGATATATTCTGTTTTCAGGAAGTATTTAGTTCGCCCGCGAAAGTAAAAGTCAGCAGGAATACGTATGTGAACATTCTCGCCGACCTAGTTGTGGTTCTTGACGGGTACAATTTATTCTGGGGCCCGAAGCAGGACGGATTTGATAACGCGGGACCGGTTGATTTTGAAGTAACTGAAGGATCGGCAACGTTTATTAAAAAATATATAACGGCCGAATCCTACGACAATTTTTTTATCTGCGGAGAAAGAAATAGCGCCAGCCGTGATGTTTCGACAAAGTGTTACCCGTTTCCGGCAAGCATGCTTTGCACGAGAATTAATACGGGCGGCAAACGCTATGTAATCGGCAATGTTTACGGTTTTCCCTATCCCGGAACAAAGCTTGATACGCCAGAACGCTTAGAGCAATCCCGTAAAATAAAAAAAGTTTTGGAAAATGATACAGGCGAGAAAATATTATGTGGAGACCTGAACCTTATGCCCGGAACCGAAAGCATTAAAATGCTAGAGGGGAATATGGAAAATCTTATCAAGAAATATAAGGTTATGACTACTCGCAGCCGAATTAACCCATATTTTGGTACGTCGGAGGAACAAAAGTTCGCCGATTACACGTTCGTTTCTCCGGGCATCAGAGTTAAGGACTTTCAGGTGCCGGACATTTCCGTATCCGACCACCTGCCCATGATTCTAAGTTTTGAATAGCCACACTTTTATCGCGGGGATATGGTTAAGTGGCATTACGCGTCGTTCGTTCACCAGCACACTTTTGAGGGCTCATAGGTAAGTGGCATACCGGCGCATTCGCATTGCGCAGTCCCGAGTTCGATTCTCGGTGAGTCCATGGATAAATAACGGAGCGAGTTGATGAACCAAGTTGCTATGAAAGAAAAAATATCGAAAGAAATTTCAGAGGGTACTTTTGGCGGGGATCGTCCTTACGAAGCGTACGAGTATTTACTTGGAATCTCGCAAGATGAACTTCAAGATAAGACGATACTGGATTTGGGTTCCGGCAACTCCGAGGAATTTGAACAAGGGATAAAGAAAATGGGGATAAGGGCAAGGGTATTTTCTCTAAACCCGCTACTTGGCTCTAACACCTCCGAGGGCAAGAGGCAGCGGGCTTTAAGCAGAAAAAATAAAGTAGTAGCCGGAGTGGCACAAAGGCTCCCGTTTAGGTCGGGATCGTTTGACGAAATTATTTCACTTCATGCAATCCCACTTTGGTCGGAAGCCGCGGACTACGAAAATATTTTTTCGGAGCTTGATCGAGTACTGAAACCCGGGGGGACAATAAAACTTTTCCCCATTTCACCGTATAGAAAAGAGCTTTTGTACGAAACGGCCATTATACACCTGAGGAGACGTAGTTATGAAGTGCTGTGGGAGTGGGTAGAGCCGGATGAGGCCCGCGCCAAGCTATTCAAAACTTTTAGACCAGATTTCAGATTAACCGTAAAAAAACCAGACGGAAGCATTTAATATGAAAAAATTTATTCTTTCGACCATGTTAGTGATATTTACGATCGCCGCGGGCTGGTACTATACGCCCATACAAATCCGCGAGAAGCTCACGGCCTTTATCGGCGTGGCCGCGACCAGAAACACCGGCGAGATTAAAAATTTCCTCGCTGATTCTGTTTTGCCCGAGGACCCGAAAGAAAGGCGCGGAGTTCTCATACAAGAATTGAAGAAAAATATAGCCGAGATAAAGCGTCAGAGCGACCCGAAAAGCGCCAACGACAAATCCCCGGCGGCAAAAGCGCAAACAGAAACTACACAGGAACTTATAGGAGCCACGGAGAAAGCGCTGGAGGAGCTGGAGAAATCAAATGAAGATAAGCCCGCGAGCCAAACGGTAACGGAGCGTATTGTTGAAATAATTTTGCCTAAAAGCTCTTCAGGCGGCGGACAGTGCAGACAAGTATGCGACTAAAAAATCCGGTGACTACCGGATTTTTTAGTTAGTTTAATTTCACTTTGAGTTTTTGTACCACTCCCCTTTTTCTTTTGGGGAGATGAAGAGTCAGGAGACCGTGTCTTAAATTGGCCTCGGCCATGTCTTCCTCAATTTCCTCGGGCAAAATCACCGAGCGGGAAAAATTGCCCCAGAAAAGTTCTTTATAGTAGTAATTTTTCTCATCAATTTCCTCTCCCCGATCTCTTCGCCCCCTGATGGTGACCGTGTCGTTGGTTACCGATACGTCAAGATCCTCCGGCCTTACTCCGGCGACCGTAGACTGGATGGTTATGGTATCGCCCCGGTCATATATGTCTACGGTGAGCTCCCCTTCTTCTTCCTCGGCTGGCATGTCCGCGGGCAGAGCATCTTCGGTCGCCACCTGCAGGCGGGTTGTTTTGGGTTCATCTGATGTTACGGCGGTCGTACGCACCGGACGCCGCAACAGCTCATGGGGTTGCGGGTCTATGCTAGTGGACTCGGCTGCTGACGCTTTTTGGCGGGCGCCGGTGAGTTTTTCAAAAAAAGTGGCCATGTGATTTCTCTACGAATTACGAATTTTTACGAAAGTACGAAAAGTTCAGAGGTTTTCGTATATTCGTATTTTTCGCATTTCTTAGCGACCTAGTTATCTATGGTCTTATCTATTAATTTTTGCCTTTTGAGGCGTTCAAAGTCAATGAAGATCATAACTGCCATGAGGGATAGTAGCAGGATTATGTAGAAAGTTCCTTGGGGCAATGCTTCTCTGGTAAGTATAAGATAGTTGAATCCGGTGTGCAACAGGGTAGCCAGTATTATGCCTAAAGCTATAAAGTGGTGCCGGTGCGGATGAAACCATCGCCTTGCCAGGAAAAACCCGACTATTCCGGAGGATAGGGCGTGGAGGAGGTTGGCGCCCAAGAAGCGGTTGGCCGCGACCTCCAGGCCCGCGAAGATGCTGTCCTGGAAAAGCGGGAAGATAAAAAGAACATTTTCCAATGCCGCAAATCCCAGAGCCGCGGTCATCATGTAGATCATTCCGTCCACCGGCTCGTCAAAATCCGGCCTCTTGATGATGAGAAATTTAACAGGGAGATACTTCATATATTCTTCTATAAGGGCGATGCCCAGAAAAAGTACCAAGGGATTTAGGCCGGGGCCTATCCCGCCTTGGCACGACCCGGAGGCGATAAAAATAAATCCGCACTCGGCAAGAAGTGCCAGAAGAGCCGCGGCCATGCCGCCCACGAAGGCCAGCACGATGAGAAATTTCGGCTCCGGATGCCGGTCTTCGCGCAAATAAAAAGCGAGCCAAAGAATAGGCGGAAGAAAGGTAAGAAAAAGATAGGTGGTGTTAGTGGCGATTAGGGCGGCCATGGTATTCTCTACGAAATGCGAATTTGTACGAAATTACGAAATCGGTTTCGTACTTTCGCAAAATTTTCGTATTTCGTAGCCCTATGAGGGCCAGTTTTCTACAATAAGCATTTTTTTATTTTTTTGCGGAAGCCTCTGCCATATCTCCTCGGTGATAAAGGGCATAAAAGGGTGGAGAAGTTTTAGTAAGGTGGTATGAAATTCTAAAAGCAGAGCTTTGGCGGTTTCTTTTTGCTCCGGTGAATTCAATTTTGGTTTCATTTTTTCGATCACTTTATCCGCGTAGTAGTGCCAGAAAAAATGATACAGTCGGTCAGCCGCGTGGTGAAAGCGATAACTTTCGAGATCTTTGGTAGTTTGTTTGACTAGTTCATTAAGTTTTTTCAGCATCTTTTTGTCTTCAACAGTGAACCGCACTTTCGTCTTTCGTCTTTCGTCTTTTGTCTTGGCCGAGTGCATCAGCACGAAGCGGGAAGCATTCCAGATTTTATTGGCGAAATTTCTGTATCCTTTGATTTTTTCTTCGGAAATAATTATATCATTTCCGGGTAAATTGCCCACGGTGAGGGCCATCCGCACGGCGTCAGTTCCATAAAGTTCAGCCACGCCTAAGGGGTCAATAACATTGCCTTTGGATTTGGACATCTTTTGGCGGTCTTTATCGCGAACCAAGCCGTGGAGATACACGGTGCGGAAAGGAACTTTGCCTGTTCGGTAAAGCCCCAGCATAATCATCCTCGCCACCCAGAAAAATAAAATATCATATCCGGTTTCCATCAAGTCGGTCGGATAAAAATTTTTAAAATCGTCCGATACGATTTCGGATTTCGGATTTCGGATTTCGGATTTTCCACTCTGCTTGCCGGCAAGCAGAGTGGCATACGGCCATTGTCCCGAAGAGAACCAGGTGTCAAGAACGTCGGGGTCTTGGACCAAGTCATTCTCGCCGCAATCTGGGCATTTCTTAGGGGGTTTCTCTCCCACCAACACTGGATCAGCAAATTGGGTGTGGACCGTTTCCACCTTTGGGCCTACGACGGGCCTGACTAGTTGATGTGAAGTTATAAAAACTTTCTTTCCACAATACCAAGCAGGAATTCTGATTCCCCAGACAATTTGCCGTGAAATATTCCAGTCGCGGATGTTTCTTAGCCAGTGAAAATAAACTTTTTTGTAGCGGTCTGGTATTATTTTGATTTCTCCTTTCTCTACGGCACGAATGGCTTTCTCTGCGAGCGGCTGCATCTTCACAAACCATTGCGGCATAATTAAGGGCTCAACTACGTTGCCGCATTTGTAGCAGACAGCGACGTTATGCTTGTAGTTCGGATCTATTTTTGCCAAAAGCCCTTTGGCTTTTAATTTTTCAACTATTTTAGGCCGCGCCTCGGCGATTTTCATACAGGCAAATTCTCCGGCAATTGCGAGAAGCCTCCCGTAGCGGTCAATGATCGGCTCCTTATCCAGTTTGCGCCGCTCTGCAAGCTCAAAATCCGCCGGATCATGCCACGGAGTTATAGTCATAGCGCCCGTGCCAAAGTTCATGTCAATAACTTCGTCTTTTACGATGGTTGCTGTAACTTTCCCGTTTATCCATTCGGTCTCAAATTTTTCGCCGTCTTTGAACTTTGCATATCTTTTATCTTTGGGATGCATGACTACATATTTGTCGCCGAATTTGGTCTCCGGACGCGCGGTGGCAATTTCAAATGGCCCGTATTTTAGATAATAAAGCGGTTCTGTCCTCTCTTCGTGCCGGATTTCAAGATCAGAGAGAGTGGTTTGATGCTTAACGCACCAATTTACAATCCGCTCTCCACGGTATAAAAGTTTATCTTGATAGAGTTTAACAAATGTGTCAGTAACGATTTTTACAATTTCCGGATCAAGAGTGAATTTCTCCCGCGACCAGTCGCAAGATGCCCCGAGCTTGCGAAGTTGCGCCTCAACAACTTTTTTATTTTCATGGGCAAAATCCAACATCTCTTTGTAGAGTTGTTCTTTGGTAATTTCGGAGCGTCGGCGTCCTTCCTTTTCCAGTTTTTTATCAAATACCACTTGGGCCTCAAAGCCGGCATGATCAAAACCGGGGAGCCAAAGCGTTTTTTTACCGCGCATGCGTTGGAATCTGACTGCAATGTCCTGCAAAGTTACAAAAACGGCGTTTCCGATGTGCAGCGCGCCGCTGGCGTTGGGCGGAGGCATAATTATAGAGAAGGCTTTAGGCTTTAGGCGATCAGGATTATCAGCCCGAGGCTGATGCGCCTCAGGCGCAAAATAGCCGGATTTTTCCCACATCCGGTAGATTTTATCTTCGACTTCTTTTGGGTTGTATTGCTGTTGGAGTTCTCTTGACATTTTATCCAGGTTTGTTACATAGATTATAGCACAAAATTTGGATTGGAGGGTGTGTGGATACGTGTATGCGTTGGCCGCCCGTTGAGCTTCTCTGGAGAGCGGAAAATCTGGCCGAAACCGCGCTTCTTTCGCCGCATGTTACCGGCATTGCTTTGACTGGCTCGCTTGCCAGGAAAGAACCCCTGATTCACGACATTGATCTGGTCGTGCTCCATGACGGAACGTTACCCGTGGGAGGAATCAGCGATCCGTGCACGGCAGACGCGTCCCACGGCAAAGGAGTGGATCTTACTTACGGCGCAGTTTTTCAGGCGCAGACTGAAGAAAAATTGAGAGAACAGCGCGGGCTGGTTCCTGTTAACTATATTTGTGTTCCGGAGCGTGCCTTATGGGATTGCAGTGTACTACAATCTTTGAAAGAGCACGAGCGGTTTCCAGATTTCTATCTTCGGGTATTCACCGACATTCCTCTCTTCCTTCTTCGTCCCCTAGATTGCCTTTTCATGTTGCTCAATCAACATAGGTATGCGGCACACGAAATCATATCGATAGGACGCCATGGAAATCAGCCGATCGAAGCGGTTCGCCTAAAGCACTTGTGCGGAAATTATGATTGCGTTCCGAAACAGACGTGGGAGGAGTGCAAAGAGGAAATCCGAAGACGAAAGAATCATCATTGGCACGATTAGTCTCCCAGTTTTACATTCGCATCTGCCCCGACTTTGTCGAGGGCCTTTTTCTTTCCTGTAAAACGTGCCGTTACCGCGATCATAAGCGCGTTGTCACCGGTCAGCGAAGCTAGGGGTAAATAGCAAAGGGCAAGGGGCATTCCCTTTTTTAAGGTATCTACAAGGCGTTCACGGAGTAGTTTATTGGCCGCAACTCCGCCGCCGAGGAGTATGGTTTTCGCTTTATATTCTTTGGCGGCGCGGATTGTTTTTGAAACTAAAACCTCTACCACGGCATCTTGAAATTCTTTGGCGATGAGGGGCCGAAGCTTTTTTGTTTTTTGCAGTCCCAGATCGCGCGTCAAATAAAGCACTGCGGTTTTAAGGCCGGAAAAAGAAAAATTATAATCTTTTGAATTTAACATCGGCCGGGGTAGCTTTATTTTGTTACTAGTAACTAGTAACTGGTTACTCCTTTCCGCTAAGGCGGAAAGGGCGGGACCTCCCGGATATCCCAATCCCAAAATCCGCGCCACTTTGTCAAACGCCTCTCCGGCGGCATCGTCCAAGGTCTCGCCCAGGATCTTAAATTTTCCGTGACCGCGCATGAGTACCAATTCGGTGTGCCCGCCGCTGACCAGCAGGGCGAGGGCTGGAAAGCTGACATTGACAATATCGTATTGCCCGCGGTCATCCTGAGGGCGAAGCCCGAAGGATCTATTAGATTCTTCGCTTCGCTCAGAATGACGTGGGGATGCTTGCAGTAAAGCTGAATACAAATGCCCGGCCATGTGGTTTACAGGAATTAGGGGTGTGCCCCAAAGATACGCGAGCGCGCGCGCAAAATTCACTCCCGCCCAAAGTGCGGGCGCGAGACCGGGGCCGTAGGTTACGGCGATGGCGTCAAGTTTTGGGGGCGCGAGAGGTACGATTCTTTTTTTGAATTGTTTCAATAATTCAGCTTCCCGTCCCAGTATTTTTTCTATCTTTTGAACTTTGCCTGCCTGCCGGCCAGGCAGGGATTTTTGGATTTGATTAGAAATTAGAAATTGGGGTTTAGAAATTGAAAATCTTCCTTCCTTTAGCGCGCGCAGTAAAACAAGGGGGAGATTTTTTTGATGCTCTCTTTTCGCCAGATTCGGCACCACTCCTCCGAATTTGGCGTGGAGTTTTACTTGTGAGGAGACGATGTTTGATAGGATTTTAATCTTTGGCGATTTTTGGGGACCGGAAAATTCCGCAATCGCGATTGCGGTCTCATCACAGCTGGTTTCAATGGAAAGGATTCTCATGTCACGCAATTTATCATAAAAAGATAGATAAAAAAAGCGACGCCTTTTGGGCGTCTTGATGTTAATCGCGTGGAGTTACAATCCAGCTAGCCACTTCCGGGTCTCTTCCCCATGATGGGTGATTACGGATTTTATGCCAAAATTCGGCAAGAACCAGCGCGCCTTCAAAAGCGAACATACAACCCTCATCTGCAAGATCAAGCGGCTTTGCCCATCTGAAATAGAGCATCTCCGGATTCTCTGCCGGTTCGCCCGCAAACACCTCGGCGGCATAGATGAGATGTACGAAGTGATATTTGCCGCTGATAGGGGTTTCCGTAGGAATGGCGATAAGATCTTGGCCTTGGCGCTTGAGCTTGTGCCAGAAATTTTGCGGCCCGTAATCTCCGACTAGGCGTAAGCCATGAAATTGAAGCTTTCCGCCGGTTTCCTCTCCGCCTTCGCGGATGGCCGCCCACGCCACGTTCCTGTCGCTTGGTTTAACTAGGCCTCCGAAATCGACTGTGGTGCATCCTGCCCACGGCTCGTTTTGCCGTATAGCTGTTAGCACCTCTATTTCCCCGAGGCGTCTGCGGTAAAAAAGCATACCGGCCGAAGCGATTACTATTTCGCCCCGCGCGATTTCTTCCTCGCCCATGGCCTCTCCTTTACAAAGAGCGACAAGAAAGCTAATACTAGAGTAATAACCCCGCGAGTAAAATGCAAGAGAGGTTAATAACTATCAAAAGAAAAATTCCTTCCTCGTGGAAGCGGCAGAAAACCCGCTTGCTTGTGCTTGCGGGCAGGAGAAAAACCGGAAAAGACGTTCTTTTGTCATACGTGATGAGAAATTATCCAGGATTTCGGCACTATCGCATTGCCGAAGCTCCCACGCTTATTGCCAGAATTCTCGGCTTGGCTTCCGACCGGAGGGTTTTGCACGCGCTTTTTGGAGTAAATAAAATTCTTTATCCAATACTGAAAGAATCGGCCTACAAAAGGCGCGTGGCGCGATTGCTTGATGGAGAAAAGCCAAAGCTCGCCATCGTCGAGGCCGCGCGCACCAAAGAGGAGTATGAAGAATTTGTGAGAAATAGAAAAGGGATCCTTGTCGGTATAACTGCTAACGACTCGATTCGTTACGAGCGCGCCTTGGCTGATGCCAAAAAAATCAGCGAGAAGCGCGATGAAGGCAAGATGAGTTTTAACGAGTTTATGAAAAAAGAGTATTCTCTTATTGAGCGCGAAATCGACTGGATCGTGCGCCGCGCGCATTTTGTTTTGGACAACAGCCAAAATAAAAAAGCGCCATTTTATAGGGCGATTGACGAGGCAATGAAAAGGCTGGGGTTTCGCAAAAAAGTCCGTCAGTTATGACGCGCAATGCCCGATATTTATTAGCGTAATTTAAGGACATCGCAAGTCCTTAAATTATAAATAGTTAAGCGAGGCGGGCCAGTAACTCTTCTGGCGTTCTGACCACTTCGTGAACTAATTTGCTTGGCGCGGGCTCCTCATAAAGATTATGAGGATAGTTTCCCATAAGGATTTTGTCGTTTAACGCGTAGATGGTTTTGCCAAGGGCCGCTGCCGCGAAAAGCTCTCCGGACGTATTTATCCCCAAATAGCCGTTTTTGTTGAAAATAAAGCATACGTCCGCAACACGTACTTTGCGGAAAAGATGATCATAGACCATGCCCGAGATGGTGGCTTTGTACAGAGGGTCTTCCAGCCGGTCTTTTTCGTGGCGCGATAAAAACTCTTGCGGCCGGTCTTCAAAATTCGGCTCAAGGACATTGACATGGAGATTTTTCTCTTTGGCCAGACGCTTCATCTCGGCAATAAACTCCTCCATATCTTTCTTGAATCTTTGACTTGTGCAAAAAACTACGCTTTTCATATATAGACAGCATAAAAAAACAAAAAGACCGCGTCAATGCGGTCTGTGTCTAGATTATCCCCAGCTCCTTAAATAAAAAGTACATGGGCGGCTCAAGGCCGGGGTTCTTTTTCCATACGCGGCTCCGATTCGCGGTCATCTGTAATTTCCGTAGGTTTTTCTGCGCGAGGGGAATTCTCTGCGCGCGCGCGAATCTTTCAAGCTTATCCGCCAGCGACTTAACTGCCCGAGGACTCGCCCAAAAATATCTTTTGGTCTCGTCTTTGCTGCGCTTTACTCGTCCCTGCCAGCGAGCAGCTTCAAATACAGTCCATACATGAAACTGATTGTTTGTTCTGCGGCAAGGGTTGTTTAGCTTTATTTTAAGACGGGCGACAAGTTTGCGGGCCGCGAGCCCGACCTCTTCTTTAAGTTCTTTACGCGCGGCAGCAGCTGGAGATTGGCCGTCTTGATGGCCGGCCGGCGCGGCAATTCCAAAGTTAGAGCCCCTGCGCTCGATTAAGAGCCGTTGATTTCTCTTTTTCACAAGTATGCCAACACTTGTGTGGTCACACCTTTTTGGTTTTTTCATTTTGGGCCTCCCCGGTGAACTACACCAATCTTTTCACAAGTTCCTTCGGGCTGTCAATAATCTCGGTAAAGAGAATATCGCGGCATATCTCGCCTCCATGCTCCACAGGCTTTTCCGGCTCCAGCGCGTAGATCACCATATTTTTTCCGTGCGCGAATCCTAGTTCGAGCGTGGTGTTGACGCCCAGATATCCGGCTTTGTTGTAGACGTAGCAGACATCGGCTTTGCGAATCCGGTCAAAGTGTTCATGCACCATGGCCGGAACCCGATCACGATAGGATTTGGAGCGCAGGCGTATGGACTCTTTGGATTTGGCAAGTTTTGCTCTTTGTCTTTCAAAATTAGGTTCAAAAACAATTGGCACGCCAAGTTCGCGCAGGCGGTCTGCGAATCCTTTAATCTCGTCTTTGTATCTTTGCGAGCCGCAAATGACGACACTCTTCATACCTCTGATATAACAGAGGTAAAAAAATACCGCAAGCACTACTAGATGTGCATCGCGGGTGGAAATGATGTGGGAAAGGTGTTTACGCTCTCTTGTCGGCTCGCTCTTGGCGTAACCTCTCCAGCAGCTCGGCGATCTTCTCGCGCCACTTCGCGTAACCCGGAACATCGCCATTCTTCTCAATCTGCAGGTCCTCATAGACGGCCCATAGGCGGCGGTAGAGCTCCATGTCAATGTGGCGTAAAACGCCGAGGATGAATCGTTTCGATCTACGGCTGTCATCTTGGGCGGAATTTCGCGCCACCTGGACGAAAGCCCACTCCAGGATATCAATAAAGGCCCTATCCTCCCCGAAGGAAATTGTTGTTTCCATCTCGCCCCGATATCTTGCAAGGACATTAGTGAGGCCGGCCGTGTTGAAAAGAAAGAGAAGTTCTTCCAGCATTCCGGTAATATCCGCGGCCACCCAGTATCGCGCATCTGGTATAAGGTCAAAAAGGATCATGTGCAGGGAGTAATTTAGCTCCCCGGCAAACGCTCCTTCGTATTGATAGCCGTTGGCGACTTCACCGATTGCATCTGCAAGGTTCCGAATCTCTGGAGCAAGAGCATCAAGGTCTTTAAGAGAGCGTACTCTACGCATCTTACCGGTCAGCGCGAAAATGTAGGGGTTTAGTTTCTCCCTATCTTTGATCGGTATACCGGCCAGATCCTTTGCGGCTACATATGGCATAATGTGCTCCTTTAGTGCTTAAGTTACCTTTTATAAATTACTTCTGCCTTATGTTGGTGTCAACTACTTATAAGAGTTGTTGCATCTTTTTCTGGATTCGTTCCTCCTGCCCTCTTCGCGCAAAGTCGTACTCATCCATATTTGCCCGGATGTGTTTGGCGATCGAAGGGTACGCCTTCTCCAGCAGGCGAAACTTTTCTTGTTCAACGTGTCTGTAATCCGGATGTCCCTCCGGGATGGTGCGAAGCTCAATTTGCCAGAAGGATTGGCGTAGATTCTCCCATTGGAAGAACCTAAGACGGTGCGCCATAGCCACACAATACTGCGCGAGTTCCCGGTCTTCCTGCTCGATTTTTGAGAAAAGTCGGGCTACGGGATCTATGGCGTCTCGAAATTCTTTTTCCAGACCGGCATCCAGTACCTCCTTGGGGATATCATAGCCATGATGGCAGGAAAAATACTGCCTCTGTTGGGTGAGGAGCCGATGGCGGTGCAAATCTCGCCACGCCCCGATATTCATCACGATTTCAAATCGGTTATAGGTATTTTCCAATGCCCTCCCGATTTTCTGCCAGCGCTGGGCGCGACCCTTTAAGTATTCGCTCAAAACGCGCTCCTTTTGCGCGGTACTCATATTTCTTACGCGGTCAAGTATCGCCTGCCACGGCTTGTGGCTGACATCGTAAAGCATTCCGGTGATGACTTTGTTCTCTCCTTCTGGATCGGATTCAACAAGTTTAACTTCGGTTTGAGACGAAAGAGAGATTCCCGCGCTATCTTTTCCGAGGAATTCTTCCGCGACAGGCGCCATTCGCTTTCTTCGCTCGGCAAGATAGCGCTGATATTCTTCGGCAATTTCCCGCTTTTCTTCGTCTTTGATTCTGCGCAGGAACGACGGGGTTTCTTGAAAAAGTTCTTCATAGGCCCGTTCTCCGGCCCAGCGGATCTCCCCGAGCGGATGTTTTAGGGAGCGGGAAATCATATACTCAAATGCCTGGCCGTTGCCGAAAAAAGAAACTTGGGAAAGCGTTGAGGTGGGCAGGAGTCCCCGCAGGACGTCAAAGGCCTTTTTCTCTATAACCGAGGGCTTCTCTTCCGGGAATTTTTCCGAAAGCCATTGAATCATTTTGGGAACGAGCTTGGCGTTGGTTTCAAAGAGGCCATCCATCACCCCGCGGTATTCTTCTTCCAGGCCCAGGTCTTTGAGCACCGGATCGGTATAATAAAGATACCGGCCGTTGATTTTCTGAGAGTAGTTGACGTAGCGTGTTGATTTCTCGATCGGAGCGATTCCGATTCTCTGGTCTTCAATATGCTTGATCGCCACCTGCGAAATCCCCCCGTAAACCAAGTGCGAGCCGGCCATCTGGGCGATGGAGTCGTCGCCGTACTCGGCAAGCCATTTGGCATAGAAAGAGCGCGCTCGCGGGTTGGAGAAGAGCTCCAGCGTGGAGTGTTTATGCAAAAACTCAATAAATGCTTTAAGCCCTTCGCCATAGCGGACTTTTTCCCGCCAAGTATTATCCGTATCTTTTTCGTCCCGCAGCGACTCGACAAAGGGATAGACATATTCTTTAAGATAGATTGTGCGCAAATCCCCTGCCGCGCGACTGGCGCGGGAACATAAAGCTCCGATGAGTTCGGGCGCAAAAATCAACGGCACATATACGGACCTATCAAGGTTGGTAAAAAATGGCGCGAGGTGCCATTGGTCTTTTTCCGAATATTGATCCGCCTGAAAAGGCGGAGCGAATTTTTCAAGGTCGGCGGAGGGACTCATAAAAATCCTTGGATAATTTCCCAAACTTTTTCATGAATTTTTTCCGGGGCCTCGGCCCCGTCAAGTTTTACAAGATTGATCGAGTTTATCCGCGGCTCATCAAATAATTCCAGGTAGGCGCGACGAACATTAATTTGTCTATCGAGCGAATCAAAGTACTCTTTCCTGTCAACTTGTTTTTTATAGGTTCGCTCCAGCCCAATTTTAGGGTCAATATCAATGTATATCATTAGATCCGGACGTAAAAATTCCTCGCCACATATCTCATACTGCATATCGAAGAATGGGCGCCAATCAAGGCCGTTGGCTGCGGAGTAGGCCGGCGTTGAGGCAAAATAGCGATCGGAGATGACGTAGGCGCCCGCCTGAAGGGCGGGAGTAATTACTTTTATCAGGTGGTCGTGGCGGTCTAGGGTGATAATAATTTGTAGGAGCTTGGCGACATCCTCATTTTCTCCGCGGAAAATTTTTGACGCCAAGGATTCAAACTCTTCAAGACGTTGCAGCTTTGGTTTTGGGGAGACGGATTTGATATCTTGATATTCCTGCCCCTCTTGTAACCGGTTGAATTCTCCCCAAAGATTGTTTTGCACAGACGCGGCTTGGTATATGGAGAGTGCCAACTTGCCAAATAGCAGATCTTTGGTGGGCTCTCTAGTGGGGAGCGCTTTATGGCCATTGTTGGCCATCCACTCGGCGAGCATCTGGACTTGCGTGGTCTTCCCGGATCCCTCGATTCCTTCAAATACGATAAACTTTCCTGAATATTTGTTTGGTTTCATCGATTGCTATTTATGACGATAAGTTTACCTCTGGACCTAATCATGCTAAAT
>JACPMG010000026.1 GCA_016186095.1 Candidatus Sungiibacteriota bacterium | reverse complement strand
GATAGGGGCGCAGGCAGGGCTTTTGACGCGAGAAAAACTTGAGGAGTATTTGGTAAAAGCACCAGAGGATTATAACCCGAAAGAGCTTTAGGCATGATTAAAATTGTCAAAGACACAATTTCACTTCATGAACTTCGGGCACTGTCCAAAGAGCTTTTCGGCGACTATGTTAAAGCGGTTGTTGATGTGGCACAGGGTATAGCCGCCTTTGGAGGAGAGTTGCATGCCGATGAAGAAGCAGAGCTTTTGAAACAAGGCTTAAAGCAGAGAGATTTGTGGGGGCTCAATTTATATCCAGAAAAATCACGGGATGAATGGATAGAATTTGACTCCATGATTAATGTCCGGCCCTCCCAAGACAATCGTTCCAGAGTCGTGGAGAGCGAAGAAGTGCGCCAAAAAATCAGAAAAATTATTAACGAAATGGTCTCCGAGTAGTATGGACTTTCAGCATAAAACCTTAGCCGAAGGCAGGTGGCAGGAGCTTTCTTTGGCCGAGCAAATGGGGAATATCGGAAGTGAGATAGGCCGGCTGTTACGTTGGCGGGACAAAGACGAAAAACTTTGCCAAAACTCTTTTGAGCGTGCGCTTGAGCTTCTTTATTTGACTATTCAAGATCCGCGTTGGCGTAATCGTCTAAAAGAGCTCACTCGTGTTCGCGAGTTTTTGATTGATGCTATGAATGGGGGGAAAGAATATGAAAATAAATTGGAAGATTTAGACAGTTATTTTTTTCAATTCGCGCTTGCAGCCAAAAGAAACAAATGAACTTAAAAGAAATTTTATCAAGAGCAGCCAAAGAGCATTGGGCCACCGGCCATTTTAACGCTTCTGAATTAGATCAAATGCGTGCCATTGTGGAGGCATGCAAAGAAGTTGGTGCGCCGGCTATTATTGGAACTTCTGAGGGGGAGGCCAAGCATTTGGGATATGCGGAAGCTGTTGCTTTGAGAGATGTGCTGCGCAAAGAGTACGGAATTCAAATTTTTTTGAATGCGGATCACCATAAATCCATGGAAAGTGCCAAAGCCGCTATTGATGCGGGATACGATTCGGTGCATATAGATTTATCCGCAAAATCTTTTGAAGAAAACGTCCATGGTACAAAAGAAATAGTAGAGTACGCCCATCTACAACCTACAACCTACAACCTACAACCTAGTATTGAGGGGGAACTGGGATATTTGAGGGGGGAATCGCAAATCCAAAATGAGAAAATTGAAGTGAAACCGGAAGACTACACTGACCCGACACGGGCAAAAGAATTTGTTGAAAAAACGGGTGTGGATCGTTTAGCGATTGCGGTAGGCAATATCCATGGTATTTCGTTAGATGAACCTACCTTGGATATTGAGCGAATTAAGGCGATTCGTGAGGTGGTTCCCGAAGAAGTGACGCTGGTGCTTCATGCTGGCTCCGGAATCTCGGATGAGCAAATTTGCGCAGCGATTAAAGCGGGCATAGCTAATATCCACATCAATACTGAACTCCGGGCGGCGTTTGTAAACGCCCTGAAACAAAGTTTAAAAGATGAAGTTGACGAACTGGCAATGTATAAATTGGACAGGTCAGCGATTCAGGCCATGAAAGAGCTTGTAAAAGGGAAGTTAAAATTATTCGGATCAATAAACAAAATCTAGAGGTATGAAAATTTTTGTAACAAGGCAAATTCCTGATCGTGGCCCAAATCTGTTAAAAAACAAAGGTTACGAAGTAGTTGTTTATTCCGAAGACCGGACACCCCGAAAAAATGAGCTCATAGCGCTGCTTAAAAAGGGCGTATATGACGCGGTTTTATGTGATCTTGACGATAAAATTGACGCGGAAGTGCTGGATGCTGCAGGAAAACAATGTAAGATTTTTGCCAATTACGCCGTGGGTTTTGACAATATTGATCTTAAAGCGGCCCAAGAGCGGGGGATCATGATAACCAATACCCCCGGGGTGCTGACCGATACGGTCGCCGAGCATACTTTTGCTCTGATGCTTGCGATAGCTCACCGCGTTGCCGAGGCAGACAGGTTTACCCGTGCCGGAAAGTTTAAAGAATGGGCGCCGATGCTGCTTCTGGGGCATGACGTATCAAAAAAGACTCTTGGCGTTGTCGGTCTTGGCAGGATTGGCTCGCGAGTGGCACATCACGCAGTCAAGGGGTTTGATATGAAGGTGATTTATCATGACGTGAAGCGCAATGAAGAATTTGAGGGAGAATTTGGCGCAGAGTTTAGAGAAAATGTTGATGATATTTTCAAAGAGGCGGATTTTATTTCCCTGCATGTGCCGCTCTTGCCCGCTACGCGACATTTGGTAGATGAGCGTAGGCTAAAGTTGATGAAAAAAATTGCCTACTTAATCAATACTTCCCGCGGGCCGGTGATTGATGAGAATGCGCTGGTTGAGGCTTTGAAAAATCGTGTCATCAGCGGTGCTGCCATTGATGTATTTGAAAATGAACCAGCGCTCACTCCGGGTCTTGCCGATCTTGAGAATGTGATTTTAACGCCTCATATCGCATCGGCCACCGAGGAGACAAGGCAGGCGATGTCGGAACTAGCCGCCAAAAATATAATTGAGGCCTTGGAGGGACGTACGCCGTCGAATCTTGTAAAGCCATAGCTTCTGTGGTATGCTTGCAAAGATATGCGAGAGCTTAAAGCCAAGCCCCGAACCGAATTAGGTAAAAAGACAAATGCCCTTCGCCGGGCCGGTTTTTTGCCTGCGGTGGTGTATGGAGAGGGGATGAAGTCCCAATCCATCTCCGTGCCATATAAGGATTTCGAAAAGGCGTATAAAGAGGCCGGGGAATCGACGCTGCTTAAACTTGAGGTGGAAGGTAAGCCATATAATGTCCTGATCCACGATATTAAAAATGATCCGTTGAAGGGGTACCCTTTGCACGCGGATTTTTACGCGGTGCGTATGGATAAAGTTATCCGTACCAAAGTACCGATAGAATTTGTGGGTGAGTCGTCTGCCGTAAAAAACGAGGGTGGAGTTTTAGTAAAAGTTATGCAGGAGTTGGAGGTTGAGGCCCTGCCGCAAGATTTGCCTCATGGACTGCGGGCCGACATTTCCGCGCTTACCGATTTTGAATCCAAGATTTTCGTAAAGGATATTCTTCTACCCAAGGGCGTGAAAGTGCTTGCCGGACCGGAGGAAATGGTCGCCTTGGTGGAGCCGCCTCGCTCCGAGGAGGAACTGGCTGCGCTTGCGCAAGCACCAGTAGCTGAAGCGCCAGAAGAGGTAAAGACCGAACAGGAGCTAAAGAGGGAGGCCAAGGGTGAAGAGAACGTTGTGGAAGAGACCGGTGGCAAGACCGAGACAAAGAAGGTATAATTGGAATATGTCTCTCAAAAAGGGTGCATTATCATTCGTAGTCCCAGCTATGGTGGGCGTTTTTTTGTTGTTTACTGCTACAGCCTACGCTCAAGAGGATGGCGCTAAGCGGAGTGAGCTTGAGAGGCAGCTGGAGCAGCTTGAACAAGAGGCCAGCCAATTAGATAGTAATTTGCAAAAAACCCAAGGAGAGACGCGCACACTCGCTAATGAAACCGCGACTCTCAATACAGAGATCAAAAGACGAGAGCTTGAGATCAAGCGCCTGACCTTGGTTATAAAAAAGACCGCCCTTGAGGTTCAAAATAAAGAGGCGGGGATTGGCGTGCTTTCCCGAAAAATAGATAAGTCTCGAAAGGCACTGGCCGCCGGACTTTTTCTGGTTTACGTCTATGATCAGGACAATACGCTTACCGTATTATTAAAAAATGGGAACCTTTCTGATTTTTTCACTTCCGTGAATAATCTGCAAAAGGTTGAATCGCGTCTGCAAGGGGCACTGGGCGAGTTTCGCGATGACCGTACGGAGCTTGAAGAGGAGAAAAATGAGCTCGAAGAATTCCAAGAGGACCAGCAGGATTTGAAAGCATTACAGGATGTGGAAAGAAGGTTTCTCGCGCAAAAAAAGAAAGAAAAAGACGAGCTTTTGCGGCTTACCAAGGGTAAGGAAGCGCTTTTCCAGCAGCTTCTGCAGTCCAAAAAACGCGATATAGCGACTCTCAAGACCCAGCTTTTCTATATTGAAAAAACCGGCATTACCGCAGAGGACGCAGTGCGCATGGCGACTCTTGCCGCCAATCGCGCCGGTATAAGGCCCGCCTTTCTTTTAGCGCTCTTGGAGGTGGAGACCGGAAAACAATTTGAGGACGGAGTAATTTCGGTCGGAACCAATGTCGGGACGGGAAACTGGGAGCGCGATCTTTACAATTGTTACCTTCGTTTGGGGAAGCGTACACAGGCAGAAAACGAGAAAAAAGCTTTTTTCACGATCACCGGCAAATTGAATCTTGATCCCAATAAAATGCCGGTATCAAGAAAGCCCAATTACGGATGCGGGGGAGCGATGGGGCCGGCACAATTTTTGCCGACTACTTGGCTTAGATTTGAAGATAAAGTAGCGGAGTTAACGGGGCATAATCCACCCAATCCTTGGAATCCGGAGGATGCTTTTACGGCTTCGGCGGTGTTTTTGGCGCAATCGGGCGCCGCGTCAAAGACGCAGGCCGGAGAGATTCGCGCGGCGAAAACCTATATTTCCGGGCGCTCCACCTGCACTTCTTATATCTGTCGAGTATACTCCAATCGTATTATTTCATTAGCCAGAGACATTGATAGAATTTTGTAGCGCTCCCACTATAGGTTCTATATCGCCCGCCATAATTTGCTCTATATTGTGCCAGGACTCTTTTAGGCGGTGGTCTGTAATTCTGTCTTGCGGAAAATTGTAGGTGCGTATTTTTTCTGATCGGTCTCCGGTGCCGATTTGGGATCGCCTCTCGGCGGTTATTTTTTTTGTATCTTCCTGGCGCTTGGCATCAAGCAAACGCGTGCGTAGTAAAGACATGGCTTGTTCCCTATTTTTTTGCTGAGAACGCGATTCCTGGGAGCGTACCGCAATACCGGTGGGCTTATGGATGATGCGCACGGCCGTTTCTACCTTGTTTACATTTTGTCCTCCTGCTCCTCCGGAGCGGGAAAACTCCAGTTCTATATCTTGGGGCTTTATTTCCATATCAGTTTCTTTGGCTTCGGGAAGCACGGCAACTGATGCAGTTGAGGTATGGATTCGGCCGGATTTTTCGGTCTCGGGTATGCGCTGGACTCTATGCACTCCGGATTCGTTTTGCAGATCTTTATACGCACCCGCTCCTATAATCTCAAAAATGACTTCTTTATACCCGCCAAGCGTGGTCGGGCTGGAATCTATAAGCGAAATCTGCCAATTTTTCTTTTTGGCGTAGGCCGTATACATACGAAAAAGCTCTCCGGCAAAAAGTGCCGCCTCTCCTCCGCCGGCTCCGGCGCGGATCTCCATGATGGCTTTTTCGGATTGACTTCCGGCAGAGAAGGGGCGTTCGAGCGCGCTCAATTCTTTTTCTATTCTGCCAAGTTCAATGGATAACTCTTTTATTTTTTGAGGATTCTTAAAAATCTCGGGACTGGAGAGTTCTTTTTGCAACTCATCTTTTTTTTGTCGGAGTTCTTGGATGTCCATGAATAGTTTAGAAGCGACTATAAACGCCACCTGTAACGCAATGATAAACGCAGTCGCGTCTTATCTTGCGCATAAGTGGCGTCTAATTTTGCATCTAAGATTTTTTCTTCGCCAATCTCTGTCTATATTTTTCTACTCTACCGGCAGTGTCCACAAGTTTTGATCCGCCTGTATAGAAAGGATGGCAGTGAGAGCAAATTTCAATATCCAGTTTCTCTTTGGTGGAGCCGACTGTAAAAGTATGGCCGCAAGCGCAGTTTACTTTAGCTTGATGATATTTGGGGTGAATGTCTTTCTTCATTTTCCGCCGCGTATTCCAAGTTTTTTCTCAATTAGGGCGATTCTGGCGATTGCATCTTCAAACTCGTCTCTATATACAAAATGTTTCCTAATATCGGCGACGTCATGCTCGATAGTATTGAGACGCGCGGTGATGTGCTGTAGCTCTCCATCAATAAGCTCTATTTTTTTATCTAAAAGCTCAATCTGTTTTTGAACAGCGTTAAAACTTTTATTTATTATCGTAGCCAGTGTTTCCACCGCTTTCTCAACCTCATCGTGCACTACCCCCCTTATTTGTGACAAATCCTTTTTGGCTAAAGCCATATTTAGATTATGGGCAAGTATTTGTGCAATGTCAAATTTGGAACGCCGCAGGGGAGGCCATGAGGGCGATGGCAACGAACCAGGCCACCATCTGCTTGGAGCACTTACGCAACATGGCATCCTCCCAAAGGCGCGGTTTTTTCCCGCACCATTATTATATATCAATTTTATCATCTTGTCAACTCCTTGTGTCCATGCTATAATTTCGTTACCATAATCTTTATGGCCGAAGAAACCGCTCTAAATAGCGATATAATCAATCTGGCGCCTGTTGTGGATAAAGAGCTTGAAGAGATGATGAAGGCAGGGGTGCATCTGGGGCATGCTAAGTCCAAAAACCATCCGGCTATGCAGCCGTATATTTTTGGGGTGCGTAACACCGTATCGGTAATTGATCTTACCGCGACCAAAGAGAAGTTTGCTGTGGCGCTGGAATTTATAAAAAACATAGTGGCTAAAGGCGGATTTGTCCTTTTGGTGGGCACAAGACCGGCGGCGCGAAAAATTATTATTGAGGTTGCCGAAAAGACAAAGATGCCTTATTTCGTGGAGCGCTGGATTGGCGGGGCCTTGACCAATTTCAAAGTAATTTCCGGCAGAGTGGAGTATATGGAACGGCTAGAAAAAGAGAAGGCTTCGGGCGACTTTGAGAAATACACCAAAAAAGAGAGAATGAATAAGGAGGAGGAGATTGTGCGCTTAAAAAAGAATTTTGACGGGTTGCGGGCGATGAAACGGCTGCCGGATGCGCTTTTTATCGTGGATATCACGCATGACGATACTGCCATTCGCGAGGCGCGGAGAATGAAAATCCCTTTGGTCGCGTTTTGCGACACCAATTCTAACGCCGATTTGGTAAACTATCCTATCCCGTCAAACGATGATGCCCTGCCCGCAATTCGATATATGGTGGGGCGTATCGGGGAAGCGATTGAGAAAGGACAACACGAAATTCAGAAAGCGGAGGCAAAAAATCCGGAGTAAGCATAAAAAATGCTGCCGGTAGGGCAGCTACTATGCGTAGGAATCGTGTTCCTCGATTGCTCTCAAAAGGGCTTGGCGGCGTATTTGAGGGTTGATGTTAGAATTATGTCGCCACAGCAGGATGCCAATACGCATGGCGTCTTTGCGGGCAAGCCGTCGGTTAACTTTTTGGTGCCACCGCATCGACCGGATGCTATCCACCATCACATTAATCTTTATAGATCTTCCGTCACGGCGCACTATAAGCGCATCTACCCCTCTGCTATCCAGCGCTTTATTCCTTTGGATGTCGGTAATTTTACCTTCCTGAAGCAGTAGTTGGAGATCCTCAATAAATTCTCTTTCTACCATTCTGCCGTCCGGTAAAGCGCGCTGCGAATTGGGGCGAGAGGGCATTTAGGCCTCCGTAGGCACCGATTAATTTTAATGTAGGACTATAATTATGGCAGGTCAACTATCCACGGAACTTATAAAGGAATTACGCGAAAAGACCGGTGCGGGGATTTCGGATATTAAGAAAGCCCTGGAGGAGAGCGGGGGTGATGTGGATAAGGCAACGGCGTTAATCGAGCGGAAATTGGGCAGTTTGGCTGGAAAACGTGCGGGTAGAGAGGCCCGCGCCGGAGTAATTGATGCCTATATTCACTCCAACGGGAAAATAGGAGCTATGGTGGAGCTTTTTTGCGAAACTGATTTTGTGTCCAGGAACGCGGATTTTAGGGAGCTCGCGCATGATCTGGCCATGCAACTGGCAGCCATGGATCCTGTTGATGAGCAGACATTTTTGGAACAGCCCTTTATTAAAGAGCAGAATAAATCCGTCCGTGATTTGATAAATGAAGCCGCGGGAAAATTCGGCGAAAACATCAAATTGGGAAAATTTATTCGTTTTGAATTATGATTCTTGACAGCATCTTGGGCCTCATTTTTGTTTCCAGCACTTTTTATCTGTGGTACCGCGTGTCCGCTAAATTGCCGGAGTTAATTGCCATTCCCGATCAGGTCATTACCGAGCGTTTTCACGAGGACTCGGCTCGGCTACGTCTCTTTCTTCTCAATATCAAGACGTGGTATCGAGAACAGCACTACCAAGAGGCGTTTTGGGTTATCTACACTAAGGTTCTCTATAAGCTCCACATTTTTCTTCTGCGTCTTGATAACGGAGTTGTGGCGTTGCTCAAAAGGGTGCGTGAGAATGGAAGAGCTGTAAATGGAAACGGCAATGGAGAGTATTGGAAGCAACTGCAGCCAGAATCTACGCCTCCCGTTACTAAGGATAATCGTATTCGCGAGGTGAGGGTGAAGAAATAATAGCCACCTTAGCTCAGCCCCGGCGCACTGTTGTATAATTTAAAAAGGTTAAGTCGGGGCTCCGACTAAACGTCGGAGCGGTAGACCTGCCTGCCCTCCTGCGGCGGGTAAACCGGCAGGCAGGGTAGCTATTTTGCGCCAGTCCCGTTACATCTGCCGAGGTAGCTCAGTGGTAGAGCAACTGTTTTGTAAACAGTAGGCCGCGAGTTCGAATCTCGCCCTCGGCTATACGGCAGATGTAACGGGATAAACAAGTCGCCGGTTCGAATCCGACCTCCGGCTATTTATTCTTTACAGATTTTATGATAGTCTGTAAGTATGGGCGCGTCGCATAGCGGCAATTGCATTTGGCTGTAAACCAAACGTCCTAACGGACTACGCAGGTTCGAGTCCTGCCGCGCCCATTATGAAAGTTTGTCGGGAATGTAATATTAAAAAACGGGAAGACGATTTTTATCGTACATATCATTATCCAAGATACGTATGTAAAAGATGTGAGAATCGTAAACGAACGATTTGGAGAATTGAGCAGGCACGAAAAGTCAAGCTTCAAGCCATAGAGTATTTGGGCGGAAAATGTCGTCAATGCGGATATAACAGATGTAAATATGCGCTTGAGTTTAATCACCTTGACCCCAAAAAGAAGAAATATGAGCCAACTAGATTATTCTATAAAGGGTTTAGCTGGCAACGAATTAAAAAAGAAATAGATAAGTGTGAGTTACTCTGTTCAAACTGTCATAAAGAGGTCACTTTTAGTACTCCGTGAGTTCGACTCTCACCCTGCCCATTCATTTAATTCAATACGCCACCCGGGTGGCGTATTGCAAAAGACCGAACCTATGATATCATAAGTTTGGTTTTTTTATATTAGAGGGTACAGCCATGACCATTGGTGAAATGGAGTCATTAGCACGGCAAATGACTGGTTCGCGTCTCCAAGAGATGTTGCGGCCGTGCGGCGCGCTTCAGGATGTTGATGACGAGCCGCCGATGGGAAAAGAAAGAGTTCATTTCGCCTTTGATCACCAGTCCCACTTTGGGCGGTACTATGATATGCAAAAAGCATTACAGTTTAGATCAATATGCGATTTCTTTGCGCTTCTTCTGCTTTTACAGTTACCGGATGAAATTCGCCGGAACATAAATGTTGTGGCTGGTCCCGAACGCGGGGTGGGGCAATTGCTTCAAGGCGTTGCTCATTATCTGCCGGTTCCGGAGGTAAGAACGGTTACATTGGAAAAAGTAGGTTCGGGGCAAATCAAAGTACCTCCATATTTCAAATGTGACCCCGATGATCGAGTGTTGCTTGTAGATGATATTTTCAGGTCTGGCCGTACGCTCGAGGCATCTAAGCGCGCTTTACCCGGCGCACTCATCTCGGCGGTGGCGGTAGCTGTTAATAGAGCGCCATTGTCATGGTCGGCAGAGCGATCAGCTCTTACCATGCCTATAATTTCAGTCATAAGGGATCCATTGCTGACTTTCTTAAAGAATGACTGTCCATGGTGTGAATGCGGCATTCCATTGGTATTTGTCTAGGTAAAACTAGAAAGTGAATAATCTGTGAATAATTATTTAGTCGGTGGCTTTCATAAGCCACTTTTTTGATACGTAAAAGTGGTGGTTAATTCTTGCAGTATGTGTAAAAGTGGGATAAACTTGAAATGAAGTGGGGAAATGTGGATAGAACTGTGGATAACTAACCATTTCTGGGGATAAACTCATGTTAATAGGAGAATACAAACACACCCTAGATCCCAAAAAACGTCTCGCCATACCATCGAAATTGAGGAAAGAACTGGGCGAGCGGGCAGTACTTACCCGGGGCCTTGATAATTGCCTTTTTCTTTATCCCATGCAGGAGTGGCAGAAGTTGACCGAAAAACTGGGCCAGCTTCCCGTGGGCCAGGGAAACACCAGAAGTTTTTTAAGACTTATGCTTGCCGGGGCAGTGGAGGTGGAACTTGATCAATTAGGGCGGATATTGATTCCGGACTATTTAAAAAATTATGCCGGCTTGAAACAGCAGACGGTAATTGCCGGCGTTCATAACCGCCTTGAGCTTTGGGATGAGGAGCGATGGGAAAGTTACAAAGGCGAAGTTGAAAAAAATACGGATATGATCGCGGAGAAATTGGGAGAGTTGGGGCTTTACTAAAATTTCTAATTTCTAATGCCTAATTTCTAATGAAATTTTCAATGTTAAAATGTCTAATAACTAAATTTTGACATTGGACATTCGGAATTTTATTAGACATTAGAAATTAGGAATTAGACATTATGTGTGCATAGACCTGTTTTACTCAACGAAGTCCTTTCTATTTTCAATCCCCAACCTGGAGAGAAGTATGTAGATGCGACCATCAACGGCGGAGGACATGCGACAGCAATTCTGGAAAGAATCGGGCCGAAAGGAAAGCTACTGGGTATTGATTGGGACTGCGCGCTTATAGCGAAGTTAAAAGATAAAAGTAAAAAGACAAAAAATCTAGTTCTGGAATGCGGCAATTATGCAGATATTAAATCTATTGCAAGAAAATATAGTTTGGACAAGATTGATGGAATCCTTTTTGATCTTGGTTTTAGTTCGCATCAGCTTGAGGAGAGTGGCAGGGGATTTTCATTTCTAAGACACGAGCCGCTGGATATGCGGTATAACATTTATGAAAATACGCTCACTGCATCAGAAATTATCAATACTTGGCCGCGGAAGGCAATTGAGGATATCCTTCGAAGATTCGGCGAGGAACGATTTGCCGGAAGGATCGCCGCAGGTATTATCCGAGCGCGCAACTCTAAAAGAGTTTCCGCGTCTGACGAGCTTGCTGACATTGTCGGGCGATGTGTCCCCGGAATCAGGCGAGGCAGAATTCATCCGGCGACCAGAACTTTTCAGGCCCTGCGCATAGCGGTAAATCACGAAATGGATAATTTAGGGCAAGGGCTAAGGGATTCTGCGGCGCTGTTAAAACCACAAGGAAAGTTGGTCATAATATCATTTCATTCATTGGAGGATCGTATGGTTAAGATTTTTTTAAAAGAGAAACAAAAAGAAGGGGTATTGACCTTGTTGACCAAGAAACCGGTTGCGGCAGATGCGGCGGAAATACGCGTCAATCCCCGCGCCCGTTCGGCAAAACTTCGGGCAGCGTTAATAACTAGTAACCAGTAACTGGTAACTAATTTGATGACCACCCTTATTCTCACGCAAAAACGACTTTTCTCGCTGCGTCTTACGGTCATGATGGATCGCCTGACCGAACGCTTTTTGGATTGGAACCACAACGGAATTATTACGGTTTTCACCTTAATTTTTATTGCAGCCGCGGTTATAAGCTATCTTATTTCGGCATATACTATATTCGAAATCGGGTTTAAAATACAAGAACGGGAATATACTATTTCACAGCTTGAAGCTTTGACGGCAAGTAGGGAAATTAGTCTCCATGAACTTCGCACCGGTCTGGCAAATGATAGCGGCGAACTGCTAAATTTAATGGAGAAAGTGTCGGCACTCAAATACATCGGGGGAGAGGGCACGGTTACGGCTTCTTTGCCGGCCATGCATCCGTAGAATTGATTAGCGCGACCAATTCCGTGTATGTCTAAAATCTCTTTTGAGGCGATCATACAGAGGCGGATTGGTTGGGTCCTCCTCTTTTTTTTAATTATTTTTTCCCTCCTCCTGGGGCGTCTTTTTCTTCTGCTGATTGTTTACTACCGGGAGTATTCACAACTTGCCGCCAAACAGCAGCGTTTGGTAAAAGATATTTTAAGCGAGAGAGGGATGATCTATGCGCATGATAGATTTGATACCTCCGTAGCACTCGCTTTTAACCGTATGGAGAAGATATTGGTTGCCTCTCCCAAAGATATCGAAGATCCGCAAAAAACCGCCTCTTTTATTGCCAAAGAACTCAAGCTTGACGAAAAAGAGCTTGTCAAAAAATTTTCTCAGAAAGAGGACGCATATGAGGTGGTGGCCAAGCGTATTACCCCGGAGAAGGTAGAGCGCATTGAGCAAGTGAAACCGGATGGCATTTTTTTTGAAGAGGAGCGCCGCAGGATATATCCCTACGGGACGCTCGGGGCTCAACTCATAGGATTTGTAAGCAAAGAGGAGAGCGAAGAGGAAGGGCGTTATGGGGCTGAACGTTTCTACGAGAATGATCTGGCCGGAATAAAAGGCCTTTTTGAAGGAGTAAAAGGTACCTCTGGTTTCTGGGTGGCGCTTGGAAAAAGAATTATTAGGCCTCCCAAAAATGGTTCAGACATAGTTTTGACTGTTGACTATAATATTCAACAAAAGACGGAAGAAATTCTTGCCAAGACCAAAAAGAAGTGGGGTGCTGTGTCCGGAGCTATTCTGGTGGTGGAACCCAAAAGCGGAAAAATATTGGCGCTCTCCGTCGATCCGGCTTTCGATCCCAATGATTTTTCCAAAGAAAAAGATTTTTCCGTATTTTTAAACCCACTCGTCGAATCCTCATACGAATTGGGATCGGTATTAAAACCTATTACGATGGCCGGAGGACTGCAGGAAGGAGTGGTAAAACCAGATACCACGTATGAGGATCCGGGGGAGATTAGAATTGGGGGTTATAAAATTAATAACTTTGACGGCAAGGCGCACGGCGTGCAGACTATGACTCAAGTTTTGGAAAAATCGCTTAACACCGGCGCGGTGCATGTGGCGCGGCTTCTGGGACGCGAGCGCCAAGTAGATTATCTTAAAAAATTTGGTTTCGGAGTCAAAACAGGAATTGACTTGCCGGGCGAGGTTGTCGGAAATATGTCTAATTTGCGTGCCGGACATGAAATTGACTTTGCCACCGCGTCTTTCGGGCAGGGAATCGCAGTAACGCCGTTACAGCTTGCTTATGCCATTGGCGCTATTGCCAATGAAGGAAAACTTATGAGGCCTTATGTGGTGGAGAAAATAATAGATGACTCTGGAAATGAGCGGAAAATTGAGCCACAATTGACGCGGGAGGTTATTTCCAAAGAAACGGCGGAGACGCTTACTAAAATGTTGGTGTCGGCGGTACGAGCAGGTTTTGAGAATAGGGCCGGAGTTAAGGGATATTTTGTGGCCGGGAAAACCGGTACAGCCCAGATTCCGCGCCGCAACGGGCCGGGATATTCAGACAAGGTAATTCATACCTTTGTCGGATATGCTCCGGCATTCGATCCGCGCTTCTTGGTACTTTTGCAATTGAACGAGCCCCAAGGAAACCGGTTTGCTGCCAATACCTTAACGCCTGCATTTCATGATTTGGCGGAATATATACTTAATTACTATGAGATTCCACCTGATGAAAAATAATCTTTTAAAGTCATCCTGAGCGGAGCGAAGGATCTATATGTTAAGATACTATTATGTTTATATTGCGACCAACAAACGTGACACCGTTTTTTTACACCGGTGTTACAAACGATCTCACGCGTCGCATATCTCAGCATAAACAAAAATTAATCCCAGGGTTCACTTCCAAGTATAACGTGACGCAACTTGTATATTATGAAGTCTTCTCTAGCCCCAGAGAAGCCATCACGGCTGAAAAGAAAATTAAGGGGTGGACACGAAAGAAAAAGATAGATTTGATTCGAAGCGTCAATCCAGAATTTAAGGATTTAGATCCTTCGGCTATTGCCTCAGGATGACGTTGCGGGACGCCATTATGAAAAAGTCAATACTTCAAAAAATTCTTGCGGTTTTGGCAAGAGCCGCGATCCGGAAATATAGGCCGACTATTATCGGCATTACCGGATCGGTGGGAAAGACCTCAACTAGAGAGGCGATTTTTAGCGTGCTCAAAAAGAAATACAGAGTGCGGACTTCGGAGAAAAATTATAATAACGAAATCGGCTTGCCCCTCACGATTTTGGGAATTTCACATTATGGCAAAAATATTTTTAAATGGCTGTCCGCGTTTGTCCGCGTTATTTTGCGTTTGTCCGCGTCTGTCCGCAACCAGTATCCGCAGATACTGGTGCTGGAGTATGGCGTTGATCATCCGGGCGACATGGATTACCTTCTTTCCATCGCCAAGCCAAATATAGCCGTGGTTACTGCGGTTGGCGATATTCCGGTGCATGTGGAATTTTTCAAAGATCCGGAGGAGATAATCAAAGAAAAGGCAAAACTTGTACAGGCCGTGCCCGCGGACGGCCAAGCGATCCTAAATCACGACGATTATGCGGTGTATGATATGAAGGATAAGACCAAAAGCAAAGTTCTCACTTTTGGATTTGCCGCCTTTGGCGAGTCTCGCTCTGGGCGGGAAGAGCATGCGGAGATAAAAATTATCAATTATCAATTATCAATTTCCAAAGACGCGGAGTTGGGCGACATACCGGAAGGCATTTCATTCAAAATTGAGCACAAAGGACATCTGGTCCCGTTTCATCTGCACGATGCTTTCGGAGAACCGCAAGCCATTGCCGCAGCCGCGGCTGCAGCCGTAGGTATCACTCTTGGATTAAATTTAGTGGAGATTTCCGAGGCCATAAAGAATTATGCACCGCCGCCGGGCAGATTAAGATTGTTAAAAGGTATAAAAAATTCTTTTATCCTTGACGACACATATAATGCTGCCCCCGAAGCCATGCGCGCGGCTTTGGATACGCTAAAAGCCCTTCCCGGAAGAAGAAAAATTGCCGTGCTTGGTGATATGCTTGAAATAGGGAGGTTTTCGGAGCAGGCGCATCGCGCAGTAGGGGATCAAGCTGCCGGATTTGTCGATTTGTTCTTTTGCGTAGGCCCTCGAGCAAAATTTATTGCCGATGAGGCATTAACTCGAGGAGTCAAGCATAATCAAGTTTTTAAATTTGATGATTCCGAATCGGCCGGTCGGGCTTTAGACCCCATAATCCAGCCCGGTGATTTAATTTTAGTCAAAGGAAGCCAGTTCATGCGGATGGAGAAAGCGGTGAAGGAGATCATGGCGCATCCGGAGCGAGCCGAAGGACTACTAGTGAGACAGGAGGGTCATTGGAAGAATATAGGATGAGGTATACTGAAAACAGTACCTTTGAGTGGAGAATAACATATGGGTGCCCGTGCTGACCCGCTGAATATTGCTGATTATATTGACTATTACACCTGGATGATCTGTCCCTATTGCCGAGGAAGTGCGGTGCATCTTGAACGAAGAGGCGACGGAAGATTCTGTCCGCAATGTCATTATTGGGTACTTCCTCTTTGCAATATGCCAAAAAAATAGTATGATAACCGCCACGAGGCGGTAGTTTTTGTACTCCTGTCGTCTAGTCTAATCTAGGACGCCAGGTTTTTCGCCCGCCAAAGTTTGGCCCCATCGTCTAGTGGTTAGGACAGGTGGTTCTCAGCCATCAAACCGGGGTTCGATCCCCCGTGGGGCCGTTACGAAATTAACATGAATCTACGTGGCAAAACGGTTATAATAACTGGCGGTAGTCAAGGATTTGGCAAGGCTCTTGCTCAGTCTTTTGTGGCCGAAAGAGCAAAAGTCGTGATTAGTAGTCATGACAAAAGAGGTCTGGAGTCTGCCGTTAAAAAATTATCTACTGATTATTTCTTAGCAGATGTAACATCTATAGAAGACCTAAAGAAACTTGGTGAGTACGTTTTAAAGAAGTACGGGGTAATTGATATTTGGATTAATAATGCCGGTGTTCAGATCGCACCGAGCCCTATAGAGAAGACCGATATTCAAAAATTGCACCATCTATTTAATGTTAATTTCTTTGGTTACTTCTACGGATGTCAGATTGCACTTTTCTATATGAAGAAACGGGGTAGAGGTTTGATTATTAATATTAATTCCACTGCTGGCCTTGAGGGTAAGCCAGAAATATCCGCATACTCTTCTTCAAAATTTGCAGTCCGTGGCTTGACCGAATCAATCCGCAAAGAAGTAGGAGGTTCAGACATAAAAATCTACGGGATATTTCCAGGTGGCATGCAAACCGAGATATATCAAGAGAAGTACCCCGCTGATTTTAATGAATACATGGACGCGACTTATGTTGCGAAAAGGGTAATTGAAAATTTAAAATTGAATAACCCGGAGATTGACCTGGTAATTAAAAGGCCAGTTAAGTAATTCCTGCTAGTCGTTTGCATAAACTCTTATCAAAAGATTTTTTCAATCGCCCGACTCTTCAAGTTGCCCAAGAGCTCTTGGGCAAATTTTTGGTGCGAAAAATCGGCCATAGGAAGATCTTTGGCATAATTACGGAAGTTGAAGCATATATCGGACCAAAAGACAAAGCGTCTCACGCCTCGCGCGGTAGGACAAAACGCACAGAGGTAATGTTTGGCAAGCCGGGTTACTGGTATGTATATTTAATTTATGGAATGTACTACTGCTTGAATATTGTTACAGAAAAAGAACATTATCCGGCGGCAGTGCTTATTCGCTCCATAGTAACATCAGATTCCCATTCTAATATTCTCAAGAACATTAGAATAGATGAAGTAAGAGGGCCCGGTAAAGTGTGCAAGTATTTTAAAATTGATAAAAGATTCAATGCCAAACACGCGAATAAAAAAACAGGTTTGTGGATTGCCGCTCACTCTCCGAGTGAGCGAGCCTCGCCCAACAAAGTTGGGCGGGAGGATTACGGCATAAAAATAAGTCCCCGCCAAATTAAGCGAGGAAAGAGAATAGGAGTAGATTATGCAGGGAAATGGAAAGATAAACCGTGGAGATTCTATGTGGTAGGGTAGTGCTTTGGCAATCGCTTGAGCGAAATCGGTGAGGACACGAAACCGCCACTTTCCTGTAGCCACTTTGCCCCGCAGTTGTCACATTCGTACACGGCACCCATACCGCCGCAACCGCCTGAAACTTTCTCGGTCAAGAAGCCTCCGCAGTCAATACAGTGCATTGCTGCCTCCCTAAAGAACGAATCCTACTTTTCTTTTTACCACACTGAGAGTTTTATTGGCAACACCTGTTGCTTTTTTGGCGCCACTACGGAGAATAGCTAGCAATTTTTTATCATCCCGCGAAAGCTCACGGTATTTTTTCTGGATAGGCGTAAGTTTCTCTACCAAGAGCTCGCCAAGATCTCTTTTGAAATCCGCATAGCCCTTGCCGTGATACTTTTTCTCAATTTGGGAAACAGTCATTCCGGAGAAGGCGCTATAAATTGCCATAAGGTTTGAAATTGCTGGCTTTGACTTCTCGTCGTAGCGAATATCGCGGCCGGAGTCGGTTACGGCGATTTTTATTTTGCGCCGGATTTCTTCCGGCGAATCCAGCAGCGCTATAAAGTTATTGGGCGAAGGCGCCGATTTCGACATCTTTTTAGTAGGATCATCGAGGCCCATGATTCTGGCAGCTTCTTTTTGGATTAGTGCTTTTGGTTCTTTAAACACTTTGCCAAACCGACTATTAAACTTTCGCGCCAAGGTACGTGTAAACTCAAGATGTTGGAGCTGGTCTTCTCCAACAGGTACCACATCCGGTTGATACAATAAAATATCCGCGGCTTGCAGCACCGGATAGTTAAGAAGGCCAGCCAATGTTCCTGCTCTCTCGCGTTTTTCTTTATACTGGGTCATACGTTCAAGCTCTCCCACCGGTGTTATGGTATTTAAAACCCATGCAAGTTTGGTATGCGCAGGAACATGGGATTGAATAAAAAGCACCGACTTTTTAGGGTCTACGCCACAAGCGACAAGTAGTGCTGCAAGCTCCAAAGTATTTTTTCGAAGTTCCTGTGGATCCTGCGGAACGGTGATAGCGTGTAGATCAACAATGGAAATAAAAACTTGATAGCTTTTTTGTAGCTCCACCCACTGCTTTATCGCCCCGAGGTAGTTTCCAATATGGAGAGTACCGGAGGGCTGAATGCCGCTTAATAATGTTTTCACAAGGAAGATAGCTTTTAGCTGGTAGCTTGTAGGTTAGATGGCCTTTCGTCTATAAGCTAATGTCTACAAGCTTTATTTTATACCTCAATGACTACGGGTAGCACCATCGGCCTCCGCTCCGTCTTGGAGAATAAAAACTGTCCTATTTTTTCCCGCAGGTTGTCTTTTACGTGTGTCCAGTTTATGGGGTGCGTGCCGCTGACAGTTATCTCTTCCACAATGGTTTTGGTCTTATGGCGCACCTCGCGTAGAAGCTCCTGCGACTCTTTGAGATAAATGAAGCCGCGGGATATGATGTCCGGACTGGTTCTTACTTTTCCGGTTTTGGCGTCAACTATGGCTATTATAACAAATATGCCGTCTTCCGCTAAGTGCTGGCGATCGCGAAGCACCACCTCTTTCACGTCTCCGACGCCCAAACCGTCAACCATTATATAGTTTGTGGGCGCTTTTTCTTTCAATTTATGGGCCCGATCTTTCCCAATCACTACGATCTCTCCGTCCTCCGCGATAATGGCATTTCCTTTGGCCACTCCGGCCTCTTCTGCCAGATCGGTATGGAGCTTTAACATGAAGTAGTTCCCGTGGATAGGAATCATGTATTGGGGTTTGGTGAGATTTATCATCATCTTCAGTTCTTCCCTTTTGGCATGGCCGCCGGCATGGATATCCATGGTGGCGACATGATAAACTTTGGCCGCGCGCTTGTAGAGAACGTCTTTGAGGCGCTGTACCGTGGCCTCATTCCCCGGTATTACCGAGGAGGAAAAAATAATGGAGTCGGTCGGACGGAGAGAGATCGTCCTATGCTCGTTATTGGCAATACGCATGAGTACCGCGCGATCTTCGCCCTGGGCACCCGTGCAGGCAATAGTGATTTGGTTTTCCTGATACTTGCCTATGTCTTTGGAATCAATGACCGTGCCCTTTTTAATTTTTAAATAGCCCAATTCTTGCGCTACCGCGACATTCTGCTTCATACTGTAGCCCTCAATCACCATCTTCCTGTTATATTTTTCCGAGAGCCAGATTAATTGCTGGATACGCGTAAGAAGAGAAGCAAAAGTCCCGGCTATAATTCTGCCCGGAGCTATTTCAAACACTTTTTCAAGCGATTTCATAACCTCTGTTTCCGAAATTTGATGGCCCGGAAGTTCAGCATCGGTTGATTCCGAAACCAATAAGGTGACGCCTTGCTTGCCGATAGAGGAGAGGCGCGCGATGTCCGCTGGGCGCTCATTTACCGGCGTATGATCAAATTTAAAGTCGCCCGTATGCACCACGGTGCCGCCGGGGGATTTTAAGACTACGCCCACACAATCGGGGATGTTATGGTTTACGTGGAAAAATTCGGCTTGGAACGAGCCCAATTTTATTTTTGATTCCGGCGTAATTACCTCAACTTTGGGTTTGACAAAGCCGGTAAAATCTTCCTGTCGCTTAAGTATCATGCCTCGCGTTAAAGCCGTGGCGTAAATCGGAGGATTGCCCAGAGGATCCAGAAGATGCGGGATCGCTCCCATATGATCGTAGTGTCCGTGCGTGATTATAATTCCGCGAATATTTTTCTTTTTGGGTTTAAGGTACTCGATATTGGGAATCAGATAATCAATTCCCGGCATATCCTCATCAGGCCACTGAAGCCCCATATCCACGATTACGATATCATCGTCGTACTCATAGACGTAGCAGCTGCGAGTTACCTCGCCGCATCCGCCCAGAGGAATAAATTTAAGATGGCCTCTGTGGATGGAGGGAGCAACCTTAAACTCCATAGCGCGTAAAGGATTGCGCCTGAGAAGAGTGTTTTTTTGTGTTTTCATAGTGCCCCCCAGAGGATTTGAACCTCTACGAGATTTCTCCCACTAGCTCCTGAAGCTAGCGCGTCTGCCAATTCCGCCAGGGGGGCAAATAAAATTAAAGGTTATTAGGATAGTTTTGGCTCACTATTGTGAGATGAGAAGAGAATTCTCTTGAGAAGAGCTATCCGGTAGATACCCCCTCTCAAGAAGATTCATCCCATACTATCCACAGTATAGCATATCCACAAAAATTATGCAAATCCTCGGCCACAGGAGATATTTATCACTTATTCATTAAACAGCAGGAATTCTGCTAGCATCGCCTTTGACGATTCGATTCCAATAATGATACAATCTTTTCAGAACTCTTAAGTCTTAGGAGACTGTTTATGAAAAAGTCCAGAAAGAGGTATAGGAGGTATAGTATGAAAGCTGAGTATGAGCGCGATGCCCAAGGCAAATATCTTGTGTTACGAATTCGTTCCAGCGGCCTTAAGAAAAGAATTCCTGTCGAAGATGTGGGTAAGTGGTCTTGCGATCATGACGATCTAGTGAGTGATAATGGAAGATGCTGGGATTGTGGAGTGGTAAAACCACGTCGACATCCGCCGAAAAACTGGGCTCTGCCGAGAATTCGTTAACTAATTATTTCCTATCCCTGGAGGCCTTTACGGCCTCATTTTTCTTATCCCTGCGTCATGTGACACTTTTTATACTTCTTCCACCGCGCGGGATACCGCGATAATGACTAATTACTTTAGCACCCTTTTCGTCTCCCTATACCATTTATTTATTTCGTTGAATCGGTCTGACGGAAGAGAAATTTTAGAAATATCCGCTCCGCGGATGTCCGAGGGCAGAAGGTAAAGGTACAGTTGAGAGTAAAGGAAAAGCGCGGGCAGATCTTTGGAGACAATTTGGGAAAACTCTTCATATTTTTTGAATCTAGCCGCGGCATCGGAAGTTCTGCGCACTTCTTCGAGGATCTGATCGGCCTTTTTATTGGAGTAAAGCGCGATGTTGAGCCCCGGGTCTTTTATCTGTGATGAGTGCCAAAAAGCAAAGGGGTCTGGTTCGTATCCGTAAACCTGCCCAAAAAGCAATATTTCAAAATTTCTTGGGCGGAGCACGGTTGTTTCCAAATCGGAAAATGGGCGTTTTTCTATAGTAACGTCAATCCCGATTTCTCGAAGTTTCCCTCTGATAATTTCGGCCGCGTGCAGAAGATCAGGCCAGTCCGATGTGGTCAGGGTGAAACGAAGGTTATCCACGACCTCTTTGCCTTTCTGCCGCGTGCGTTTTTCGCGTAGACCGTCGCCATCGGTATCTTTCCAGCCGGCTTGTTCCAGAAGTTCGCGCGCTTTTTCCAGGTCATACGGGTACGCGGCGGCTTCCCCTTCCGTAGTTTTGAGAAAAGGCAGCGGCGTCGCAACAGAGGCCGCTCCTCCCGGCAGAATTTTTTCTATGAGCTCATTGCGGTCGATTGAGCGCGCGATTGCCTGACGTACTTTGAGATCGGCCAGAGCGGGGGAGCCTTTTTCATTAAAGAATATGCCAAAAATTCTGGGCATACTGATGGCATGAACGGAGAACCGGCCTGAAGCAAGTTCCGAAAGCCTGGCTGATGAAACCGGACCGAAACCTTCCACCAACCCCTTTTTCCAGGCTGTCAGAAGTTCCTCTTCTGTTGAGAAAGGAACGAATGTTATTTTTTTCAGATAAGGCCCCTCGCGAAAATACTTGGGGTTTCTTTTTAGTCGATACCAGGAGACTGACCCGTCCTTCTCCTGCTTGAAATTGTCAAACTTATATGGGCCGGAGCCGATGGGTTTCAGGTTCAGCTCATGCAGTAATGCCTGTTCCGGATTAATACTTTCCCAAAGATGTTTGGGCAAGATGCCGGTAGTAAGATTTTCTATAAACGGAGCATAGGGAGTTTTCAGGGTGAAGCGGATCGTATAGTCATCCAATTTCTCTGCGGTAACACCCTGCCAGTTGGCGCGCAGTACGCTTTTGTAGTAGGGGTTTTGTATGGTTTTTACGGTAAAGATTACATCTTCTGCGCCGACCGGCTTACCATCATGCCACCAAGCATTTTTTCGTAAAAAAATAGTGTATGACTTTCCATCGCCGCTTACTTCATATTGTTCGGCAAGATCGGGTATAAGCTCACCACTGTTTGAATAGGCGAGTAATCCGGAAAAGATAAGATGGGCGATATCCCTATCAGCATCCTGGACGGCAAATAACGGGTTTATGCTTCTGGGCTCTTTAAGGAGTCCCTCCGTGTATGATTTGCCTATCTGCGGCACGGCTTTAGTGAATTGCAGGTATAAGCGGGACGATAATAAGCCCCCGCTTAGGAGTATTAATGCAAAAAGCCCGAATAAAAGTCTCTTTTCCGCTGAGTCCCGGAGAATATGGGGGAGGTAAAAGAGTTTACGGGCGTTAATAAGTTTCCAGTATCTGGCGCGCCGGGAAAGGCCCGCCTTAATTATTTGGAGGTATGGCAGTCGTATCACCGTATCAGAATATTAAGGATAGCTGTTGCGAGAAAAAGTATGGAGAGAACAATGGTAGCCGCAAAAATCATTCGTTCAACTCCCCGCCGTGTTCGATAGACCCCTCCCTCCCCGCCAAAAACAGGAGAAAGTCCGCCTCCGCGCTGCTGCAGGAGAATGGTGATGACCAGTAATACGGAGATGATGACTTGCGCAATATTTATAGATAAAAGCATGCCAATGTTGTTTAAATTTGTGAATGAGCCCAATGCGAGTGAAATAAATTTAATCCACAACATTGAGCACCCCGCCCTTACTCTACTGCTGATTATCAATAAATGACAGAGAGGTTTATTTGATATCGTCGATTACTCTTTACTTTAGATTCAGTAGCAGAGTAAGAGCGGGGTAAGGTTTTGCGGCCAAGAATTCTTCGCATAAATTGCTCAAATTCTTGGGCAAAGCCCTTAGAAAAACGCATTAGCTAGAGAAAGGATGACCGAAACCCAAAAGAGAGTTGTAAGATCCGTAATCGCGATCTGGGTAAGAAGGCGGTCAGCGAGCCAGAGTATGAACATATTTATAACAAAATTAAATAGACCGAATGTTATCCAAACCAAGGGCGCGCTAATCAGGCGTAGTATCGGGCGCAAAAATAGATTGAGTACAGCCAGGAACGCTCCCCCGATTACTATGGTAATCAGGCCCCCGATCATAACAAATCCCGGAAAGTAAATTGAGGCCACCCAGAGCGCCGCTCCATTAAGAACAATTTTTGCTATGAACTTGGCCAAAAACCCCATATACACTTCTTACCACATTTTGAGATGCGCAGCAACACAGGTTGAGCAAAAGAGCAGGCGGCGAAAAAGCAGACAAGCGAGCGGAGACGGTGTGGATAACTATACTTGCAGCTTGGCTTGACACATTATTTTGAGGGGAGTATACTTATGCATAGGTAAAAAGGGCTGAAACTGGCGCAGATTCAGGACGGATAGAAATATTAGCCCCTAAATAATATACACATCTATTATTTGCGAGCATAGCCGTTAATCGCAAGATTAGAGTTTAACCCCTATAGAGGAGGCGTTTTGGGGTGTATTATTGTTATGGAGAAAAAACACTTTTCCAATTATAAAAATTCTTTAACTGAACTTCCGGAACTAGCGGAAGTCCAGCTAAACTCTTATAAATGGTTTTTTGAAAAGGGCCTTAAAGAACTTTTCGGCGAGGTATCTCCCATCCATGAAGATTTCGGCGGCGGGGAAATGACACTGGAAATTGCGGGGTTCTCGCTTGATGAACCAAAATTTTCCGAAACGCAGGCCCGGGCTCTAAACTTGTCGTATGAGGCAGCACTTCGTATCCGTGCACGGCTTATCAATAAAAAAACAAAGGAGGTCAAAGAGCAGGAAATTTATTTGGGCGACTTTCCTTTGATGACTCCACGCGGAACTTTCGTAGTAAACGGAGTGGAAAGAGTGGTGGTTTCGCAACTCATTCGTTCCTCCGGAGCATATTTTACAAGCTATTTTACCAGAGGTAAACATTATTTTGGAGCAAAGATAATTCCCAACCGGGGAGCGTGGTTAGAATTTGAGACCGATCTTGACGGGACGATTAATGTAAAAATTGATCGGAAGCGAAAAATTCCCGGATCAGCGCTTCTGCGCGTGTTCGGAATGAAGACTAATGAGGAGATCATAGAGGCGTTTCGCGATATAGATAACGGCGAGACTTCTTATATTAAAAAGACCGTCGAGCGGGATCCTTCCAAGACTCAAGACGAGGCCTTTATCGAAATATACAAGCGTATCCGTCCGGGGGATCTTGCTACCGTAGATAACGCGCGCTCCCTGATCCAGTCCATGTTTGGATCGGATCGTTATGATCTGGCTGACGTAGGCAGGTTTAAATTTAACCAGAGGTTAAATGTAGCCAAGAACGCCGAGAATGCGCGCAGAAAAGTGTTGGGGATTGAAGATTTGTGCGCCGTGTTTTCAGAAATTATTCGGCTTAACAACCGCGGTGACCAGTCGGCAGATGATATTGACCACTTAGGAAACCGGAGAGTGCGGGGAGTGGGAGAACTGCTGCAAAATAAACTCCGGGTCGGTGTTGCCCGTATGGCCAGAATCATAAAAGATCGCATGTCCACGCTCGATCCTAGCCTGTTGACTCCAGCACAGCTCATCAATGCCCGTCCTTTTATGGCCGCGGTCAAAGAATTTTTCACATCTTCGCAGTTATCGCAGTTTATGGATCAGGTAAATCCGCTTTCGGAACTTGAACATAAACGCCGGCTTTCTGCTATGGGCCCGGGAGGACTGCAGCGCGAAAGAGCCGGCTTTGAAGTCCGCGATGTGCACCCGTCGCACTACGGAAGGATCTGTCCCATCGAGACGCCAGAAGGCCCTAATATAGGTTTGGTGGGTCATTTGGCCGGATACGCCCGCCTTAACCCCTTCGGACTTATTGAAACCCCGTATATTAAAGTAAAAGATGGGAGACTCACTAAAGAAGTGGAGTACCTTGATGCTTCCTCTGAGGTGAAATATAACATAGCGCATGCCGGCATCCAGTACGACTCGGACGGCAAAATCGTCGATGAGCGCGTCGAGGCAAGAGTTCATGGAAGCCCGGGGGTGGTACGAAAAGATGAAGTCGATTATATGGATGTGTCTCCCCAACAGGCGATAAGCGTGGCAACGAGCCTTATACCTTTTCTGGAACATGATGACGCGAATCGCGCTATGATGGGTTCCAACATGCAAAGACAGGCGGTGCCTTGTGTCCGGGCCAGAGCGCCCCTTGTCGCCACGGGGGTTGAGACACGCGCCGCGCGCGATTCGGGCCGGGTGATACTTGCCGAAGAAGAGGGCGAAGTACAAGCAGTGGACGCTCGAGAAATAGTTTTTAAAGGTAAAAGCGGAAAGGTTTATAAATACCCCCTGGTTTCTTTTTTAAGAACCAACGCCTTTACGGCTATTCGTCAGCGGCCGATCGCGGATTTGGGACAAAAATTGAAAAAAGGAGAGGTGCTGGCAGACAGTTCATCCACGGAGGGCGGCGACCTGGCTTTAGGGCAGAACATTCTGGCCGGCTTCCTTTCCTGGTCAGGAGCAAACTACGAGGACGCCATCATTATCTCCGAGAAGCTCCTGGAGGACGACCGCTTCACTTCAATTCATGTTGAAGATTTCCTAATTGACGTTCGTGATACCAAACTCGGTCCGGAGGTGACTACGCCGGATATTCCGAACGTCGGCGAGGAGAAATTAAAAAATCTTGATGAAGACGGCATTGTACGCTTGGGAGCCGAGGTGCGCTCAGGCGACATTTTGGTGGGAAAAATCTCTCCTAAAGGAGAATCCGATCTAACTCCGGAGGAAAAGCTTCTGCGAGCGATATTTGGTGAAAAAGCGCGTGACGTAAAAGATACGTCTTTGCGCCTTCCGCACGGCAAGCGAGGCCGGATCGTAGGGATCAAAGTGTTCTCCCGTGAAAAAGGGGATAAACTGGAGGCCGGCGTAATAAAACAAATTCAGGTGGACGTAGCCCAGCTGCGAAAAATTATGGTTGGAGACAAGCTGGCCGGCAGACACGGAAACAAAGGTGTTATTGCTAAAATTTTGCCGGAGGAAGATATGCCGTGCTTGGAGGATGGGACTCCGCTGGAGATCATATTAAATCCTCTGGGAGTTGCTTCACGTATGAATCTTGGACAGATATTGGAAACCCATCTTGGCTGGGCCGCCAAAAAATTAGGGTATCGCGCCATCACTCCGGCGCTCGCCGGCACCTCCGAGAGAGAGATTAAACAAGAGTTGAAATCGGCAGGACTGCCGGAAAATGGAAAGGTGACACTTTATGACGGCCGGACGGGAGAAAGGTTCGATCAACAGGTGACGGTGGGATACGTTTATATAATGAAATTGATCCATTTGGTGGAAGATAAAATCCACATGCGTTCCATTGGTCCTTACTCCCTGATTACTCAACAACCTCTGGGAGGCAAAGCGCAGTTTGGAGGCCAGCGTTTCGGCGAGATGGAGGTCTGGGCTTTGGAGGGCTACGGGGCTGCGCATACTCTGCAGGAAATGCTGACTATAAAATCAGATGATGTTCTGGGAAGATCGGCCACGTATGAGGCGATCATAAACGGAGAAAAAATCAAGAATCCGAATATTCCCGCTTCGTTCAACGTGTTGGTGAACGAATTGAAAGGTCTGGCTTTAAACGTGGATATTATGAAGAAAGAAGCTGCGGCGGGAAAACACGTCCCAGTAGAGGAAAGAAAACCCGCCCCGGTCAGGGTCAGAACTAAAGCTAAATAGATGGAACAGACATCTTTAACCGACTTTGAAGCAATTGTTTTAAAACTCGCTTCTCCCGATGATATTTTGTCATGGTCGCATGGCGAGATTACCAAACCGGAGACCATCAACTATCGTACCGGGAAACCGGAACGCGACGGTCTTTTTGACGAACGCATCTTCGGCCCCACCAAAGACTGGGAGTGTTACTGCGGGAAATACCGGCGCATACGCTATAAAGGAATAGTATGCGACAAATGCGGGGTTGAGGTTACGCGTTCAATCGTGCGTAGAGAACGGATGGGTCACATTAAACTTGCCGCCCCGGTAAGCCATATTTGGTTTTTGCGGGGAGTGCCTTCAAAAATAGGTTTGCTTCTGGACATTTCGGTCAGCGACCTTGAAAAAGTGATATATTTTGCCGGTTATGTAATCACTAAGATAGATGAAGAAGCGCGTCTGACCGCACTGGACGAAATTGATAAAGAATTCAAACTCAAATCAAAATCGGCGGAGCGAGATGAGTTAGTGCGGTTGAAAGAAGCCAAAGAAAAAACCAGGGAGGAACTGCGGAATTTAAAATTATACCAGGTGATTTCCGAGGTTGAATATCATCGTATTTCCAGAAAATTTGGGGAGGTATTTGAAGCCTCCATAGGCGCGGAGTCCATACGCAAGATTCTGGAGACTGTTAACTGCGGGGAGCTGAAGGAGCGCTTGGAAAAAGAATTGCCGCAGCAATCTCCTGTGGGCCAGCGAAAGATCCTGCGGAGGTTGGAAGTAATAAATGGAATGGCGCGCGCGAACATAAGGCCGGAGTGGATGTTTCTTACGGTTATACCGGTCATTCCGCCGGACCTGCGGCCCATGGTTCAGCTTGATGGAGGACGCTATGCAACCTCCGATTTAAACGATCTTTATCGCCGGGTGATAAATAGGAATAATCGCTTGAAGCGTTTATATGAGTTGAACGCGCCGGAAGTCATAACCAGAAACGAAAAGCGCATGCTGCAGGAAGCAGTGGATGCGTTGATTGATAATTCCATCCGCAGGGGAACGGCGCCTGTTGCATCACAAGTTCAGCGCCGTCCCTTAAAATCTCTGGCCGACATCCTTAAGGGCAAGCAGGGCAGGTTTAGACAAAATCTTTTAGGGAAAAGGGTTGATTATTCAGGCCGTTCGGTGATAGTTGTCGGTCCGGAACTACAGCTTGGGGAATGCGGAATTCCTAAAAAAATGGCGCTGGAGCTTTTTAAGCCCTTTGTGATACGCAAACTTATTGAGCGCGATGTCGCCTACAACATCCGGGGCGCGGGAAAACTCATTGAAGATCAAAATCCCGAGGTATGGGCCGTACTGGAAGAAGTCATACGGGGACGGTTTGTTATTCTTAACCGTGCGCCAACCCTCCATCGCCTTGGAATTCAAGCTTTTCAGCCGGTGCTTATTGAAGGCGATGCGATCCAGATTCACCCGATGGTCTGTCCCGCCTTTAACGCGGACTTTGACGGGGACCAGATGGCAGTACACCTTCCGCTCACCGATGAAGCTCAAGATGAGGCGGGGCGCATAATGCTTTCTGCTAATAATTTGCTTAAGCCCGCCACTGGAGATCCGATTGTAAATCCCACGCAGGATATAGTGCTGGGTTGTTATTTTGCCACTATGGAGCGGGGGGAGGGGACGGGTGCCAAAAAAATATTTGCGTCGCCGGAGGAGGCGGTGCTTGCTTATAATTTTGGGGCAATAACACTGCATGAGCCCATAAAGGTGCGCATGGACAAAACAAAGCTCTCCGGATACCTTGCCAAGGAATTGACGGATGCCCGGGAGATCGTGGAAACAACCGCCGGCCGGGTACTCTTCAATCGCTCACTGCCGGACGATTTCCCTTATGTAAACCAGCAAGTCAAAAATCGGGATCTCGCCGATATTGTCGCCCGCATTATCAAGCATTATGGTATCGCTCAAACGCCGCCCATTCTTGATAACATCAAGCGTTTTGGATTCGAGTATTCCACCAAATCCGGAATTTCATGGGGAATGGACGATCTCATTATCCCGCAGGACAAACGGCGGCTGGTTACGGCGGCTGAGGAAGAAATAGCCAAAATTTTGGATCAATACCAGCGAGGTCTTCTGACCGAGAAGGAACGCTACGACCGGATAGTGGAAACTTGGCAGGGAGTGGTGGAAGCCATAACTAAATTGGTACCGCAAGCATTGCATCAGTTTAACCCCATATTTTCTATGGTTGACTCCAAGGCGCGCGGATCGTGGACGCAGATCAGGCAAATGTCCGGCATGAAGGGACTTGTGGTAAATCCGGCCGGGAAAATTATCGAGTTGCCGGTGCTCTCTTCTTATAAAGAGGGCCTGAACGTTCTGGAATACTTTATTTCTACGCATGGCGCTCGGAAAGGCACCGCTGATACGGCTTTGCGTACTTCCGCCGCCGGTTATCTGACTCGCCGTCTTGTTGATGTGGCGCAGGACGTAATTATTCCCGAGCTTGATTGCCGGACGAAACAAGGTTTTGAAATTGTCCGTAAAGATTCCGAGGAGGTAAATAAGACTCTTGGACAGCGTGCGTTCGGCCGGGTGCTTTTTGCGGATGTTAAAGATAGTGAAGGAGCGATTATTCTTCAGGCGGGAGACGCGCTGGACCACGAAAGGGCAAAACTTATTGACGAACGGCGAATTGATAGGGTTCTGGTGCGTTCGGCCATCACTTGCCGGAGTTTGGAAGGCGTCTGCCAGCAATGCTACGGGTATGATCTTGGGAATAACATGCTGATACGTCAAGGTGAGGCGGTGGGAATTGTGGCTGCGCAAGCGATTGGAGAACCGGGGACCCAGCTTACTATGAGGACTTTCCATACGGGCGGCGTAGCCGGGGGAGGAGATATTACCAGTGGTCTCCCGCGCGTTGAAGAAATTTTTGAAGTACGTCCCCCCAAAGGCCGTGCGGTTATGAGTGATGTTGCCGGAGAGATCATTGAAATTTCGGATGTGGGACGCGAAAAGGCGGTTAAGATTAAAGTCGAGCCGGAGGAGACAACCGCTAAAACAAAAAAACGTCTGCTTACTAAGCTGGGAATTTCGGCCGGGGACAACAAGGAATTCCGTATTCCTCCGGCAACGGGGCTTCTGGTGGAAGTCGGAGGCAAAATCGCCAAAGGCGATCTTTTATCCGAGGGACATGCCGATTTACGGGAACTTTTCCGTCTGGCAGGCAAGGAGGCGGTAGAGAAATATGTTATCAAGGAGGTACAAAAAATTTATTCTCTACAGGGCGCGCCAATCCATGATAAGCATATCGAGGTGATCGTACGTCAGATGTTTTCCCGTGTGCGTATAAAAGATGCCGGCGATACCAATTTTAGTTCCGGAGAAGTCGTGGAGAAACGTGAATTTCGTAGAGCGAATATCCGTTCGCTTCGCGCCGGGAAAAAGCCGGCTACGGCCTTCCAATTGCTTTTGGGCATTACCCGTGTAGCACTTTCCACTTCAAGTTTTCTCTCCTCCGCTTCGTTTCAGGAAACCGCGCGGGTACTCATTGACGCGGCTGTTCGCGGCAAACGCGATCCACTGCGCGGACTTAAGGAAAATGTAATTATCGGGCGCCTGATACCGTCAGGAACGGGATACAAAAAAAAGCTTTCCGTCTGAAATAAACAAACGCCCCCACTTGCTGGGGGCGTTTGTTTGGCATAAACTGGATTAAATGAGCCGAAGGAATCACAGAAAAAAAATGCAGGAGGCGGAGGGCCAGAAAAGGAAAGCCGCGTCAGCCTGGCATGCCGATCTCCATCCCGAAACCAAGAAATCGGTTTTAGCGGTGTTCTTTTTTATAGTCGCCGCACTTTTTGTGTTGAGCTACATCGGTAAGGGCGGGAGCGCGGGCGGCTATCTTTTCCGAATGTTTGACTGGCTCCTGGGCCGAGGATACTTTTTTGCGCCGCTTGCTTCTGTTTTGGTCGGATTCTCGCTGCTTTTTTCAGAAAAGCGGAAAATTTTAGGGGCAACACTTCTTGGCGGCACGCTTTTTCTTATATCAAGTCTGACTCTGCTTGATATAATTTTTGGGATACGAACCGGCGGGATAATCGGGTTCTTGACGTCGGCGCCTCTGCTTAAACTTTTTGATTCTTTGGCAAGTCTCATAATTTCCGGCGGGGCTTTTGCCGTCTCCGTACTGCTGATGCTCAATGTGCCGATTTGGAGAAAAAAAGAAGTAACGGGAAAAGAAGAAGAAATGGAGCAGACCGTTGCCGACAAAGCAGAAATGCCCGCTCATACGATCTTAAACCAAATTGGCAATGCCCTTGCCTCGGCTATTGAGAAAAGGGAGGGTAATTCTAATACTGCGGTTTCCGCGTAAACGCCTGAAAAAATTTGAATACAAAAAACCTCCGCTTGAGCTCCTGCAGGGAGACCGGGGGACCCCGTCCTCCGGCGATATACGAGCCAACGCCAATGTTATAAAACGGACGCTGGAGAATTTTGGAATAGATGTTGAGATGGCGGAAGTATCCATAGGCCCGACCGTCACTCAATACACGCTTCGCCCGGCAGAGGGAGTAAAACTTTCACGAATCATCGGATTGCATAATGACCTTTCTCTGGCGCTTGCCGCGCATCCGATCAGAATTGAGGCGCCGATTCCGGGGAAATCGCTCGTGGGCATTGAGGTCCCCAACCGTTCCATAGCTTTAGTGGGACTCCGGGCACTGCTGGAGCAAAAAGTATTTCAAGAATCGGTTCATCCGCTCCTTTTTGCTTTAGGCAGAGACGTGGCCGGATTGCCGGTCTTTGCGGATTTGGCGCGTATGCCGCATCTTCTTATCAGCGGCGCTACCGGTGCAGGCAAGTCAGTATGCGCGCATACTATGCTAACATCATTCCTTTATCGTAATCCTCCGGAAATTTTACGCTTCATCATCGTTGATCCAAAACGAGTGGAACTTTCCGTATATAATGATATTCCTCACCTCCTGACGCCCGTCATCACCGACCCCAAGACCACTATTCAGGCGCTTCACTGGGCAACGAAGGAAATGGATAGACGTTACGACGTCCTCTCCGCTCATCAGGTACGCGACATCGTAAGCTACAATTCTGCGGCAGCCAAAAATCAGGAGGGAGAACTCATGCCCTATATTGTGATCATCATTGATGAGTTAGCGGATCTCATGGCGGTATTTCCTCGAGAGGTTGAGTCGGCGATTATCCGTTTAGCGCAGATGGCGCGCGCCGTAGGGATTCATTTGGTCGTTTCCACTCAGCGTCCATCGGTGGAAGTAATCACGGGTTTAATCAAAGCGAATATTACCTCGCGGATCGCGTTTCAAGTGGCCTCCCAAATTGACTCCCGGACCATTCTGGATATGGCCGGGGCGGAAAAACTTCTCGGCAACGGAGATATGCTGTTTCTGGCCGGAGATACCGCTAAGCCCCGCCGGATCCAAGGGGCATTCGTTTCTGAACAGGAGGTAAAACGAGCTGTGGATTTTTTACGAGAAGAGGTCGAAGCGCCGGAATACGAAGAAGCGATCTTGGAAACGAAAGCCGGGGCAGGCGAGGAAGACTCTGCGGAATTTTTTGGAGATGATGACCCTCTCTATGGCGAGGCTCGAGAGGTGGTGACACAGGCGGGGAAAGCATCGGCATCGTATCTGCAGCGCCGTCTACGTGTAGGATATGCGCGGGCGGCTCGCCTCCTGGATCTGATGGAAGCCCGCGGCCTCATTGGACCTGCGGATGGCGCCAAACCGCGAGAAGTGCTTATTAAGACCGCAGAATCCAGGATCGGCAGTTACGAAACGAAGGATGGTGATCACAATTCATGACTCATCGCGACAAAGAGCAAGAAACCTTGGGAGAGCGGCTTCGTAAAAGGCGTGAGGCATTGGGTTTTTCGCCGGATCAGATCGTGCGCGACATTCAGGTAAACGCCCGGTATCTCTATGGACTTGAGGAAGATAATTATGAGGTTTTTCCGGCCAAAGTGTATGCTCAAGGTTTTTTAAAAAAATTGCTTGTTATACTTTCTCTCCCTGAACCGGAAAATCTTATTAAAGAGTTCAATGCCGAGTGGGATGTGCGTATGTTCAGGAACAAACGAGAGTTTACCGCCCTGCCGACAAACAGGGATACCCATCTATATCTCACTCCGCAACGTCTTGGTATGATTCTGGGCGGGGGGGCGCTTCTGGCCATACTACTGGTATCGGGCATAAGGCTGACAAATTTTATGACATCCCCGACTATAAGCATTAAGGAACCTCTTGATAAAATAGCCGTACCAGGGCCATTAGTGCGGATTAAGGGAAAAGTCGAGAAGGAAAGTCTGTTGACAGTAAACGGACGCGAGCTTAAAATTGACGGGATCGGCAATTTTAATGAAGAAATTGAACTTGCCGCTGGACTAAATGCGCTTGAGTTTTTAGTAAAAGACAGGTTTGGAAAAGAATCAAAGATGGTGAGGTACGTATTAGTTAAATAATGCGACTCGTATAACGTGTAGCGTGTAACGCAAGATAGCGCGATACGCGATACACGATACACGATACACGATATTGAAGGACGACAAATTAGATAAAACAAAACTTCTGGAATCGGCGGTAAAAGAAATTCAGGATAAATTCGGCGAGGGGTCAATCATGAAACTCGGGGAGGTAAGGCGGCTGGATGTGGATGTTATACCCACGGGTTCTTTCGGCTTGGATGCGGCTTTGGGAGTAGGGGGAGTGCCCAGAGGGCGCATCGTTGAGATCTTCGGCCCGGAATCAAGCGGGAAGACAACCCTGGCTCTTCATATGATTCGCGAGGCGCAAAAAAAAGGCGGGCTTGCCGCCTTTGTGGATGCCGAACATGCGCTTGATCCGGAGTATGCCAAAAAAATAGGCGTGAAGATTAACGATCTTTTAATCTCCCAACCGGATACCGGAGAGCAGGCCTTGGAGATCGTAGAGTCCTTGGTGCGCTCCAATGCCGTGGATATCATTGTGGTGGACTCGGTAGCCGCCCTGACACCCCGCGCGGAAATAGAAGGCGATATGGGACAGCAGCACATGGGACTGCAGGCGCGGCTCATGTCCCATGCGTTGAGGAAACTTACGGCTGTAATTTCCAAATCCAAAACCGTGATAGTTTTCATAAATCAGATCCGAATGCAGATAGGAATTATGTGGGGCAATCCGGAGACCACGCCCGGCGGCAAGGCCTTAAAATTTTACTCCTCGGTGCGCATTGACGTTCGGCGCGCGGCACAGATAAAAAAAGGCGAGGAGATCATTGGCAATCGCGTCAAAGCCAAAGTGGTAAAAAATAAAGTGGCGCCGCCGTTTAAGACCGCGGAGTTTGATATTTTTTACAATGAGGGGATCTCTTATGATGCTGACGTTCTAAATACAGGACTTAAGTACGATATTATAAAAAAATCCGGCGCCAGTTTCACTTACGGCAATCTAAAATTAGGCGTTGGTTTTGATACGGCGAAAAATTATTTGAAGGAAAATACCAAAGTCAGGGATGAGATAATGAAAAAGATAAAAGAGGTGATTAAAGAATAGTACGTTGAATATTCTTCGAGCGACTCCAATTACGACTGGAGGAGTCGAGAACTTCTTTGTATATGAAATTGGCTCATTTGAGCCAATTTTTGATTAAGCTATTGACAAAGTTTATTCAAAGATATATACTGTAGCTATGATTCTGTCTCAGGCGGAGAGACGAAGGTCCGCCCTTCCTGACTCCGGCGAGGGAGTATAGACTGGCACCAGCCGAAAAGAAGCCAAAATCGGGGCCATGGCGTCTCCTCGCCCCGGATCCGAGGGGTTGGAACCTCGGTGAAAGAGTCCATGCGATTGCCGCCTAGCCCCAGAAGGGCGGCACTCTGCCGAGGCCTGCTTCCTCGGTGC
>JACPMG010000002.1 GCA_016186095.1 Candidatus Sungiibacteriota bacterium | reverse complement strand
GATTTTGCTTTGCAGAATTATGATGGCAAAACCGTGCGCCCCGCTGATTTTGCCGGCAAACCGCTCGTGATAAATTCCTGGGCGGCGTGGTGCCCATTCTGCCGCAAAGAGCTGGTCGATTTTGCGTCGGCGCAAAAGGAGTTCGGCGACAAAGTGGTGATCATTGCCATTGACAGAGCTGAAACACGAGATATTGCGAAAAAATATACCGATGAACTCGGCGTCACAGAAAGTATGATATTTCTTCTCGATCCTTCAGACAACTTTTATCAATCAATCGGCGGCTTCTCGATGCCGGAGACAATATTCGTCGATTCAAAGGGCAATATTGTATTCCACAAAAGAGGGCCGATGGATCTTCAAGAAATGAGAGACAGGATTCAGCAAGTCGTCGCGCCATGAAACCGATAACAACCGCATGGAAATTATCGCGTTAACTTTGGACATAATTGGAAAAGTCATGGTCGCCTACACTGCGCTTGCCGTTCATAGACGCGTGCGAAAAGAGCATAAAATTGATAAGGCGGTTTTTTACGCAATGAAGCGAGAACAACTGATAGGCATCACCGGAATTATTTTTATGGTTCTTGGATATATTTTGCATATTTTTATAAAACTTTGACCAACTTATTTATGGAGAAAACAGAACAATTTGATCTCATAGTCATAGGCACCGGAGCCGCGGGGTCAAGCGTTGCTGACCGCTGTCGAAAAGCCGGATGGTCCGTCGCGGTTATTGACGAACTGCCATTTGGGGGAACCTGCGCTCTACGCGGCTGTGATCCGAAAAAAGTGCTCGTTGGCGCGGCTGATCTCATTGACTGGCACAGACGAATGCAAAAATTGGGCGTGGTGACTGGAAATACGGCTATAAATTGGGAGGCACTCATGCATTTTAAGCGAACCTTTACGGATCCGATACCCATGGATCGTGAAGAATCTTATAAAAAAGCGGACATCGCGGTTTTTCATGGAACGGCTCGGTTTATTGATAAGACAACTGTGCAAGTGGGAAATACGGTGCTGCGCGGCCGCTTCATACATGTTGCCGTTGGCGCGAAACCGATGAGACTTGGCATTAGCGGAGAAGAACATCTTATAACAAGTACTCAATTTCTTGAGCTTGCTTCACTGCCCAAGCGCATTTTATTTGTTGGCGGCGGTTACATTTCTTTTGAATTCGCGCATGTTGCCGCGCGGGCCGGCGCCAAAGTGACAATTCTGCATAGGGGCGCCCGTCCCCTGGAGGGATTTGACTCCGATCTGGTAGCGAATCTTATGGAAGCAACGAAAAGCGCTGGTATTGCAATCGAACTTGATACGGCTGTGGAGGCAATAGAAAAATTGGAAAATGGATTTGCCGTTCGTGGTATTACAAAAAAATCTCCTAAAATATTTGAGGGAGATTTAGTGGTACACGGCGCAGGACGCCTGCCTGCCGTTGATGGCCTTGATCTTGAGAAAGCCGATGTCGCTTACACGCGTAAGGGAATAACTGTCAATAAATATTTTCAGAGCGTTTCAAATCCAGCGGTCTATGCGGCCGGGGACGCGAAGACCCTTCCCGGAAGTTTGCCGCTTACCCCGGTTGCCGGCTATGAAGGGAGCATTGTCGCAACTAATCTTTTGGAGGGAAATCGTTTAACACCTGATTATACGGGCGTTCCGAGCGTTGTTTTTACTATTCCGCCGTTGGCAACGGTCGGTCTTTCAGAGAACGGGGCTCGCTCGCAGGGGTTTGAGTTCTCCGTTAATACTGGTGACATGAGCGACTGGTATTCCTCGCGCCGTATCAACGCCAAGCACGCGCGATACAAAGTACTACTTGAGAATAAAAGCAGAAAGATTATCGGCGCGCATCTTTTGGGACCGCACGCCGAAGAAGTGATTAATCTTTTTGCGCTGGCCATACGTAAAGGACTTGTTGCTTCCGATATTGAAGAAATGCTCTGGGCCTACCCCACGCACGCATCGGATACTAACTATATGGTTGAGTAATGAATCGTTCATGAATATGAAAGATAAATCGCAAAAAAGTGGAGCCCCGCCGACGGGAGTCGGCGACACCTCTCATTTCGGCGGCGGGGCGGAACCCCGCACCGAAAGCCAACTCTCTCACCACTCATCCGCTGGCAGGAGCCGACGGCTTTCTGGTGCGTTGGGGAATACGCCGATCATTCTTGTCGTTTTTGGCATCAACGGCAATTTGGCAACGCGAAAAATTATTCCGTCGCT
>JACPMG010000024.1 GCA_016186095.1 Candidatus Sungiibacteriota bacterium | reverse complement strand
GAACGTGCGCGAAAAGCGTTTCACTTGGGTAAAAACTGGCACGTGAATGTACAGCCCTATTCTGGATCGCCCGCGAATATGGCGGTATATTACGCGCTGTTAAATCCGGGCGATACTATCATGGGGATGAGTTTACCTTTTGGCGGACATTTGACCCACGGCTGGAAAGTTAATTTTTCCGCGAGGTTTTATAAATCCGTACAATATACGGTGGGCCGTGATGGTTATATTAATTACGAGGAGGTGCGAAAGCTTGCGCGAAAAGAAAAACCAAAAATCATTGTAGCCGGCGCCACCGCCTACCCTCGCATTTTTGATTTCAACAAGTTTAGAAAAATTGCGGATGAAGTTGGCGCGTATTTCATGGTGGATATGGCACACATTGCCGGACTCATTGCCGCAGGAGCGCATCCATTGCCGTTTTCCGCCAGAGGCGGACAGGCCCTCGCCGATGTGGTAACTACGACCACTCATAAAACTTTACGCGGGCCGAGGGGCGCGATTATATTCGCAAATCGCAAATCGAAAATTGCCAAACGCAACGGAATTGACATGGCCAAAGAAATCAACAGGGCGGTCTTTCCTGCTTTGCAGGGCGGGCCGCATGACAATCAGACCGCGGCGATCGCGGTGTGTCTTGGCGAGGCAATGAAGCCCTCATTCAAAAAATACGGGAAACAAATTGTAAAAAACGCCAAAGCCCTGGCACGAGAGTTGACGAAACTAGGGCTTAATCTCGTCTCTGGCGGCACGGACAATCATTTAATGTTGATCGACCTGACCAATATGGGAATTTCCGGACGCGAAGCGCAAGACCGGCTGGAAGAAGTAGGGATCGTTGTAAATCGTAACACTATTCCATACGATACCCGCTCGCCCTTTGATCCTTCGGGAATCCGCATCGGCACGCCGTCGGTTACGACTAGGGGAATGAAAGAAAAACAGATGAAAGATATTGCGCGGTTGATTTATGGGACGTTGATAAAGAATAACCCGCGTGTTATAAACAAAGAGGTAAAAGATCTTTGCAGGAGGTTTCAATAAGACTATATGAAGTCAGCTTTAAGATGGGCGATCGTCTTTTGGTAGTCAGGGTTTTGGCGAGCAATCGGTTTCAAGCGACAGAGATGGTCATGGGTGCCCCAGGTCCAGTATATACCCCACTCAACGGTAAGACGCCGAGGGAAGCTAGATGTGAATTTCAGACCGCCTCGTTAGTCACCGATACTTCGCAACCAAAAATTTTGTCTTGGCAGGTCCACAAAAGATTATAAAATACCGGAAGCCATCGCGCTTCCTATTTATTTTTAACCGAAGGCGCTATAGTTTAAAAAGAATCAGGAGGGGGTTGGGATGAGAATCCTAGCTAGGCAAAGATTTTTGATCCTCGGGGCCATAGTATTAGGTTTATTGCTATTAACATGGACGCTGGATTCTGCTTGGCTCATAGCCGGTCGGATAGGGGCATTAAGCGGTGAGCTTCAGGAAAGGCATAAAGAGCTTTTACGATTTTTCGAGGAAATCATAAAATAGGAAGATTTAATGCTTCCCTTTTGTTTATTTATGTGTTAGTCTGTAGATAGATCAGTGAATAGAATATATAGGAGAGATAGGATGGAGCTGGAGAGAATCGCGGTCGAGTTTATAGGCGAATTGGATACCCGGACTCTGGACCCCGAGGATAACGGCAAGCCATTTATCGCGGTTCTGAAAAATAAGCCTCCTAGTCGTTTCCCAGAAGACGCGGAAGTAATTGCCGCTCCCGACAAAGATACCAGTACTATGACTATTCGTCTTGGAGGGGAAGAAAGGGTGCTGCAAAATTATGATGACCCCATATGGTTTGAGCTGCTAGATGGGAAGGGATATCTGATCCGGTTCTATATTTTGCATCGATTTGTCGCCGTAGGACATTGAGGCGGCCCGCCAGGCCCCTCAATTTTTGGTAAACACCGTTTTGTAAGATATTATGATTCTTCTTGACGGCAAAAAACTTTCAAAAAAAATACTGGAGGAAGTGAAGCAGGGAGTTTTGGGGGTGGCTCAAAAACCGCGACTTGCAGTGGTCGTAGTCGGCAAGGATCCGGTGGTCGCGAAATTTATTGAGCAAAAAAAGAAAGCCGCGGAATCGGTGGGTATTGAGGTGCGTATTTATCCTTTTGAGGAAAAAGTTACCACCAATGAATTACGCAAGCGTCTGGCGGAGATCGTACATGAGAAAAAAAATACAGGCGTTATCGTGCAGTTGCCTTTGCCCGCACACGTAAACTCGCAGTATATTTTGAACGCGGTTACCCCCGGAAAAGACGCAGATATGTTGTCCTCGCGCGCCTTAGGCAATTTTGTTACGGGCAAGAGCGCTATTTTCCCGCCGGTGGTAGGTGCGGCAAGAGCACTTTTTGAAGAGTACGGGATCGATTATAAAAATAAATATATCGCGGTGGTAGGCGCCGGAAACTTAGTTGGGAAACCCATGGCGCTCTGGCTTCTGAATGAGAAAACGACTTTTAGCGTGGTGCGAAGCTCCACCAAGAATCCGGAGGAGTTTTTGAGGCGCGCCGACGTTATAATCTCGGGTATCGGCAAGCCAAAGTTTATCACCGCGGATATGGTAAAAGAGGGCGCGGTAATTATTGACGCTGGCACTTCAGAGTCCGCAGGCAAAATAGCTGGCGATGTTGATTTTGATTCGGTTTCGCCAAAAGCTTCTTTTATCACACCCATTCCGGGAGGCGTGGGGCCGGTCACGGTCGCGGTTTTACTCAAAAACTTAGTTATGCTTACGAAATTGAAAAATGTTTGAGTACTGGGACGTTACAATTTTCCGTTGGTTAAACTCCTGGGCCGGAGTACGCCCCTTGTGGGATGCGCTGATAATTTTTTGCGCAACCTATCTTTGGTATATCGTGATGGCCGCCGTGGCGCTATTTGTAGTTATTACCCTTGTTTCGAAATTCAGGAGTTATAGGCGGCGCAATACCGAGCTTTTTATTTTTACTTTTGTCTCCGCGTTTGTCGCGCGCTTCGTCGTGACCGAGCTCATCCGTTTTTCCTACAATCGTCCGCGGCCGTTTGACTTGCCCGCCGAAGCTTTAGCGAAGGCGGGAGCGGATCACATAACTCAACTCATTCCCCACGTAAGCGGAGGCTCTTTTCCCTCCGGACACGCCTCTCTTGCTTTCGCCGTGGCGACTGCGGTTTCGTTTTACTATCCAAAAACGAGCATTTTATTTTTTCTCGCGGCGTTTTCCATCAGCCTTGGCCGCGTGGCTGCCGGGGTACATTGGCCAAGCGACATTTTGGCGGGCGCGATTGCGGGCGTAGGGACCGCTTTTACCATCCACTTTCTTTTTCGGAAGTTTAGAAAAATGAAAAGAGCGGCCTAGGCCGCTCTGGGCGATTTCTTTTTTCGGTTTCTCCACCAATTAGGCAGCGTTTCGGTAAGGGTGAAGATTACTCCGAAGAAGATGAAGCCGTAAAGGACGAGGAAGAAAATGATTACGATGCTGCCGCCGATGATGGCCTCCGACAAGGTGATCATTATTTCTCCTCATCAGGAGAGTGTGTTTTTCCGCATCCGCAAGCCGGCGGCGCATTCGGATTACGGAAAGTAAAGCCGGCCGCAAGAAGATCGCCTGCCGTTACGTAATCGATTTCGGCGCCTTCAAGATGTGGGCGGCTTTTATTATCAACCAGCACCTTGATACCGCTGATCTCCAGTTCGTGATCATCCGGAGCTTTTTCCCTTGTGAACTCCAGAAGATATAAGAAGCCGCAGCATGCCGCGCTCGAAATCCCAACGCGCAGATAAACTTCCCTCAAAGAGATCCCTTTATTTCCCGCGTCCGCTTTTATCGCTCTGACCGCCGCATCGGTAAGTTTGATAAAAGTATCCATTCGCCCCCCCAGATGGTTGTTCTGTTGATAGTATATATAGTTATCAAAAATAAAAAAGCCCGGGGGATTTTTGTTATAGATACGTCTAAATTCAATACGCCACCCGGGTGGCGTATTGAATTTGGACGGCGGACAAGCAAGTTTTTTGCCTTGCCCTACGAAGTTTTGGCGAAGTATGGGGCGGCAAATTCTAAAAACCAATCAAATCTACTTTTTCTCTACCAAGAAGTAAACATAGCGGAGAAAACCAACATCATAGCCGACTTTGATATAGATAGCCGCTGGAAATTGTTCTTTGATAAGTTTAATTCCGTCACTTCCCAATTTCATGCCTTTCCAAATGAAACGCGGAAGATCTTTGAACGAAAGTTTCTTAATTCCCTTCAGCGCCGATTCGTAACCAAATTCCCAATTTCGTCTGACTTGATTATTCAAATCCGTAATCTCAATTATTTTGAAACCACTCTGTTCAAAATACTTCTTGTAATTTTCTTGCGTTTCGAGACTTGGGATAGCCCAATACTTCATAAATGGATGCAAAACAAGTTCTTCCTGGATTTGGTTCAGCCCGCTCTGCTTGCACCATCCGAGCAGAAGAAAACGAGCCCCCGGATTCATAACTTTTGAGATTTTTTCAACAGCTAATCTTTTATCGGGTAAGTAGCAATCGGCATCCATGAAAACTACCGCGTCAAACGTTTCTCCAAGCTCATCAACCTTCATAATATCATGGTGTTGGAAACGCAAATTCGGCCGCTTAAATCTCTTGGCATGTGAAAGTTGGGAACGAGAAATATCAATTCCCAAAACTTCACCGGAAGTATTCTCGGCAAGGACATTTGTAAAACCGCCTCTTCCACAAGCCAATTCAAGCACTTTGCCCGCATCTTTTATCCGCAGGGCTTCCAAATACTTTTTGTGGGTATTTCTAAAGGCCGAATCCCAACTTTCATCTTCATTCTTAAACAACGCGAAATGAAAAAAATCATTCCAGTATTCCGCATAGAGATCGCTGACCGCCGCAAACATGCGCTCCATGCTTTCATCGTACTTTTCCTTAAAATATTTAAAGTCTCTTGTATAGGTTTTTGTAGTAAACATGTGATTAAAAAATTTTCTTCCCCTAAAATTTCAGCCAGAGGACGATCCGCCTTTGGCGGAAAGATATGATTCGATATGCCGCGGGAGAGAGTCGAACTCTCATGAGGTTACCCTCGCGGGATTTTGAGTCCCGTGCGTCTGCCGGTTCCGCCACCGCGGCATAGGACAATTTTATCCCAAAATCCCGAAAATTTCAACCATTGAAAATTTTCTACAAAAATCTTAATATGAGATCACATGGCGCGGATCATTTCTCTCTGTAATCAAAAAGGAGCACGCGAATAGCGCGCCTCCGCCTACGGCTGCGGCAACACGAATGCGCCCACACGAATATGGCAAGGATCATATCATTATGTAATCAAAAAGGCGGGGTTGGAAAGAGTACATCTTGTATCAATCTCGGAACTTTTCTTGCGGCTCTGGGCAAGAAGATTTTGATTGTTGACATCGACCCGCAGGCCAACGCTACTTCCGGCATCGGTCTGAACCCGCGGCGGCTTGAAAAAAGCATTTACCACGTGCTTATAGGGAAAGTGGCTTCGGAGGACGCGATTAGGAAAACTCCGATACTTGGCGTTGATATTTTACCCGCGTCCTCCGCGCTGGCCGGAGCCGCGGTTGAGCTTGTTGACATAAAAAATCGCGAGTATAAACTAAAGGAGGTCTTGGAGCCGATCCGTCGAAAATACGATTTTATCGTTATTGACTCTCCTCCGAGTTTGGGCCTTCTTACCTTGAATGCTCTGGTCGCAGCAGGCAAGGTTATCATTCCGGTGCAGTGCGAATATTATGCGCTGGAGGGGCTAGCGGATTTAATGCGCACCGTTCAGCTTATTAATACAAACTTAAAAACCCGCACGGCCGTTATGGGAGCGCTTCTTACTATGTATGATAGAAAATCTAGATTGCATCGCGCGGTGGCCAAGGAGATTCGCCGTAAATTCCCGGGCTATGTCTTTGATGCGGTAATTCCGCGAAACGTTAGTTTGGCCGAGGCGCCGTCTTTTGGGAAGACCATTTTACAGTACGATCCTTATTCGCACGGGGCCAAAGCGTATAGGCAGTTGGCGGAGGAGATATTGAGAATGGAGGGCATTAGGAAAATATGATCTCTACGAAATACGAAAGTGTACGAATATACGAAAACCGGTTTCGTAGTTTCGTATTTTTTCGTATTTCGTAGCCACACTATGGAGCCACTTGGAAAGGGATTGGAGTCATTAATTCCAGACAAACAACCGGACGAGGTGCCGGCTATTTCAGATACTATGCAGGAGAATTTATCCGAGCCGAAACAGGAGGAAAGGCCAAAAGTTTTTTTATCCGAATTGGGCAGGCCTCGTGTTTCCAATTTCCAGGATCACTTCACCCCCAAAAGGAGCGATTCGGTTTTTTGGATCGAGGTGGAAAAGATAGAACCCAATCCTTTTCAGCCGCGAAGGGAGTTTGTCGAGAGTGCGCTTAAAGATTTAGCAAATTCCATACGAGAACACGGAGTATTACAGCCGATTTTGGTAACTAAACGCGAGATTGAAACCCCTACGGGTTTAGACGTGAGATATCAGTTGATTGCTGGGGAAAGAAGGTGGCGCGCGGCGAGGCTAGCCGGTCTTCTACAAATCCCGGCCATGATACGCCGCGGTATTCCGGATGATCGTATACGGCTGGAGCTGGCTTTAATTGAAAATGTTCAGCGCGAAGATTTAAACCCCATGGAGCGCGCGCGGGCGTTCAAGCAGTTGATTGATGAGTTTCATCTGGTACAGCGCGAAATCGGCGAGCGTATTGGAAAATCGCGCGAGCTCATTGCCAATACCCTGCGTCTTCTTTCGCTTCCTTCAGAAATTCAGGGAGCTTTGCACTCCGGAAAAATCACCGAAGGGCATGCGCGGGCGATTCTGATGGCAGGTGATGATTTAACGAAACAGACGGAAGTTTATAACGCCGTGGTGATGGATCGTCTGACCGTGCGCGAGGCGGAAAATAGGGCGCGGCAGGTTTCCGGTAAAATTTTTGTGCCGCGTCGCAGACCGGCTGCGGTGCAAGACCCGGAGATGCGTTCCTGGCAGCATCGGCTTGAAGAGAAGCTTGGCACTAAAGTGAAACTTGAAAGATTAGGCGAGCGCGGAAAAATTGTGGTGGAGTTTTACTCGGAGGAGGAATTAAGAGGGATACTGGACAAACTGATAAGAGAAGTATAAGCTGATTTTAGTACAAGTTTGAATAGGAGAAGCACATGGGCGTGACAGACGGCGGAATCAGTGGTATCGGTTACGCATGTGGTTGCTGGTCATTTGCGGACGGGAGAATGGAGTTTTGTGGGAAAAACCCTTCACATAAAGCGCACCAGTGTGGTTGCTACAATATCGGCGGGAAGTACGTATCGTGCCGTAAGCATACGGCTATTGCGAGAGTTATTGCGACAGCTATTGTGGTGAGCACCGGAATAGCTCTTTGGATATCGTTCAGCTCTTCCTAAGATAAAGCAAGATCGGCCCTCGTCGAGCTCAGCTCGACTCACGGGCCATTTTTTGTTTCTTCTCTATTTTCTCCACGCCTTTAAATTGTTTTTAAAACGAGTCTGCCATGCCTTTCGAGGGCCTTGCGCCGTTTTTATGTTTTCGCCAAAAACGTTTAGCGGGTCGAGCCCTGCCCTTCGTCCGCGAAATGAAGGAGAGGTTACCTTTTTGAGCGGACAAGGGCGGGGCGAGGGAACCCGTTAAACAACCTAAAGCAGTTTATACCCTACCTCCTCCACTCCCTTTACCTCTTTCAATTTCACCATCATTTTCTCAAGCTCCGCGCGGCTTTTAAACGAGGCCTGGATTACGAACAGCGGATAGAATCTATTTTTGGTGTCACTCGCCACGTTTTTCATATTAACCTTTTGCCGCGCGAAAACGGAAGATACGTCGCGCAGAAGCCCTAATCGATCTTGTGCGCTAAGGCGGAGCTCTGCTATCTCCCCGCCCGGTTTTTCAAATAGCCGCTCCTCGCGCGCTTTTTTCATAAAGGCGGAAACTTTCTTTCGCGCTTGAGCGCTCTTTATAAAACTCAACCAGCCGGAACTGGGTTTTTTATTTTTCTGTGTAAGAATCTCCACCACGTCCCCGTTTTTCAGAGTATGGTCCAGCGCTACCATTTTTCCGTTTACCTTGGCGCCCGTGGTGGTGTTTCCGATATCGCTGTGCACATGGTAGGCAAAATCAATAGGCGTAGCGTCTTCCGGGAGATCAAATACATCGCCCTTGGGGCTTAGGACAAAAATTCTGTTTTTAAAGAAATCTATTTTTAAAGATTCCAGAAATTCATCCGGATTCTCAAAATCTTTTTGCCATTCACGAAGTTGATGAATCCAGAGAAGCTCTTTTTGCGGCGCAAATGATGTCAGATGTTTTGTATAGGCCGGTGTGCCCTTGGTTTCCGAGTAAGCCCAATGCGCGGCAATACCGTTTTCCGCCTCCTCGTGCATCTCCTTTGTGCGTATCTGGAATTCTATGGTGCGACCTTCTGGCCCAAAAACCGTGGTGTGCAGCGAGCGATAGCCGTTGGGCTTGGGAAGGGCGATATAGTCTTTTACGAGTCCGGGCACCGGTCTCCATATTTTGTGGATGACGCCAAGTGCTGCGTAGCATTGCTCGATGTTAGGAAGAATAATCCGCAACGCCACCAGGTCAAACACTTTACTGATATCCATATCGTACTTAAGAATTTTTTTGTAAAGAGAGTAATAGTGTTTGGCTCGCGCGTGGATATCCAAAAAGGGGATTTCTTCCTTGACTAGCTCTTCGGCCACGACCGGCTTAAGGCCTTCAACGTATCGGCGGCGATTGTGGAAGTGATCATGAACCGTTTTCTCAAGCCATTCGTGTTCCTTGGGATAAACATAAGGAAAAGCAAGATCTTCAAGCTGCCCCTTAAGTTCTCCGATGCCCAAGCGGTAAGCAAGCGGGGCGTAAATTTCCAGGGTCTCTAAAGCAATCCTTTTTTGTTTCTCGGGCGCAACGTGTCGTAGGGTTTTCATATTGTGTAGCCGGTCCACCAGTTTCAGAAGAACTATGCGCACGTCCTCGGCCACGGCCAGAAACATTTTCCTCAAGGATTCGGCCGAGCGCTCGGTGCCCTTGTAGCGAATTTTATCAAGTTTGGTAACACCTTCAACCAAAAAGGCGATTTCATCTCCGAATTCGCTTCGCAAATCGTGTAGCGTGTAACGCGTGTCCTCAACGACGTCATGCAGGAGTGCGGCGGCAATAGTGGGTGTATCAAGATTTAGTTCTACCAAGTGCTCGGCAACCGCCAGGGGATGTATGATATATGGTTCCCCGGATTTTCTTTTCTGTCCCTCGTGCGCTTGCGCGGCAAAGTCATACGCTCTTTTTACCAATTCCAGATCTTCTGTCGGACGGGCTTGAATTTTTAATTTTTCAAGTAGTGAGGTTGCGCTCATAGTGAGCATATTGTATATTAAATTCGGTCCTATTTTCAAGGAGATGCGTGATGGAATTCGATGGTTTGACGCCAAGCTTGGCTGCCGGTGTTGCTACCCGCGATCCAAGCCAGTGGTGCGGCAAGCATGCCCCGGCCAAACCTGGATACTGCACGCGGCATGATGGCGTCCCTCTTCATGAGCTTCATGATGAAGCGATTGCGGAAGCGCATGGTGTCACAGCGATTTTCTACTGCCCGAAGTTGGGATGTGACAAATTTGACTGGGATACAAGGATGTCGGCTGCGCCAGGAGCGGGTTTTTGTCACCGCCAAGAGTTGTCTTTTGATAAGCTTGCGAACCTGATCTTTGGTTTCGAGATATTCCGTAACGCCGTCCGTCTAAAAATCTTTTTTCTCAAGCAGCGCCAGCTGATGGAGAAATTGACCAGAGCCGGATTTTTCGAAGGAGGGAAAAAGACGTAAGCGCCCTATCGAGTTTAGCTCGACCCGCGGCGCTGTTTTAATTTGACAGCCGACTCACTCGCTTGCTACCGTTGATGAGCGTTCTTTCGGCTAGGAGGAGAAGCTATGTATAAGCAAATGCCTGGTACTGGTATCAAGATAGGGGATCGAGTAAGAGCGACCGGCGGAAAAGCAGGCGTGATAAATGGTGTTGTTGTCCAAATAGATACCTATAAAGGGTTTCTGGTCGCAGATCTAGAGGCACGAGCTGAGCCGGAGTGGTACAGTTTGAGTTCACTCTCTAAGCAGAGTTAGTCAATAAGCGTCCATCGCGGGCGCTGCTTTATTTCTCCGTCTTTTCTTTTCTCGGATCAGTCCAGGATGCAAAATCACACTCCGGATAACGCGAGCATCCGAAAAACATTCTCCCGCGTCTGGTTCTGCGGATGACAATATCACCTTCTACGCATTTTGGACATTTCATATCTATGGTCTCGGGCGCTGTCTTAATGGGTTTGGCATTTTTACATTCGGGAAATCCGGAGCAGGCCAAAAATTTCCCAAAGCGGCCGAGTTTTATTACCATGGGTTTCCCGCATTTCTCGCAAATCTCATCGGTGGTCTCGGTGACCGCATGTTTTTCCACCTCCTCGTACTTTTGTTCCAAGTGTTTGGCAAAGGGTTCGTAGAATTCGCGGATCACCGGCTGCCACGGCCTTTTTCCTTCGGCGATTTCATCCAGCTCCTCTTCCATTTTGGCGGTAAATTGTATATCAACAATTTCGGGAAAGTGTTCCACCAGCATGTCGTTTACCACAAAACCTATTTCGGCGGGCCTCAAGTATCTCCGCTCGTAGCGCTCCACGTATCCGCGATCCTGTATGGTGGAAATAGTGGGAGCGTAAGTGGAAGGACGGCCAATGCCATATTTTTCGAGCGTCTTTACCAAAGACGCTTCGTTGTAGCGGGGCGGCGGCTCGGTAAAATGCTGTTCGGGTTTTAACTCCTTCAGTTCAAGTTTTTCTTGGGGTGTTAAATCCGGAAGCTCAAGTTCGGCAAACTTCGTCGGATAGATTTTGAGAAAGCCGTCAAACTTCAGCGTTTGTCCGGTGGCGCGGAAAGTGTATTTAGTTACGGGTAACTGGTTACTAGTAACTGCGATTTCGACAGCTGTGCTGTCGAAAATCGCTTGCGGCATCTGCGTCGCGATGAATCTCTGCCATATTAGTTCATAAAGGCGATACTGCCTTCGGTCCAGAAAAGTTTTTACGGATTCCGGCGTTCTCCAGGGGTCAGTCGGGCGGATGGCCTCGTGTGCCTCCTGCGCGCCTTTGGATTTGGTCTTGAATCGGCGAGGCGAGGGGAGCGCATATTTTTCTCCAACCTCTTTTTTTAAGAATCCGCTCGCCTCTTTTAAAGACTCCTCCGAAAGATTGACGGAGTCGGTTCTCATGTAGGTTATAAGCCCCACCGGCCCTTCGCCCAGTTCCATTCCCTCATAAAGTTGTTGGGCCAACATCATGGTTTGTTTGGCCGAAAATCCGAGCCGCCGAAATGCTTCCTGCTGGAGGGTTGAGGTGGTAAAGGGCGGTGATGGATTTTTTGATACCGCACGTTTTTCTACATTTTCTACCGTCCACTCCGCGTCTTCCAAATTTTTAACTATTTCTCCGGCCTCTCGGGAATTTTTTATGGCAAATTTGTCCAGCGCTTCTCCGCCAATTTTTGCGAGGCCGGCTATAAATTCATCTTTATTTTTTTTGAGTAATGCGCTAATCGTCCAGTACTCCTCCGGTTTGAATTCCTGAATTTCCCGCTCGCGTTCCACGATCAAACGCACGGCCACCGATTGCACGCGCCCGGCCGAAAGACCCCGGTATATTTTTTTCCATAAAAACGGGGAGAGTTTATATCCTACAAGCCGGTCTAAAATTCTTCGTGCCTGCTGGGCGTCTACCAGCTTCATGTCCAGATCGCGCGGTTTTTTTAGCGCCTCCTCTATAGCTTTTTTGGTGATTTCGTGGAATACGATCCTCTCGATTTTATCGCCGGGCTTGTCTTCCAGGCCCAGCGCTGATATAAGATGCCAGGCTATGGCCTCGCCCTCGCGGTCCTCATCTGTCGCGAGAATTATTTTTTCTGCCGTTTGGGCCGCGGCTTTCAGCTTTTTGACATTAGGGGCGGCTTTGCGCGGGATTAAATATTGCGGCTCGAAATTGTTTTCTACGTCCACGCCGAGTTTGGAGCGAGGCAGATCGCGCACATGTCCGTAGGAGGACTCCACTACAAAATTGCTCCCGAGGAAGCGGGAGATGGTGCGGCTTTTAGTCGGAGACTCAACGATTATTAAACTTTTTTTCATTCGGTCAGCTTATTTTTTGATAGGTGTCGCCACCGAGATTTCTTATGCTACCTTTAAGCTCCAGCATAGAGAGCGTGGCCATGATGGCTCCGGTGGCCAGGCCGGTTTTTTCTTTAAGGGCGTCAACTCCCAGCGGCGCTTCCAAAATATCCAGCAGCGTTTTTTCATTTTCTCCAAATATTTCATTAAGTTTTTGTGCGCTATCTTTATTATACTCTATTCCCAGCTCCTCTAAAATGTCTTGGGCGGATGTTACCAGTTTTGCACCCTGTTGTATCAGCATGAGCGGCCAGCGCGAAGTCGGGGAAAAGATGGAGCCGGGAAGCGCGAACACGTCGCGATTTTGCTCCATAGCCATACGCGTGGTGATGCGGGCGCCGGATTTTTCCCGCGCCTCAATTACCAGAACCCCGCGGGATAGGCCGGAGATAATTCTATTTCTGGCCGGAAAGTGTTCCTTTACCGCCGGAGTTCCGGGCGCGTATTCACAAAGAAGCGTTCCGCCCCCTTCAACGATCCTGCGCGCCAGACCCCGATTTTCCGGCGGGAAAATAGAGTAGTGATCAAGGCCTGATCCGAGAACGGCAATGGTTTTTCCTCCGGCCTCAACGGTAGTATCATGCGCCCTGGCATCAATTCCTGAAGCAAGGCCGCTTACTATGGTAAGTCCGGCTTGGGCAAGTTCGCGTACAATAGTTTGGGTTGCCTCAATCCCGTAGGCGGTGGGGCGTCTGGTGCCGACTACGCCGATGGATATGCGCTCATCGAGCATCGCCCCTTTTCCATAAAGTATTACCGGGGGGTTTGTTATTTCTTTTATATATGAAGGATAGTTCTCATCGTCTTCGGTAAGTGTCCAGATATTTTCTTTGGCAAGCTTTTGCAGTTCGCGGTCGGGGTGAAGAGAGGGGCGCTTCCATAAAATAGATTGCAATGCTTTCGCGGTAATTCCCGTTTGAGCAAGTTCCTGCTCGGTTGCGCGCCACGCGGCCTCATACGTTCCGAAATGATTTTTCAGAGTTCGCAAAGTTGCCGATCCCACGCCGGGAATGGAATTTAGCGCATTGAGAAATTTTAGGTCAGTCGCCTCCATTTAATTTTGTATATATCATTTTTGACTTCTGGGCAACTTGACTGTCAAATAGGGTGGCTCTACAGTAGTAATAGTTTATAGGCTTATCCTATCGTGAGTCCCAGAAAGGAAAGGGCAATCTCGCTTTCAGCGGGAGCCGACTCTATCCCTAAGGATAGAGTTTGCCGTGTCCTCCGAAGCCATCAGGCGAAGGAGGAGCGTGTCCTTGACCTTTACCGGGGCTTTTTGCTAGGGTGGGCGCAAGTTCCTTGACGTGGAAGGAGAATTAACGTCATGCACAATACCGAGACGCGGATGAAGCGACGTGGATTTTTGGATCTATTGGATAGAGCGCGAGCGGAGATGCATAAAGAGATTCTTGGCTTGAACGATCTCATAGACGCGGCGATTTCCTGTCTGATAGCGCCGGGAAGAAAACCGCGTGACCCCTACGGAGGTCATCTTCTCATTGAGGGCGCGCATGGCCTGGGCAAGACAGAGTTTGTCAAGACAACTTTCGCAAGAGTATTTGGTCTTAGAGCATCGCGAATCCAGTTTACCGTTGATTTGGATCCGGCCTCCATAACGGGCAGCTCCGTGCAGGATCCGGTTACAAAGGAATTCGTATTTAAGCCCGGACCATTATTCTTCGCGAATCTTGTCCTGGCAGATGAGATTACCAGGGCTCCCGGCAAAACCCAATCGCGGCTATTTGAGGCAATGGCTGAAGGCACGGTAACGGAAGAAGGTGTTACACACCCGCTTCCCAGACCTTTTGTAGTAATGGCTACGACCAATATAGCCGAGGAGGTCGGAGCGGTGCTTTACGAATTACCCGTAGGTCAGCGCGACCGCTTCTTTCGCAGTATCCGCGTAGGGCGGCTTGCGGAAGGACTTGAACGGAAGCTTTACGCGCGTCCTATGCCCATAGGTGCTGAAGAGCCGGAGCAGGTTCTTGATATCGCCAGAATTGAGGAGATGCCAAGCTTCATCGCGGATAACTATGTGATTGAGGAGGGCTCGCCGCTCAACGACTACATCACCGGGCTTGTCCTCGCTACACATATTGAACACTCGGTTCTTTACGGCGCATCGCATCGCGCAGGAATTGATCTTGCGCGCGCGGCGCAAACCGCAGCGTTTCTGGCGGATGATGACATGGTGACTGAAAAGCACGTGCTTTCCGAATTTGAGCCCGTGATGCGGCTTCGCATCATGCTTATGCAAGTCCATGATGAGACCTATACGGATCGGAGGAGCGTTGAAGAAATTCTATCGGACATTGTTGACCAGACACCGCTTTTCAGGAGGGCGTAATGTCACGAAAGATCAACTTCCGTCTGAAGTGTCTTCTTAGTGAAGAATTTTTTGGAGATTTTGGAAGCCGCAGACGCGGGTTTGAAGGATATGAGATTGAAGTCATTCGTAAATATCAGCCGGGTGATCCTCCGGAGGCGATAAATCCTCGTCTCTCGGCTAGGCGCGGCATGCCGATGGTCAAAATCACGCGTCCTCCCACCGGTTTTACCGGTCACTTCATTTGTGATTTTTCGCGATCAATGGAGGAGAAGCGCTTCGTACTTCTAGCCCTAGTGAGGATATTGGCCGAGCATATCTCTGACAACAACGCGCACTTTGCCTGTTCCATAGTAACTTCTCGGCTCGAGATGGAGATTATGGCGGGGTGCGGCACGGCGCATGTCACTTCTGTGGTACGTAAGTTGGAAGAATTCCGCCCGCAGCATTCTTCTTTAGAGTGCGCGAGTATAGGCGCTGTGCTTCGTAGGGTGAGGCGTCCCCCTCAACTTGTTTTCATTTTTACCGATCTTCTCTGGAAACGCGGAGAACTGAGTAGGTTAAGTTCGATCTTCCGACTACACGACGTAATATTTTGTATTATTCGTGAGCCGGCGGAGGAGCCGCAGAAGCCATTGCGTTTTGGAACCATACAGTTTATGGACGTGGAATCCGAAAAGCATGGTGTCGGAACGGTGATAGGCGCCCCAGACCCCGTGAGAGTTCTTAGCGGTTTTGGCGTTGACTGGCAGGAATTTTCCACTGGCGATAACCCGGACGCGATAATTAACAAGCTGATCATACTTTTCGAAAGACGAAAACTCCGGGCAACGGGCGAAAGCCAGAAAGGAGGTGGTGCCTAATGTCCCGGAAAAACGTAAATAGTTTGCTAGTGGCATGCGTCCTCGTCAGTCTCACGGCTACAGAGGCGCTAGCTCAGAACGGGTCTCCTGAGGATTCGTCGCCGATGGTAAGCGTCAGTCCTCACGCAAAGGACCATCCCGCTAATGTTTTCCGCGGAGAACGTAAGGCATTGGGCGCGGACCTTTTCGCGTTCAAGTTCACGGTCTACGGGGCAGAGTTTACTGCCGAACGTATTGCATTTCGAGTTTATATAGACACTAAGAGCGGAAAGCTTCCTCGTGTTGAAAGCTATACGTTGTGGAGGGATGAAGATGGCGACGGTCGGGTAGATCCGAAAAAAGACCAAAAGCTTTCGTCGGGCGTAGTAGAGGGTGGGACAGTTATCTTCTCCGAGCGGTTCAAATTTACGGCAGAGGTTTCTTTCGTTGTGCGTGCGGATTTCACCGCTATCTCGCCAGGGACGTTTTTTGTGATCAATTTTGACCACGAAAAGTCGGTAGTGAAACGCGGGGGTGAACCGGCGCGATTCCATCTCTCCACAACCCTTAAGGCCGCAGAGCACTATGAGTCATATCCCGCTATTGAGGTACGTGCCATACCAGCAACGTCGGTAATCGTAGGGACCCAGCGTTTAACTGTCTATATTGACGTTGCTTATCTTCGGGGGGTTGAACCTATCTGGAACGACGTGAGTAAAGTTTCTGGTTGGGTGTCTGATCGGCCTCTGGTCATGAGCGAGACCGAAGGATTCGATGTTTTGCACAGGCGTATTATTCTCTCGCTCGGCCAGCCAAAAGCGATGGCTCTCGGTGTTCATGAGGTGCCTCCGTTCACGATTCGCTACCGCGATACGGCGAGTGATGATGCCGCGGTTCGCAAGGTCCATACCGACTCTTTCAGAATTCGTAAAGATCGTGCTGCCGTGGAATCCAATGTCTCTGTACATAAGATTGCCATGGGAGACCCGATTCCATACGAACTCCGCGTACTATTGGATCCTGCTTACATCATGCCGGATGACTATCTTAGCGAGATGCGAGTACGTGAGTTCAGGGGTGGATTTAGATTCTGGGATATGCGGGTGCGCGTCCTTGAAGGCGAAGGAGCCAGAATCGTTGAATACAGCGGAATTATTTCCTATCTTGGCGTACCGGCCGACGAGGCGGTCCTTTCAGCAGAGAAAATTCCTTATGCTAAGATAGGCGATCTTTCCCGCGAAGTCCTTTACGTCATGGCACCGGAAATCCGTTTTCCGTTCGCTTCCGTCGTCGTAGGCAAACATTTTGAGCCGGTTGAGCGGTGGCGTTCAGCAAGAAAGGAAGAACAAAAATTCTTTAGTTATTCAATCGGCGACTGGATGGTTATGGCCCCCATGTTGGCTAGCGGTATCATCGTTCTTTTCTATGCTGGTCAGGGCATGGTGTATGTGGTGAGGCGCAGGAAGACTGGCCATATATCTCTGCTAGGACGTTTTCGCATGAAGCGTCGCGCGATCCGAGCTCTAAGACGTACGCGTCTTTCCACTGCTGTCTTGGCATGCGAGGTGTCGTCTGCCATACGCGATTATATTGGTGTCACCGCAAGAATACCCGGCGCTTTCGCGCACTCGGCGCGATTCCGAGCCTGGTTTGCCGAAAAGTATCGGGCAGAAAGTGATATTCTCGGTCTGCTTTCGCGGGTCGAGCGGCTCATAATTGAAAATGGGTATGACGCGGAAATTGCTTTCGCCCCGGGCGAATGCGAATCTCTCCTCAAAGCTCTTTCGCGCATAAAGCGCGCAGAACTAAAAACCGCGATCGGCAAGAAAGTTCTTGGTGTTAAGATCCGTATAAAGATGGTTTTCGGGCGGTAGATCAAGACGGTTACTAGTTTTCAGTACGATTTTGTTCAATCCGGAGGGCCGATCCGTTCTAGCGGACGGTCCGGCCCTCCTCTATTTTTTATATGTCTATAACGGGGATCAATAGGCGGAAGCGTACATTTGTATGCGCTCTTCCGCCTGCGGAATCTTTCCGCGGGAGACCCTTGACAAGAAAGGAGGGGGTGTAACGGTGTACTTCGAAAAGCCGGCGTTGCTCTTGCTCGCTCTGCTTGTTTTTTTGCCCTTGCTTTTCCCGCGGGTGCGCCGCGCCATCCCAATCCCGTCGCTTATGGTTGTCAGGGAGTCGACCGCGGCTAGGCTCTTTAGATATATATGGCAGACAGCGACAGTTCTTAGCTGGAGTGCGGCATTCCTGGCGGCGACAATTATAGTTGCCTGGCCCCTCGAAGACAAAAGCGAGTTTCAGCGCAAAGAAAAAGTAAGGAAAATCTGTGTGGTCGGTGACATGTCTACGAGTATGTCCGGTGAAGGGGTAAAAAGACTGCAAGAGATTCTTCATGCTTTTGTAGACAAGCGGAAGGGCGACTGGATGTGTCTTACGGCCTATAGTGGTTCTCCGGGTCAAGAGGGCGGAGCACGCGTGATTCAGCCTTTAACGCCCGATATTGCTTTAATGCATAAAGCAATTGACCGTTTGCAGTCGGGGATGTTTGGTTCGCACACGGCGATAGGTGAGGGCATCTGGACCACGGCGTTTGCGTTACGTGAACGGGAGTTACAAGCCATGGAGAAGAAAAAAATCTTTATTGATCTCTTACGCCTGCGCGAAGAGATGAAGGAAGGAGTACGGACGTATTTTTTGTATGTGACGGGTCTGCTTGGAAAACAAGAGAATGAGGTGATGGTTTTTTTCACGGACGGCTATTACAATACGGGCCTTCATCCGAGCGTAGCAATGTCGATAGTGATCGCTTTGGGAATTAGAATGTATGTGGGGATTCTTGATCCCACCGGCGCCACGGGACTTTCACAGGATACGGCGGAGGCGCGTCAGCACGAGATGAAAATGGCCGCCAAGAAAACCGGTGGCGGGTATTTCAGGGGTAAGAATTATGACGAAATCGCCGGGTTCTACGATACGATTGACAGGATTGAACGCAGAGAAATGGTGGTGGAAATATCCAGCACCACCAGGGCTGTTTTCGACAAATTCGGTTGGGCCTTGCCGTTTCTTACGGGCGCATATATAGTGATGGCAGTTACTTTCATACGCATTAGGGGAAAGAAGAAAGGAGTACGCCAATGAGCGTTGGGCGAAAAATATTGCCGGCCTTTCTGGCTATTCTTCTTCTCTTTTTCTCTTGGGCGGCTTTCCAGTATCGGGAGACGAGAACCCGCATGGAAGAGGAGCTGGCTACGGGCAGTTACCCTGCGGCACTCAACAGCGCGACAGCATTGAGGCGGACTGTTTTTCTTTTCCCGCTTTGGTGGGGAACGCCGTTTTTCATGAGTAATATCGCCGGGGAGATCGCCTTTATAGAGGGGGAGGCGTGGTATTCTCTTGGGGAGAAAACCAAAGCGCGCGAGTCTTATGCGCGCGCGGCAGGGCTTTTCAGCCGTTCACGCCGGCTTGATAGAGCGAAGGCGAATTACAATAATGCCGTTGTTGCTTTGGAGATGGATAAATACTTAGAGGCTCGTGACTTGTTGCATCGGACGCTCGATCCGTCGGGTGGTGATCCGCATCACGCAGGCGCTAAGGCAAATCTTGAACGGTTGGAACAGTTAGCTGCTGCCAATCCGAGCCTTTCTGCGGATAAAGGCGCTTCATCGGGATTCATGGAGCGGGATCCGCTCTCTCCTTGGTCTAAAGACAAGAAGTCCGAGAATAAACCAGATGAGAAGAGGAGATAGCCATGAGCGTCCCTCTTCTTTTTGAATCCAAGGAGATGTTTCGAGAGTTTATGTTCATCGGTTGGTTCGTCGTGATTCTTGCCGCGCTTTCGGTGATCCGCCGGGTTCGCTGGAATCGTGGTCGCTACAACATATTTCATACTCGCTGGATCGTTTTTCTTGTCTGCTGTGTATTGCTCTATGTAGCCTCGGCTGGTATTGCGCAGAAAGTTGTGTTTCTTTGGACGGATATCAAGCCAGAAACTGAGCCCACGACCGTTTTTGTCTGGTTGGACGCGTCTAAAAGCTCTTTGGCCAGGGATGTTCCAGTTTCAGCTGTCGCCGGAGAAAAGGCGGAGGTTCGCTACATTTCCAGGCACGCAATGGCCAAGAAGGAGATCGAAGGGCTTTTACCGCATCTCTTGAACAACAAGGTTTTTTTCGGGATATTCGGGGACGAAGCCTATCCGGTGGTCCCACTGCAGATCATGACCGTTAAATCGATTGCCAATTTCCGGGCAGAACTTGAGCAGATAACCGAGAAGACAGTGGCCCGCATGAATCAAGGTACGAATCTGGGTCGTGTTTTGATAGCTACGTCCGGATATCTACCGCCTTCGGGTCTGTCAGACGATGAGGGGACTCCTTGCGTACCGCGGATGGTGGTGATTCTTACTGATGGAGAACCGGTAGGCAAACAGGATGAGTTGACAAAAGATCTTGAGGAGGGTTCGGCACGTATGCGAAGGCTGCGTTGTATCTCGATCTATCTGGTGGGCATCGGGAATCCTGATAAGCCATCGAGGATTCCCATCTTGAACGAGCGGGGAGAACCCACCGGCGAATATGAAACCGGAAAGGATGAGATGAGGCGGGAAGGAATCATAGCGACCAAACCTAACTTCAAGTTTTTGTACGAAATCGCAAAAACCGTTAGGGGTGAATTTTTGGATGGGCGAAGCGGTTCCGAGCTCAAAACCGCGCTGAAAGACATTCTCGGCAGAACACAGCGCATTGTGGGCTATAAGCCGGAGATCAAGCAGATCCTGCTGGCGTGGCATCTTGCTGTAGCAATGATTGTCTTACTTCTTCTTGTTAACCCTTTCCGAAATTTTCTTTCTTAATATATAAGACCCGCCATAGGCGGGCTTTTTGATGTATCGTTTATGCTATTCGTTATTCTGGTCTTGAGTGTACTTTAATGGCGACCCGTTTTTCCCTTCCTTCCCGCAGATAAGTGATATTCAGGATGGAGCCGATGGGCAGGCCGGAAACTATTCTTTCAAAATCGGTAGCTCGTTCAAAGGGAAGAGGCGTGCCATCGCGGCTTAGAGAAGTTATAAGATCGCCTTGTTTTATACCCGCTTCCTGCGCTGGTGATGGTTTGTCAACACGGGCGACAAGGAGCCCAAGGGCGTTTCGCGGATGATTAAAAATTGAAAGCAGGTCTTCTTCTGCGGCCTGCGTCAATAGGCCTATCCATCCGGCGCGCGAGGAAACGCCTCTTTTTCCAACTGCTCGCGTCTCCAGGAAGTCTTTCGCTATCTTTGCGGGTATTGCGAACCCGATACCAGCGCTTTGCCCAGTTTGGGAATAGATTGCGGTTACTATCCCGATTACCTCGCCTTTTAGATTGAACAGCGGCCCTCCAGAATTTCCTGGGTTGATGTCGGCGTCAATCTGGATAAAGTCGTGCGGAGGCGTATTGAAGCCCAAGGGTACGGACCGTCCTATGGCGCTGATGATTCCTTTTTGCGAAGTCATGGAAAGGCCCATGGGGTTTCCGATCGCTAATACCCACTGGCCTTCTTCGGCGTTATCGGAACCACCAAGAGAGAGCGTCTGTGCTCCAGAAAAAATATGCTGGTCGGCCGCCGTTAGGGATAAGAGAGCAAGATCGGTATAGCTATCCAGCGTGTCAATTTCTGCGGCCACTTTCCGTTCGCTTTTGTTGACTAGAAGGGTGACGGAAATATCGATTGCGTCTTCCACGACATGTTTATTCGTCAACACCTTGACTTTTTCGCCGTGATTGACCAGGAGGCCGCTACCCACGCCCATAACGAAGCGAGTTTTTTTCTCGAGAGGGTCGAATTGTTTTTGGGTTGTTGTAATGTGCACGACGCCCGGCTTGGCAGACTTGATGAGTTTGATAAAAGTATCTTCCATGAGCGGACCGGCATGGATATGTACCGGGTTCAGCATAATTATCGTGGTGGCCATGAGCACGCCTAGCCTCATTTCGCTACACATAGGTACCCCCGTAGATTAAAAGGTCTTTACCCACTGTAGGAACCGCTTTCTCTATTGTCAATAAGGTTCTTATTTAATTTGTTTTTCTTCGATTGCCTCGGCAAGCATCTGACAATACAAATTTAATCCAACTTTGTTAATCGCTCCCGACTGCTCGCGGCCCAAGATGTTCCCCGCGCCGCGGATTTCAAGATCGCGTAGAGCAATTTGGTATCCGGCGCCAAGGTCGGAGTACTCTTTTAATGCTTCCAGCCGCTCGCCGGCTTTTTCCGTCAAATGCCGAGGTTTGTATAGAAAATAAGCAAATGCCTGTGTGGCTCCGCGACCGATGCGCCCGCGTAGCTGGTGGGCTTCGGCAAGGCCAAGGCGCGTCGCATCATCCACGATCAGGGTATTGGCCGAGGAGATATCCAGACCGTTTTCTATGATGGTGGTGGCAAGAAGCAAATCACATTTTCTTTCGCGGAAAGAATCCATGGCCTGCAGTATTTCCTTTTCGCGCATCCTGCCGTGCATCATGGCTATGCGGAGCGGCTTTTTTGTTTTCAGCGCTCGCAATTTTTCGCGGATGACGCCCAGCGTCTCAATGCGGTTGTGAAGAAAGTAAATTTGTCCTCCGCGTTCAAGCTCAAAATTTATGGCACGCCCAATTATTTTTCTGGAATGGGGCAAAACATTGGTAGTGATAGGCAGGCGTTCGGGAGGAGGAGTTTCTATAAGCGAGAGGTCGCGCAGTTTGGCAAGCGCGAGCGACAGGGTTCTCGGAATGGGGGTTGCGGATAAGGAGAGGATATCTATTTCCGACCGCATTTCTTTGAAGCGCTCTTTTTGCTTGACGCCGAAGCGCTGCTCCTCGTCAATAATTACGAGCCCCAGATTTTTTCCGCCAGGGGCGGATCCGCCTTGGGCGGAGAAAACAACGTCTTTGGAAAAGAGCCGATGCGTTCCGATGATAACGTCTATTTTCTCTATTTTTAGATCTTCCAGGATTTCCTTTTCCTCTCTTGGCGGAGTTAATCGAGACAGCATCTGCACGTTAATCGGTAGATTTCGGAGCCGCTCGCGAAATGTTTTCTCATGCTGAGCGGCGAGGATGGTAGTGGGCGAGAGCAGTGCTACTTGCTTCCCGGAGGTTATGGCGCGAAGTGCGGCGCGAAGCGCCACTTCGGTTTTCCCAAAACCCACGTCTCCGCATAGTACCCTGTCCATAGGCGTTTCTCCGGAGAGATCTTTCATAATTTCTTCCTCGGCCCGCAACTGGTCTTCGGTCTCCGCGTAAAGAAAGGTAGCGCGTATTTCTTCCTCTAGGCTTTGATCGCCCCAGTACGGTTCGCGCCTGACCAGTGCGCGCTTGGCATAAAGCAGTAAGAGTTCTCGGGCAAGTTTTTCCGCGTCTTCTCTAACCTTGCGTTTCGTCGTCTGCCACACGGATCCTCCGAGCCGGTGGATCCGGGGCGTTTCCAACCCAACGTAAGGGGAAAGACGATTTTTCTGGTCTACGGGTACGTAGAGCATGTCCGGCATTCCCCCAATTCTTGCTGGTGCGTATTCTACGGCAAAAAATTCGTTTTGCGCTCCTCTGAAAACACCAATCCCGTGATCCACATGTACGACAAAACTTCCTGACGCGAGCTTTTCTATACTGCGCGTAGGGACCCGGAGTTTTATTTTTTCTGCCGTATCGTGCCTCTCTTTGATCTCAACGATAGTATTCCCCAGAAATTCTACGAGATACGGTTTTTCGGTGTTGATCGGCCAAAGTTCCACCACACCTCCGTGAACGGCCACGAGTCCTTTGCCTACCACGACCTGCGCCCGCTCGTATCCTAAATTAGCAAGTCGGCGTAGAAATTCGGATAGTTTTATAACCCGGTCTTTTTCAATAATCAGCGCATTATTACTCCACCAGGGGCTGGAGCCCTGCGCGCGTTTGATGGAATCAAAATTTTCTTTAAACCACAAAGCGCCCCGTTCCAAATTTTGGGGGGTGACGGATGCGATCAAGAGTTCTGCCATCTCTTGCATGGCGGACTCTATAATAGCATGAAAAATTCAAAAATAAAACCGCTAAGGCGCGTACCTCAGCGGACTGGTTATGGACTTTGATAGCCGCAAGATCTACAGACACCGTCCTCAAAAACACCCGGGCAGTTTTCGGAAACATGCAAAATGCCGTAGTATCGGTGACGGAAAAGCTCGGTTCTTTCAAAAGGCTCGGAAATATGGCCAGAAACGTAGCCTTTTCCCTCTGTCCGCCAGCGCTCCGATATCTTGGATTCAAGACCGGTCATCCATACATCAAACATCAGGCTGGCTACCATGTGCTGTCGAGGATGCTTTGAGACCGAAAGATCGCCTGAAGGCAAGCTCGACCGCCGTTCAAGGACGCGGAGACATTCCTGAACCGTATCTCCGGAGGACATTACGTGAAAATGCCGTGGTCTTTCAAATATCGCCTTGCGGAGCTTCTTGATTCTCTCTTGGAACTGTAGCATGAGATACCTCCGTCCCGAATCCGCAGATGAATGTACCGAAACAAAAATAGCACGCCCTGTGCTATTTGTCAATTACTGTGAGTTATAGTTGTTCATCGCATAATCCGGTCCATCCGTGCTCGTGGCCTCAATCGCTTCAATAGTTTTTCTCTGAATTTTCTTGATAAGTTTTAGTTCATCCGGCGTGAATTTTTTGAGCACCAACTTTTCCGCAGGTATGTCTCGTCTGCCCGCGATGCCAATGCGAAATCGCCAGAAGTCACGCGTTTTCAGTGCCCGCATCACTGACTCCACGCCCTTGTGTCCGGCGGAATGTTTACCGAAAGATAGCTTGGCGCGGCCAAGCGGAATGTCGGCATCATCATGGATTAAAAAAATATCCTTGGATTTCGTTTTGAAAAATCGTGCGGCCGGTCCAACGGCGTTTCCGGATTTATTCATCATAGTATCTGGAAGCAAAACGGCTACCTTTTCCTTGCCCGATCTTCCTTCGCTAACCCGCGCGTTCCATTTTTTCTCAAACCGAAAGTCAGGAAAGTCGTGATGTTTCCCGAAGGTCTCGACAATTTCTCTGCCGATGTTGTGTCGCGTGTTTTGAAATTGTTCCCCGGGATTACCGAGGCCCGCGATAAGAATCATGAATTAAGAATTATGAATTAAGAGGATTTATTTCCATAATTCCTGACTCTTGATTCTTAATTTAAAGTAAGTATAATATACTTATGTCCGAAGAACAAGTTACGGGTATTGACGAAAAATCGCAGGCCGGAGGCTGGCGTAAAGAAGCTTGGGAAATTGCCAAGGTTCTTTTGGTTTCTTTGGTGATCGTCCTCCCTATTCGTTATTTTTTGGTGCAGCCGTTTATTGTTCGTGGCGCCTCTATGGAGCCTAATTTTGAGAACCGCGAGTATCTGATCGTTGACGAAGCGTCATACTATTTTCGCGCCCCCAAGCGCGGTGAGGCGATAGTTTTTCGCTACCCCAAAGACCCCAGACAGTTTTTCATCAAAAGAATTATCGGACTTCCCGGTGAGCGCGTGGAAGTAAAAGACGGGCAGGTGAGAATTATAAACCAGGATTTTCCAGATGGTCTTATACTTGAGGAGTCATATCTTGAGCCCTTGGAGCGGTTAACATATCCGGATATCAGCGCGGATTTGGGTTCTGACCAGTTTTTCGTCCTGGGAGACAATCGTGACGCCAGCTCCGATTCCAGGGTCTGGGGGCCGCTGGAAAAGAGGTTTATAACCGGGCGCGCCTTGTTACGCGCTTGGCCGTTGAGACAGTTCGGCTTTGTAGCCGGGCCCATTTTAGACTACTAAGAGATGCCAAGGCCTAAATCATCCATATCGGATTTTTTTTCCAGATTTGACCGCCTGCCTTCGCAGGAGTCGCTCTTGGGGATATTGAGAGATAAGTTTAGGGAGATCGCCGCCTTCTACGGATTCGAAAAAATACACACCTCCTTTCTGGAAGAACCTCGCGCATTTTTGCCTCTGGCCAAAGCAGGATTTTTTGATGAGCGGACGCCGGTTTTGTGTAAGACTCGGGCGGGCGCCGAATTTGCGCTCCGTTTTTCCGGCGCCTTGTCTATTTTGCGGGCATACGTCGTTCACAAAATGAATGATCTCCCGCATCCGCTTAAATTCTTTTTTGACGCGGAGGGGTTTTTTCTTGATTCGCCGCGAGGCAAAGAGGTTCGGATGCGCGGAGAATGGGGACTTGTGATGATAGGCGAAGAAGGCCCGATTGCCGAGGCAGAGGTCATACAGGTCATCTGGAAAGGACTTGTAGATGCTGGCTTGAAGGGAGACAGCGTGGAAATCCGCATAAATGCCGTGGGATGCGCAGAGTGTCGGCCCATCTATCGCTCGCAGCTTGGTACACATTTGCGAAATCGCGCCGCTCGTCTTTGCAGAAATTGCAAACGGCACACGAAGCGTTCCCCGGCTCGTATATGGTTTTGCGGCGAGGAGAAGTGCAAAATAGTTGGCAACAACGCCCCCCAGGTGCTTGACTTTTTGTGTGATGCGTGTAAAAAGCATCTACGGGGGGTTTTAGAGTTTTTGGATGAATTGCGCGTACCCTATTTTCTTGATTCGCGGCTTTTTAAGGACGGTTCGTTTTTCTCGACGCTGATTTTTGAGTTGGCTGTTCGACAAAGCACGGCGGGTGCTACGGGGGAAGAAACGAGCGCTGTGATTTTTGGGGAAGGCGGCAGGATGTCGCGCGCAGGCGAGCTCATCGCCGGGAAACGTATTGATGCGGCGGCCGCGATTTTACAGCTAGACAAGGTCGCGGCATGCATCGGAGGCGGTGTTAGCCGGCCCGAAGAGGAGAGGCCAAAAGTATTTTTGGCGCAGCTTGGGGAGTTAGCCAAAAGAAAAAGTTTTGGTTTGCTTGAGCTCTTACGTCAAAATGACATTTCCGTCAGGGAATCGCTGGGCAGAGACTCGGTGAAATCGCAGTTAAAATCGGCCGAGCTTCTGGGGGCGGAAGTGGCTCTAATACTTGGGCAAAAAGAAGCGCTGGACGGCACCATTATTTTTCGTGAAGTGCAGTCGGGGATTCAGGAGACCATAGCGCAGGAGAAACTGATTGAGTTTTTGAGGAAGAAATTGAAGAAATAGACTTCGCTACGAAATACGAAAAAGTACAAAATTACGAAATCTAATTTTCGTATATTCGTAAAGCTTCGTATTTCGTAGCCCAAACGATGGAGTGCCTTTTTTGTAAAATCTCCAAAAACGAAATCCCGTCCGAAACTGTCTATGAAGATGCGGATGTAAAAATTTTCAAAGATATCCATCCCAAGGCGCCGGTGCATCTTCTGGTTGTACCCAAAGTCCATATTCAATCCATCGCACATCTTGAGGCAGACCACAGCGATACTATTACCAAACTGATTTATACGGCAAAGAAAGTCGCTGAGGAGCTGGGCTTGAAAGGATATAAGTTAGTGTTTAATGTAGGACGAGAAGGAGGACAAGTGATTGACCATCTACATCTGCATCTTTTGGGAGGATGGAGAGGAGGGGAGGAGAGAAAGATAAATGTCTGATGTTCTCTACGAAGTACGAAATTTTACGAAAGTACGAAAGATTATTAATATGGTTTCGTAGTTTCGTACCTTTTCGTATTTCGTAGCCGAAGATATGGTTGAAGTAAGAAGAAAAGAAAATGAAACCACCGGAGCGATGCTCCGCCGTTTTACCAGGAGAATGCAGCTCTCCGGAGTTTTGATCCGTGCGCGCAGGACAAGATTCTATCAGTCAAAACTCACGAAACGTGCTGTGCGGGAGCGCGCTATGATGCGAATCAAAAAGGCCAAAGAACGCGCGCACCTCGAGAAACTCGGTAAACTTACCAAAGAAGATAAAAGATAGATGAATCCCGTTAGAGATATTGACTAATTTTCTATGCGAGTCCGCAAGGTTTTTGTAGATGGCTAGTGCATTTATTAAGGGTTTAACTATTAAATCTCTAACGGGATGAAGGATAAAATTCAAAACGATATTAAAGAGGCGATGCGGAGCAAAGATGAGCTTCGCCTTTCTGTTTTACGGATGCTTTCTTCGTCCATTCACAATAAAGAGCTTGAGAAGAGGGTTAAAAGTGGCAAGGCAGAGGAACTCTCCGAAGAGGAGGTTGTTGCGGCAATCCGCTCCGAAGTTAAGAAACGCCGTGATGCGATTATTGAATTTGAAAAGGGCGGCCGCCAAGATTTGGCTGAGAAAGAATCTGCGGAGGCCAAAATTTTGGAGGTATATCTGCCGCAAGAGATTTCTGACGAAGAAATCGAAAAAGTCGTTAAAGAAGTTATTTCCGTCTTAGGAGAAGTTACCATCAAGGACTTTGGTCGCGTGATGCAAGAGGCGATGAAGAAGGTCAAGGGCCAGGCGGGAGGGGACAGAGTAAGCGCGGCGGTAAAAAAGATAATGCAATAAAAAAAGTGCGCTAGGGGCGCACCGATGGCTATCCGCAGGGGAAGTAATGAATGAGGTTATTTAGCCCCGGCCCAATAGTTATGGTCATGGCCTGAACTCCGCGTTTTCCTCCGTCACAGTATACTTGAGTGGTCAGGACGTAATATGTTCCTTTAGTGAGTTCCCGAAAGTTCAGCTTACCGTCTTTATCAGTTTGATTCTGGATGGTTACTTTGCCGTCCGTCGTCCCCAACCGAACAATGGTGTAGGGAATTGGCATACGGTCAGGGGTTTGTACCACTATTGTTACTCCGCGGACGATATTGCTTTCTTCAATAGCACGATAGGCGATTAAAACCGCGAGAATGGCCAAGGCCGCGAGCAATAGCTTTACCATTGGCATCCTCCGCAGGAAATACCATTTTTATGATATTATCTTCTAAGGAAATAGTCAATGTTTTACCATCACGCCTGCGTGAAAAGCTGCCTAAAAATATCAAGGTTGTAGAGGTCTCACGACAGGAAGTGCGACGGCTTAACCATATTTATCGCCAAAAAAATAAGCCAACAAACGTTCTCTCTTTTAGGCATGGGTCTGATTACGGCGAAATTTTGGTGTGTCCGGCAGTTGTCCGCCGCGAAGCTAAAGAGCAGGGGAATACCTACCAATACCAGATGACATGGATGATTTTACATGGTATGTTACATTTGGCGGGAATGCATCATGAAAGATCACGGGTTATGGCTGCTAAGATAGAACGTCTTGAACAAAAGATACTTCGTCAGACACTAGGTCATTAAAAATTCGAAATTCGAATATCGAAATTCGAAACAAATCCAAATGTCCTAAACGTCGGGAATTTTGTAAACTGGAATTTAGATGTTGTTTCGGATTTCGTGCTTCGTGCTTCGGATTTAGTTTATTGTGGCTCGTAACATCATCGTAGCTTTAGATGTCGGCACTTCGACGGTGCAAACCGTGGTGGCCGAAAGAAGAAAAGGAGAAGACGGCCTCCAGATTTTGGGTATTGGCAATATTCCATCGGCGGGTCTTCGGCGAGGGGTGATTGTAGATCTTGAGGATGCGACATCGGCAATCAAGCAATCCGTTGAAGAGGCCAGAAGGGCCGCAGCTGTTCCGGTCAGATCGGTGTGGCTCGCGGTAGGCGGATCGCATGTCTCCGTTTCTTCCTCGCGGGGCGTGGTGGCCGTATCGCGGGCTGATGGAGAAATATCGCCCGAGGATGTTCGCCGCGCGATTGCCGCCGCGGAGACTTTTATCCCCAAAAATCCCAACAGAGAAATTCTTCACATGATTCCGCGGGATTTTCGTGTGGATCATGAGGCGGGCATCAAGGACCCGGTAGGAATGCATGGCGTGCGGCTTGAGGCGGATGTACTGGTTATTGAGTGTTCAAGTTCATTTTTAAAAAATCTTTTAAAATGTGTGGAAGGGGCCGGTCTGCAAGTGGAAGATTACATTTTTTCTCCGCTGGCCACGGCGGAGGCAGTTTTAGACAAGCGCCAGAAAGAACTGGGCGTTATGCTTCTTGATATCGGCGGCGGCACGGCAAGTTTTATGGTTTTTGAAGAGGGCGCGCCGGTTCACGCGGGGGTTGTTCCTATCGGTGGCAATCTCATAACCAATGATGTCGCTATAGGTTTTCGCACCCGCGTTGACGTAGCCGAAAGGGTAAAAATCTCCTGTGGATCGTGTCTCCCGCATGAGGCTCCTAAGCGCGATACGATACATCTGGCCGAATTTCTTGAAGGGGAGGGCGCATCCAGCGCGCGCGAGGAAACGTGCTCACGGCGGGAGCTGGCCGAAATAATTGAAGCGAGACTTCGCGATATTTTTGAGCTCTTACAAAAAGAACTCAAAAAAATTGACCGGGTAGAACTTTTGCCTGCGGGCGTGGTGATTGTCGGAGGGTCGTCTCTTCTGCCGGGATTGGTAGAAATGGCCAAACGTGAACTGAAGCTGCCGGTTGAACTCGGTAGGCCGCATGAATTTTTAGAACAATTAAATGAGGACATGGCTCCGTCCTTGGCATCGGTCTTGGGAACGCTCAAGTGGGCTGGTCAACGAAGCTTTGTTGCCGGTTACGGCTGGGTTGGCAGGACGTCTCCGCGTCTGGGTTCGAAAGCTTGGGCCAAATGGCTGAAATCGCTGCTTCCGTGAATCCCACACAAGCTGTGGGTTTTTTGTTTACCCCACACATAACTTTTGCTTATCCGTTCGCGCTTCGCGCAGCAAAAGTTATGTGTGGGGTTAATAACTTGTGGAATTGTTGTTAGTTTGGCTTCTTGCATACTTTCGCCCGTCATGCTACGTATGGGGCGTAAATAAAAAGGCTTAAAGCCTACATTTAGGAAGTTTCTAACGAAGGAAACCTGCTTTTGAAAACGCTTGAGCGACGAGCGGCCATGGTGTCCCGCTGAAAGCGGGACGAGCGAGGAGCTCACGCGATGAGTTCCGACGCGGTGGGTCGGAACGAAGATTTTCAAAAGCTGTTTCCGGAGTAATTTATGCCCCAATTTAAACCCGATATTGAAACGTACGCCAGAATAAAAGTAGTGGGAGTAGGCGGCGGCGGCGGAAAGGCGGTGACCCGCATGATTGATCATAAAATCAACGGGGTTGATTTTATTACCATAAATACCGACGCGCAGGATCTTCATTTCACCAAGGCCCGCAACAAGATTCATATTGGAAAGAATCTGACCAAAGGGCTTTGGGCGGGAATGAATCCGGAAGTGGGCAGGCAGGCCGCGGAAGAAAATAGAGACGAAATTCATGAGGCCCTGAAAGGCGCGGATATGGTTTTTCTTACCTGCGGTCTTGGCGGAGGAACCGGGTCTGGCGCATCTCCTATAATTGCCGAAGTTGCGCGGGACGCAGGGTCTTTGGTGATTGGCGTTGTGACCCGGCCTTTTAGTTTTGAAGGAGCGCAGCGCGGACGTATTGCCGAGGAGGCGTGGCATCAATTAAAGGATCGCGTGGATGCCCTGATTACCATTCAAAATGACCGATTGTTAAATGTCATCAATAAAGACACCTCGCTAGTCAATGCTTTTCTGATTTGCGACGACGTGCTTCGGCAAGCTGTGCAGGGAATCTCCGATCTTATTATCACTCCCGGCGTGATCAATGTTGATTTTGCGGATGTTCGCGCCATCATGTCCGATGCGGGCTCCGCATTAATGGGTGTGGGACACGGCACCGGGGAGGAGCGGGCCGTGGCCGCAGCCAAAGGCGCGGTATCTTCCCCGCTTCTTGATATCTCCATTGATGGAGCGCGAGGAGTGTTATTTAACGTGTCGGGCGGCCCGGATCTTACCATGTATGAAATTAATGAGGCGGCTAAGATTATTACCGAATCTATTGATCGCGACGCCAAAGTAATTTTTGGCGCGGTGCATGACGAAAAACTTAAAAAAGGAGAGGTGAAGATTACGGTGATCGCTACCGGGTTTAACTCTAATTCCAATTTGAAATTGCCATTGAATCGTGAAGAGCGCGAGGCCGCCAAAAAGCCCAGTCAGGAAAAGGGCGTGTCTCCGCAGGAGGAGTCGGAATGGGATACGGTGCCGGCGTTTTTGCGGCGGAAAGGGAAGTGACGCCCGGAAAGTGCTTTCCTCACCGTGGTATTCCCGCCGCATGGTTTTATAAGAAAATAGTTAGGTTTTGTAGCGTTCAAGGGCGTTTTTGGTTGTCGGAAGACGACACTTTTTTGTTTTATTGTCAAACTTTCGTAGTTATCCACAGAAATTTTTTGACGGCGCGCCCGGACGCATTAATATAGAGATATTACAGAGCAATAAATTTTTCTAAAAGCTCTCTTTCATCCGGGTGGCTCCCGAGGGGCGGATGAGAGAGAGCTTTTGTCTCAAAGTCATGCCCAAAACCGCGCACGCGCCTATATCTCTGCCACCGAAAATAAAAACTGCGCACCTGCCTCTTGAACGCCTCTTTACCAAAGAGGGCGTTCATCCTTTTGACGAGATCACGTGGAAAAAAATTAAAATAACCGTACGCGGGATTAATAATCACGTGGAAGAACGGGAACTTGAGTTCCCGGATTTTTGGTCCGACAATGCGGCTAATATCGCCGGATCAAAATATTTCCGAGGGAGAATTGGGTCGGCGGAGCGCGAAACCTCCGCGCGTTCCATGGTTTCGCGCGTGGCCGATACCGCCCGTGCATGGGGGCTGAAGTTTGGATATTTCACTGATGACACGGAAGCAAATATTTTTGCCGATGAGCTAACTCATATCTTGATCAACCAAAAAGCGGCGTTCAATTCACCGGTGTGGTTTAATGTCGGGGTGGAAGAAAAACCGCAATGCTCAGCGTGTTTTATCCTTTCCGTTGAAGACCGCATGGAATCAATTTTACAGTGGATTTACACCGAAGGGATGATTTTTAAAAAAGGATCAGGGGCGGGCATAAATTTATCTCCGTTGCGCTCGCGACTGGAAACGCTTTCTAAAGGCGGTCATTCGTCCGGTCCGGTATCTTTCATGCGCGGCGCGGACGTAATTGCCGGCATGATTGCCGCCGGCGGCTCCACGAGGCGCGCGGCCAAAATGGTGGTGATGAATATCGATCACCCGGACGTTTTGCAATTTATCCGTTGCAAAGCGGAGGAGGAAAAAAAGGTGCAGGCGCTGATTTCTGCCGGCTACAACATGTATGATTTAAATAACGAGGCCTGGAACTCTATCCAATACCAGAATGCAAATAATTCCGTCCGCGTCACGGATGAATTTATGCAGGCCTCGGAGCACGACGAGAGATTTTCCACGCGTTTTATCCAGTCGGGAAAAGTCGCGCAGGAGTATCGCGCGCGCGACCTGATGCAAGCCATCGCGCAGGCCGCGTGGGAATCGGGAGACCCGGGGATGCAGTATGACACCACGATCAATCGCTGGCATACCTGTCCTAATACGGGCCGCATCAATGCCTCTAATCCGTGCGCCGAATACATGCATTTGGACGATTCCGCCTGCAACCTTGCTTCCATAAACGTGATTAAATATCTAAATCCGGATGGGACTTTCAACGTGCGTGATTTTGTCCACACGGTTGATGTTATGATCCTGGCACAGGAGATTTTTGTGGACGGCTCAAGCTATCCGACCGAAAAAATTGCGCAAAATGCGCATAACTTCCGTCAGCTTGGCTTGGGTTATGCCAATCTGGGGGCGCTTCTGATGTCTTGGGGGCTTCCCTATGATTCCGAAGAGGCGCGCCATACCGCCGGCGCCATCACCGCTCTCATGTGCGGCGAGGCGTATCGTTACTCGGCCGAAGTTGCCAAGCGCATGGGCCCGTACGAAGGATACAAAATCAATAAAGAGCCCCAGCTTGAAGTAATTTCTATGCATCGCGATGCCATGGCCAGAGTGAGAGAAAACCGCGTGTATGATAAAAAAATCCATCAGGGGGCCAGGCGCGCGTGGGATGAGGCGTTAGCGCTTGGTAAAAAACATGGCGTGCGCAATTCCCAAGTAACCGTAATAGCGCCTACCGGCACCATCGCGCTCATGATGGATTGCGCTACTACGGGGGTTGAGCCGGAGTTTGCTTTGGTGAAAACAAAATATCTGGTGGGCGGGGGAACAATGAAATTTGTAAATACCGCGGTCCCGGAGGCGTTAAGGAGGCTGAATTATTCCGAAGAGGAAATTAAAACGATCTTAGATCATCTTGAAAAGAACGGAACGATTGAAGGCGCGCCCGGATTGAAAGAGGAACACTTAGCGGTATTTGATTGCGCGTCAAAGCCCGCTAACGGCAAGCGGTCTATTCACTGGCAGGGGCATGTTAAAATGGTGGCGTCCGTACAGCCATTTATTTCCGGAGCCATATCCAAGACTTTTAATATGCCGCATGAGACCACGGTGGAGGAAATTATGCAGGCCTACATGATGGGGTGGAAATTGGGGCTTAAAGCATTTGCCGTGTATCGCGATGGATCCAAAGCGGCCCAGCCTTATGTTACTTCGACAGGAGCCGGAGGGAAAAAAGAGGGGAAAGCGACCAGAAGGCGTCTGCCGCCCACGCGGCCTTCCGAAACCCACAAATTTTCCATTGCCGGGCATGAAGGATTTTTCACCTACAGTATGTACGAGAACGGGGATTGCGCGGAAATTTTTATCCGTATGTCCAAGCAAGGATCAACTCTGGCAGGACTTCTGGATGCTTTTGCGATTGTAAGTTCTATTGCTTTACAACATGGGGTGCCTTTGAAGACTTTGGTAAGAAAATTCGCTTATGGCAGATTTGAGCCGGCAGGATATACGGAAAATCCGGCGATTCAGGTGGCGACTTCCATCACCGATTATATTTTCCGCTACTTGGCATTTCGTTTTCTATCGCCGCAGGATTTGGACGAGTTGGGGATAAAAACGCCGCCCAAAGAGGTGGAGGCGATGGTCAGAGCGGTGCCTACGAAGCAGGCGACACTTCCGGATGCCAAGCCCTTGGTATATGCGGATAGCGTATGTAGGGAGTGCGGGGGAATGATGGTGCAGACCGGATCCTGCAAAACTTGTTTTCAGTGCGGGGCGACTTCTGGGGGTTGCTAAAGTAAGTTGGTGGTTTCCTCGCCCCGCTCTTTTGTAAACACGCTCGTTTCGCTCCAGCGGCGAAACTCGCTAATAGTCGGACAAAGTTTTCTCTGCACAGCAGAGAACCAAGCAAACTTTGTCCTCCATTGTTTACAAAAGAGCGGGGCTCGACCACCAACTTTTATTTTTAAACCGTTAAACTCTTAAACAGAAAAGTTTCGCAGCGATCCTTAATTTTTAGGTTGTTATGATTTTTTGAAAATAAAGAACCAGCGTTAGGTTAAAACCCCAGCGCTGGTCGTGTCTGCCGCTAGCAATTAAGCTTTGATTTTCTTCCCGCAATACGGGCAGCAGAATCTGGTGCGGTTAGAAAGTATCGCCGTATTACACCTTCCGCAATTTCGGTGGATTACGTATCGAGGAGACGTCTCGGTCCCAATACCATTTCTTTCCATGAATTTCCTGATGGCACTCAATTTTTCCAGCTGCATTGACGGCAGAAGCATTACTACGGCTGCGTGATATTTCATAAGACCCCTCCTTGAGCGAGCTGTTTATATTAGTTCTCCATTTTTGGTTGAAAGTCAAACTTTTTGGTGGACTCCCTAAAACGAAGAACCGACGGAGGGAATAGGACCCTGTCGTCGGTTCACTACTGGTCGCGGCGTCTACCTACGGCTCGGCGCCACCAAGGTGGCGCTGGATCGCCTGGTGGTTCGGCCGGCCATCGTCCGTCACGAACTTCGCAGTCCGTGAGTGGACGAGGACAATCCCGGCGCTCGCGATCAGAAGCGCCAGCAGGATGATAATAGCAGCGGGTCGGTTCATCTCCGCCTCCTTCCTCCTCCGGCGATTCCTCGCCAGATCATCCGGTATGCGATTACCAAGATCGCGATCACGACGACCGGATAGATGAGCGGATTCACCGTCGCGATGAGTTGGCCTACCACTTCTCCCAGCGCCTGACCCAGTGCACTCGCCAACCGTCGGGTCAGCGCTACCAGGATCGGCGGGTAGATGAGGACAACGAGAACGGCAATGATGCCGAGAGTCCGCAGAAGATT